>CAMLRX010000016.1 GCA_946482545.1 uncultured Flavihumibacter sp. | reverse complement strand
GCCACAGAAGCTTGTCCGGCCGCATTGGTGTATTGAATACGTGTGGTGATGTTGATGGTATCCGGCGAAACAAAATACAGGGTGGCGGAACCATCGTTGTTCACCACATAAGGGGTATTCTCCCGCGGGAGCCGGTTGTACAGGCTGTTCTGGTAAGTAGCGCCATAACTCTGCGCGTTGTTGAGTTCTGTTACCACCGACCTGTTGCCTTCTGCATCGTAGGCGAACAACTGGAAAGAATAATTGTATTCGTCGAGGTTATTGATTAATACGGAAACTGTGTCTTTCGGATCGTGCGAAGTAGCGTTCACCACCAGGGAATCCATTTTATTGTTCCAGTACACGAGGTATTTTGTAATAGACGGATCAGGACTTGGCGCCCATTTCAGCATGAGCCTTTGCTTGCCCGGAAGCACGGTTACGTTGGTTACTTTCCCGGGGAACACCAGTTCCTTATCGTCGAGAAAGTCTTTAAAATCTGTTGCTTTCCTAGAGCAGGACAACGCCACCAGCAGGCAGCCTAACGTAAGTATTTTGAAAGAAGGAATATTTTTCATCCCGTTAATTTTTCGTTTCATAAAATGTGATCATGGACCCTATGAGCAACGGCGCATACTACCGGTCGTCGCCCCAGAACGTCAGTTCTGCCACGTTAAAAAAGGTATTGGTAAGCGCCATGTTCGAGAGGCATTCAAAGCGGATATACCTTACTTTCGGCAGCGCCAGCGAAAAGTTATAGCTGAAGCCTGCGTTCCAGAAAGCGAGGTCGGCATTGGTGTACAAAGGGTTGGGCAACTTAGAGGGTTTATCCAGCGCCGTGAACACGCCGAGGTTGATCCAGCCGTTCGGGGTGGTGCCACCAACCGACGGTCGGTTGCTTTCATCCGGCATGGTCTCGTCTACAGGAGCGTCTGCCCTGCCCCATAACACCCATTCCTGCGGTGCGCCCGCCTGCCACAACCAGTTGCCACTGCCATCGATGCCCCGGTTCCAAATGGTGTAGCGGCTCAGTTTCGCGGCCTGCCCCATATCGAAAGTGATCACCGCGGGCCATACCAGCGGCTGAATGGGCTGTTCCGTATGGTAACCAGGGGAACCTGTATTGCCATCCCAGATGTTCTGCAACACCCAGCCAAAACCGGTTCTGGCATCTTTCGGCAGTACGTAAGGCTGGAAACGGGACTTGCTCATTTGTGTTTCATAGATCGGGGTGATGGTATTCAGCACGGTGTCTGAAATATTACCCCATTTATCGGTTACATACACCCCGAATTCACGTGGAATCGTATCATATCCTCTTAACGCGAAGGAGATGGAATCGAGGTTGGTATAATGCTGGGAAATAATTTCCCTTTTCCGGGTTACGGCGTTCATGGTGATGGTGATCAATCCTATTTCGGCCCGCACGGCATTCTTCGCTTTTATCCGTACGCCACCGAAGTCGCTGGATATTTCAATGGTAGGTACCACCAACTGGTATGGCGGTGTTTGAGGCCGCACCTTCACCACTACAGAATCCGATTTCACATTGGAACGGCTGACCGTGAATAAGGTAACATCGTAGTCTTTGCTTTCTTCAAAACCACCCACTGTAACGGTATCGGAATAGTAAGAAGATTTAGATTGCCGCGAAGTACTTCCGTTGATCTTATACTCCGCCTGCACATACAGAATGTTTTTTGAATCCGGCAGGCTGTAGGTGATGTGGGCGCCGCCATTGAAATTGTCCACTTTCACATTGGTAACGGGACCTGGTTTGGTGGGATCGTTGGAGATGACGCCGTTGTACTGATCAGACTTACTGCAAGCCAACTGCAATACCATGCCCGCCGTTAGTACGAGTAAGGTGATACAATTTTTATAAGAATGTCTCATATAACAAGATTAAAGTAAATAGAATGTTTACCAGTAAAGGGTTTGAACCAGGTTAGGGTTCGTGAGCAGGTCGTAATCCTGTATCGGGAACAGGTAGTCGCGGCGGGCGAATACAGGTTGATACACCGTAGACAACTGATAGTAGCCTGTAGTTGTTCTGTTGAATACGCTCCAGCCCTGGATAGGCGCTGTGAGTACCTGCTGCAATTCTTTCCAGCGGCGGAGGTCCCATCCTGCCTGTCCTTCGAAAGCCAGTTCTATCCTCCGCTCCTGGTGGATGATCTGCCGGAGTCCTTCTTTGGAGGAGGGTTTGGTAGGATTGCGGGAATGCTGTTGCCATGCTTCCACTACGCCGGGCAATCCGGCACGGGTTCTTACCCTGTTGATGAGTTCATACACTTCAGACCCAGGACCATTTGCTTCGTTCAGACATTCTGCATACAGCAACCATAATCCTGAAAGACGCATAAAGGGCCATGAATAATTTTGCTGTACGCTATTTTGTCCGAAAGTGGTTTGGTAAGGCACCAGTTTTTTGGCCCAGTAGCCGGTAGCGTTGTAACGCAATCTGTCGGGTGGTGCGGCTGGTCCGTTCACTGCGTTGATGTGGTTGGCTACGCGGTCGTCTGTGGTACCTGAACCGAACCAGATGCCACCATCGAAGGAAACACTGGAATAATAACGCGGTTCACGTTTAAAATTACCGATCGCGGTGGTGTATCCTTTTTTGAGGTAGAAAGCATGCGCATCGTCTCCGGGCTGGGTTTTATACCTGTTGGCATAGTCCCAGTTCTTGTCTTCGCTGATGGGTACGCCGTTGGCGGAATAGAATATTTCAGACTGCCCCACGGGCACCGAGAAGTTCGAGTAAACGGCGAACACGTTGGCGGCGGCTTCAGCGGTCACCCTGGGAGAAGCCATGTATTGCCAGCCGAAGCCGGGGTTGAGCGTCCAGACCTGTTCTGCGTTCCAACTGTCTACAAATGCGCCTTGCAGGGTCAGCAGGCGACGGGTCTCATCAGAGATGTGAACAATATTGCCTGTGGTCCTGAGTTGGTAGAGGTCGTGTCCTGCCTGTTCAGCGGCATCTATTGCTATGCGGCAGGCTTCTGCGGCGCGGCGCCATTTGTTTTCATCGTAGGTAAGGGGGAAAAGATTTTCGCCGTCCTTGCCTTTGAAGGAGGCATAATCGGGGTTACCGTTGAACAATGGGCTGGCCTGTGTGGTGAGCACTTCGGCCTTTACCGCAAGTGCGATGGTACCGGAGATGCGGCCCGCTTCGGCAGCGGCGTTTTGTATGGTGGGTGGCAGGTCTACGATCGCGGAATCCAGTTGCTTCACCACATAATTAAAACAGGAATCGAGTGTTTGTTGTTTCTGCCGCACCACTTCCGCAGGGGCATTCACGGGAATAGCCACATCAGCGATGGGGATAGGGCCATACATCCTGATCAGCCAATAGTGGTAGTATGCTTTGAGGAACCTGGCTTCTGCCGCCCATCTTTTCCGTTGGAACTCGGGAAGATCGCGCGGGATATGAACATTGTCCAGGAAAGTATTGCACATACGGATGGCCTGCCACAGGTTGAGGCCCTGGTTGTAGCCGTCCCAGTAATTGAGCAGCGGGTTGGCGCTGTTCTGGAGACCGCGCATTATGTTGAAACCCGCGTCGCCGCCTGCTCCGCCCAATGTGGTCTGGTCCTGGAGGTTGATGGGGAAGATCACTTCTCCGGAGCTGGTGAAACCGGGGTTTCTTCTTACGTCGGCCATTGATTGTAATGTAGAATAGCAACCGAAAAGATAAGCCTGTGTTTCGTTGGCATTGGTGAACGAGCTGTTCAGCGTAGCCACATTGTCTGGCGTAATGTCCAGGTATTTTTTGCAGGAAGTCAGGAGCAGCATGCCTGCGATGGCGAGGGAAGTTATATTGGTCAATCGTTTCATCGTTTTCACTTTTTCGGTTAGAAGTTAATGTTCACACCCAGGTTCACCACTTTCTGTATCGGGTAGGCGAAACCGTTACCCGCCTGTTCGGGATCCCACATTTTGAACTTACTGAAGGTGAGCAGGTTCAGTCCGCTGAAGTAGATGCGGATGTTCTCCGCATGTAGTGTACCGGACCATTTCTTCGGAACGGTGAACCCGGCCTCCAACGATTTCAACCGCATGAAACTGCCATCCCGCATCCACCAGGTGCTGCGTTGGGTGTTGTTGGCGATATGGTTCGGCGAGAGGCGCGGCCAAAGTGCGTAGAGGTTTTGGTTTTCTTCCGACCAGTGGTTCTCGGCATAAGCTTTCAGCAACTGGGCATTGTTCACAAAAGGCGCTGTGTTCTGCGCGTCAATAAAGAAGGATTCCCTTGCGAGGCCCTGGAAGAAAGCATTGAGGTCGAAATTTTTATAGCCCAGGGAGAACCCGAATCCATAGATAATTTCAGGCGTGAAAGGCAATCCGATGGGCACCTGATCATCCTGGTTAATCACCCCATCTTCGTTGATGTCTCTGTATTTAATATCTCCGCCCATGGGCCTGAAACCATCACCGAAAAGTTGGGTGGGTGCGTTCAGCGCTTCTTTATCGTCCACAAAAAGTCTTTCCGCGATGTAACCGAATGGTTGTCCGCCGGGATGTCCCGTAATGAAGCGGTAATCGTAGTTGTATTCGGGTTCTTCAAAGCTGACGATCTTGCTGGAGGCGACCGTGAGGTTCCCCATTACGGAGGCCCAAAGGTTTTTAGAGAACGTTTTTTTGTAACTCAGGTTCAGGTCCAGCCCTTTGGAATCCATTTCCCCAAGATTGGCCCGCAGGTTATTTGCGGCGGAACTTTCAATACCAACGGTAACGGGAATGTATCCACGCGGAATGAGAATATTGTAGCGGTGTTCCTTGTAAATTTCAGCCGTGATGTTCAGGTTCTTCGCGATGGTGAGTTCCAGGGCGAGGTTCGATTTTCTTCCTGTTTCCCAGGTAACATCGGGATTAGGATAAGCATCGATGGCAGTACCGCTCATGGTTACACTGTTGTTGGTACCGAACCAGGCCTGCGGCCCGCCGCGAGGCCTTACGCTGGAAAGGTAGAAGAAACGACGGCTGTCGATGTTGTCGTTTCCTACGAGACCATAACTCCCGCGCAGTTTAAGCCGGGTAATGTAATCGGCGATTCTTCCGCCCCAGAACTTTTCGTTGGATATCACCCACCCCGCACCAATTGTGGGGAAGAAACCCCAACGGTTATCGGGCGCGAAACGTTCAGAGCCATTATATCCGAAGTTTCCTTCCACGAAGTAGCGGCTATCATAAGAATAGGATACCCTTCCTGAAAGACCAAGGTTTCTGAAAGGCAAAGAGTTCAGCAAGCTGCCGGCGTTCCCATATAATGTTTGCTGCCTGGTGCCGATGAGCGCGCCGCTCAGGTTGTGCAACCCGAAAGCGCGGTTGTAATCGAGTGCGCCTTGCAGGTAGATATAACTGAAGATGTTTTTCTGTCCTTCGTTGTAACCGAGGAATTCCTGTGCCTGTCCCGGCTGATCGTTCAGCCAGCGCAGAGTGTATTCGTTGGAAGCAGGATCGTAGGTATTCCAGGAATAATAGAAAGGAAGATAGTTCCTGCTGATGTCAAAATAAGAATACCGGTTGGTGCTGAAAATTCCTCTGAACGACAATCCTTTCGTGATAAAATTGAAATCCTGGTTCAGTTCGAACTGTGCAGATATCCGCGATTCAGAGAAGTTCTTATAGCCATACATCAGCGAGGCATAAGGGTTACGGAGCAGGTTACCCGAACGCAGGGAGTTGCCGAATAAAATGTGGTTGTTCAGCATGGTGGCGCTGTCGGGCAGATAGAAAGCGGGGAAAGCAACCGGACTGGTATGCAGTGCCTGGTTGTAAAGATCGGTGGCGATGCCCGATTGATCGCCCGTGATAGGTCCTGTGTAATCATTAAAATTCCCCCATAGGCGCACCACAGCTTCCGTGGTTTTGGTCACCTTCACGTTGATATTGGAACGCAACTGGTAGTTCTCGAACTTCATGCCGGTATTAAAGTTGTTCACGGGGTTCACTTCCATGATGCCATTGTCGCGCGAGTAACTTCCCGCGAAATAATATTTGGTTACATCTGTTCCGCCGGATACACTGAAGTTGGCTCTGCGTGTGGTGGTTTTGTCTTTGAACAGAACATCCATCCAATCCACAGCGGGATATACGTAGGGGTTATGACCAGGCTCCTTGTTCAGGGTGGCCCTGGTATTAATAATTTCGTTGGGTGTAAAGAACGGAGTTGCAAGCGGATCGCGTGTGGTCACCGCTTCGTTGAACGCGTTCATGAAGGTGATGGGGTCGGCCAGTTCCAGGTTTTTAGTTGGGCGGGAAGAAGAGTTCTCGATGCGGAAGTTGATCTTCGCCTTACCCGATTTACCTTCTTTGGTGGTCACCAGGATCACCCCATTCGCGCCCCGTGCGCCATATAGTGCGGCGGCGCTGGCATCTTTCAGAATAGAGAAGCTGGCGATATCATCCACCTGCAAACGCGCGAGGTCGTTTGCAGTAAGTTCTATGTTATCTACAAGAATCAACGGACTGGCGCTGTAACCCAGTGTGGTTACCCCACGAATAAAGAACTGGGAATTATCCGCTCCCGGTTGTCCGATACGCTGGAACGCGATTACCCCGGCTACCTGCCCCGCCAATGCATTGGTAAGGTTACTCGAGGGAATCTTGAGGTCTTCCGGGTTCACGCTGGAAACGGAGCCCACCACGGCTTCCCGGCGCTGCTTCTTTCCAAAAGCAGTTACCACGATCTCTTCGCCCGCGGCCGATGCCTCGTGTAAAACAATGGTGAATTCCCTTCGCAACGCTGTGGCCTGGAAAGATTGTTCCAGGTATCCTACGAAAGAAACCCGGAACTCAGTACCAACCGGCACTTCCAACACAAATTTACCGTTCCTGTCGGTAGCGGTAGACAATGCGTTCTTTGTGTTGGTGACCACACTGGCACCCTCCAATACCCGGCCGGAAGTGTCTTTAACAGTACCGGTAATGGTGATGCGCGAAGGTGTTTGCGCCACCACATCACCGGCCATAAACAGCATTGTAATAAAGGTGAGGGAAAATAAAAAATGGAACGAACGGGAAGAATGGGCAGTAATCCGCCACATGCAGCAAGCAAATCTCCTGATCATATAATAAGCAATTATTGGCTTTAAAATAAGTATGAGCAGCGGACAGGAAGGCAACGCCAAATAAGAAACGCTACTTTCAAAACCATCTGTTCTATACTATACTATACTAGTACAAATATATCTTTTTTCAGCGCTTTGCAAAAAAAATATTCCTGCTTTAAAGACAGTTGTCAATTCCGCTGAATGATTTGATAAATTGCGGCATCTTCAGGCAGCACTTCAAAAGACAACTCCTCCTCAAATGGTGTAACCGCTCCTGAAAAAAGGGATTGAAGCACAAGATGGCTTCCTCGTTTCAGCCCGATCCTTTCCGGGGAGCAACGGAATGTTTTTTTCTCCTTTCCGAAATTAAATGCCGCGATATAAGTATGCTTTCCCTGTTTTTTTACAAAGAGCTCCACGCCTTTATTACCTGTATTCGCTTCTACCGGACGGAAGCTCTTTCCATCTTCCATGATCCGGAGCAAATCGTTTTGTTGAAGTAAGTTTTTTGCAGTGCTGGTCCATTGCCCTTGTTGAGCGAAATCATCCCCGGTAATCAGTGTTCCGGTCACAATAGCGGAAGCGAGTCGTGCCCGGTTGGCACCTTCCTTTTCCTTTCCGAAAACAACATGGTCACCATCAATAAAATCGTAAAGACTGCTTTGCCACCAACCATAACCCGTACTGTTCAATGTATATTCCGTATTGTCGATGGCGCTGAACGCGTCGCAGGCCACGCGCCGCATGTGCACGTACCGTGCGGTGGCCATATTGGGAGAAATGGCGGCATACAATAACATAGAGCCGTCCAGTACGCTGTCCATGAAAGCCATACCCACTTTGTAAGCCTGCATACCAGTTGTAACCAAAGGATCAGCGAAGTGGTCGGCTTCCAGCGCACCATGGCCCAGGAAGTCCACTTTTATCATGGTGAAACCCGCTTCTTTAAAGCGATTCAACAAATAAGCCATACGTTGTTGGGTACCGGGATGTGTGGGGTCCATGGCCCGTGCACCGTCAATATCCATTGGTGTACCTTTCGCTTTCAACCAGGTTTCTTCATAGCGGTATGGTCCCACTTCCATATTACGTGGGGTTTTGCTCCAGTCGGCGAAGGGCGCCCAGTAAATACCAGGTTGCAATCCTTTCTGTTTGCAATAAGCGGAGAATGCCGCCAACGCGGAGAAGTCGCCGGTCATGCCACCTGTGAGGTTGTCCCAGTAAGAATCTATATCAATGTATAAAGTACTGTCCGCGTTGCGGAAGGTTTTGCAGGAGTCGGCAAAAAAATCGACTACCTTCTTTGCATTGTCCAATGATATATTGGTTTGAATGGCGCCCCAACTGTTCCACCCCATTGGTGTGGCTTTTGTCCATTTAAAAACAACCGGCGGCTCGGCCAACCGGTTCAGCTTTGCATAGGTCTCCATTCCTTCCCGCCAATCGGTAAAAAAGCCCACCATCATTTTGGGAGAATGGCATACGGTATCGTTGCTTCCGACCATTCCATGCGGATTTCTATCGTGCGTAACAACGCTATCCGTGTAACCGCCGAAGGCGCTAACGGCAACCTGGCTCCCTGAAAGGTGTTTTACCTGCACACCGGATTTCCATACTTCATGTTCTATGGAACCAATCACCATTCCTTCACGACTCCCATTGTTGTACAAAGCCGTTACTTCACTGCTTGTATAATGAGCACCTTCCAGTGTATATGCATTGTAGCGCACCCACATATCATTGTCAAAAGGCACAAACAGCGCCCTGCGCTCACCCCCTTCCGGTACGATAGCAGTAGCGCCAGCGATGGGTGAAATATGGTTCGCTCCCGCATGTGCAGCGTATTTATTTACCTGTACCAGAAAATAATCTTTCCCGGGATATAGGTAGAAAAACTGTTGCATTCGTGCTGAACCGTTACCACGTTCCACCATGAATCTTTTCCCTTTTCCAAAAGCATCTTTCAGCGTTTTAACGGCATAGGAATTGAATGAAAATTTCCGGCTATCGCCACTGTCTGCTCCGTTGTATTGCGCATACACATTCAGCAATAGCGCTTTTCCTTTTACATAAACATCGTAAGTACCACGTTCGAGTGCGTAACGGATATAACTGTTCTTCCCGAAAGGCATCATCAATACCGAATCCTTCCGGCCACCGGAAGCGGTCGCGAATACCGGCAGCAAAAGGCAGAACATCCACAGGGCAGGCGCAAGACTTTTCCAACAAAAAACTTTCTTCATGTTACTCATTTTCCCGGTTAAGAAAATTTATTTCACCTCCGTTAATTCGATCACAGTACTGGAAAGCGCATTGCTTTGCGACACCATCAATCCTTTTTCCATGAGGTATTCCCCGGTAAATGTTTTACCATTTTCTGCCAGGGAGGCGTTTGTCCCGGGGTAAATATTGGTTTCATTTACCACATATTTCTTCAGGGGGTCCAACCCTTTGAGTTTTACCGCAGACCAGTTCTCTCCATATCTTGGATGAAGCGTATAAGCGAAGAGGACTGCTTTCTGCCGGAGGCTATCCACATACATCAGAGCGGACCTTCCATCCATAGTTGGCGCTATGAGCCGGAACAAATCTCCCTGCCCTACCACGGAACTCAGTTCTTTGTATTTCTTTACAGCGGCTTTGCTGAAAGCGACATCCGTTTCAGAAAGGTGCGCCAGGTTGATATCATATCCCAACCGGCCCATCATAGCCACGTCGGTCCTGAATTTCAAAGGCTGTTTGCCCCACGAGGTGATGTGCGCAGCGATGGTATTTGCAGGGAAGAAATAAGAGTAGCCCCATTGTATGAAAATGCGTTCCACACCATCGGTATTATCGCTTGGCCAGAACTCCGTAAAATACTGAAGTGCCCCATAATCTGTTCTGCCGCCACCGCCGGAGCACAACATGATGGGCAACGTGGGATACTTCTTCCTGATTCTTTCCATTACGGTATAGAAGCCTTTCACATAATCGATGTACACCTGGGACTGTTTGTTTTTCAGAAACGGAGAATAGGTGTTCGTCATCATCCTGTTGCAATCCCATTTAATGTAGGCGATGCCGGGATTGCTGGTAAGCAAATCATCCACGAGTTTGTATACAAAGTCCTGCACCTGTGGATTGATCAGGTCCAGCACCAGTTGGTTGCGGAAATAATGCTCTTTCCTGTTCGGCAGTTTCAGTACCCAGTCCGGATGCTTCTCATACAATTCGCTTTTCGGGTTCACCATTTCCGGTTCTATCCAGATGCCGAATTTCACGCCTTTTTCATTGGCTGCTTTTACCAATGCACCTACACCATTCGGGAGTATTTTTTTATTGGCATCCCAATCGCCCAGACCGGCATTGTCGCTGTGACGGGGATATTTGTTGCCGAACCAGCCATCATCGAGCAGAAACATATCCACCCCAAGTTCTTTGGCTTCACCGAACAAAGCGGTGAGTTTCTTTTCATCGAAATCAAACTGTGTGGCCTCCCAGTTGTTGAGGAGGGTCATCCTTTCTTTGCTGCCATTCAGCACCCCGTAGTTCCTGCCCCATGCATGGAGGTTGCGGGAAGCCTGTCCCTTTCCGGTATTGCTGTAGGTGAAAATAAATGCTGGTGTGGTAAAAGTTTTTTTGGGTTCCAGCGTATATTCTGAAGCGAAAGGATTCATTCCTGAAACTACGCGCAGTTGCTGCTTTTCATCCACTTCAAACGCGAACTGAAAGTTGCCCGTCCAGGCCAGCGTACCCAGCAACACTTCTCCTTCCTCTTCCGTAGCGGGCTGGTTGGCAGCCAGCGCGAACGCCGGGGTCTGGTACATATTGGCGCGGGTACCGAGTTTACTGTCGATGATCTTGATGCCGCTGGTAAGTTTTGTTTCTGCTACGTGCATTTCCTCTGCCCAATCGCCATGGAACTGCGTGAGCCAGTAATCGTCCGCTTTGAAATGCAACATTGAAGAAGCGAAATGCGTAAGCTGAACGGGCGCTTTTTCTGTATGCGAAATCTCCACCCATTCTTTCAGCACATTCTCTTTGCTGAAAGCGCTGAAATGTAGTACCACTTTCACCGGGTACACCATATCCTTCAGCACGATACTGGTAGTAGTGTACCCGCTTTCATTTTTAACGGCATGCGATTCATACACCAGTTCCAATGAAGGATTGCCATCGGCATGAATCATTCTTACCGCAGGCTCAAAAAGATTATCTCCTCCTGATGGCACGTAAGCTTCGCCATGGCCTGGAGCAAGCAATGCTTTTGATGCCGGAGACAATTTATTCCCCAGGTACGACTGGTACAATCTTCCATGATCACCCACGGTGAATATCAGGCTGATTTTTTCTGTTTCTATCGCGATCTGTTGTTGTGCCGAAGCGGCCATTCCTTCTATCAGCAACAACAAAACACCAAAAACCCTGATCAAATTTTTCATCCTTCAGATTGATTTTTTAAAATGAGTACAGTATAAAAAGCCCAGCGTTTACGCCGCGAGCCCGTATTCAGAGAAAAGCAGGAACATGCCCGCCATAAGCAACAGCAACGCCGCAAAGAACCAATACCGTGCGCGCCAGGGCCGCATGTTCACCATCGCCATATTTTTAGCGGTGTAGGCCACAGGCATGGGCCTTAATTTCCCGATCAGCAACATCAGCGCCACCGACAGCAGGAATAAAACAGCCAGTACATGCAGGTAATTCAGCCCGGTATCCACGAGGAACTGACTGATGCCATACATCACGAGAAAGAATACCAGTCCCACTTTCGCGGCTATTTCCGGCACCCGTTTCGTCAACAATCCAATGATCATTACCGTGAATACCGGCACACTGAAAAAGCTGGATATTTTTTGAATATAATGGTAGAACCCGCCATCGAAATACAAGATGAAAGGTGAAAAGCACATCGCCAGCACCGTGATGGTGACCTGGAAAATGCGACCTGTTCTTACCAGTTCTTTGTCGCTGGCCGCATCTTTGCGCCAGGGTTTATACAGGTTCATGATGAACAATGTTCCTGAACTGTTCAGTCCCGCATTGAACGTACTGATGGCTGCGCCGAACACGATGGCTGCCATGAAGCCTGTTAACAAAGACGGCAACACATCACTCACCAACTTTGGGAACACCGTGGCCGTATTGGTGATGTCGGGGTAAAGATGCACCGCGATCAACCCCGGCACATTGAGGAGCAACGGAGAAATCAGTTTGCCCACGCAGGCGAGGGAAATCCCTTTCTGCCCTTGCGACAAACTCTTCGAAGCCAGCACCTGCTGCACAATGTATTGCTCCATACCCCAGTAATACAGGTTGATCAGGAACATTCCCGTAAACAGTGTACTGAACGGAATGGGATCGTTCGCACCACCGATCGCATTCAGGTGTTCTTTCTCCGACCCGGTGATCTTTTCAATTCCATGAAGCACACTGCCGTCGCCGAGGTATTGCAGGCTGAACCAGAGCAACAGGAAGCCGCCAATCAGCATACCCAGCCCCTGCACAAGATCAGAAACCGTAATGGCGCGCAATCCACCCAGTACTGTGTAACAACAACCGATAATGCCCACCAGCACCACCAATATCCAGATGGCCGAAAAATAGCTGATCCCCAATGCCGTGTCGATATGAAAAATGCCATTCAGCGCCACCGCGCTGCCGTACAACACAGTAGGGATAAGACTAACAAGATAGCTGGCCAGAAAGATCAGGGACACAATGCGCTTCATACTCCTGCCAAAACGTTGCTCCAGAAAATCAGGTGTGGTTACCGCGCCCATCTTCAGGTAAACCGGCAGGAAAAACTCCGCCACAATCAGCATGGCGAGGATGGAACTCATCCCCCAGGCCATTACCGACATATCGTTGGTGTACACGAATTCGTTTTCGCCGATGAACTGGTTGCAACTGATGTTGGTAAGAAAAAGAGAGGTGCCCACCATCCAGAAGCCCAGCGACCGGTTCCCCATAAAATAGGCTGCGGTCGTATTCAGTTTCACCTTCCTTGTTTTGAAGATGGAAATGAGGGCAACCAATGTCAGGAACAAAAAAAATCCTATGAGCCCGGTCTGGTTCATGGTAGTTATCGGCTAATCGTTACAGTGAGTTCCTTCTGATGAGTACGGTGGGAACTATTTCCTGTATCTTTTTTCTTTTCAATACAAAATCCGCCGCCTTTTCAGCCATTACTTTAAAATCTGCGGAATAGGTGGTGATGCCGTCCATAATCAGTTCTTTCACCACTTCGTCGTTGTGCGACAGAATACCTACATCTTTCCCGGGCAACAACCCTTTCAGCTTACAATCCTTCAGCATGTTCCACAACTCAGTATTGTTGATGGTGAAATACACCTTTCCCTTTTCGATGGTACCGGCGAGGTATTCCGCACGTATTTCACTGTTGATACCTACTTCTTTCACGAATTTCTTATAGGCGTGCAGTATCTCGATAGGCGTATCCGCTGCCGGACGGTGGTAATACACCATGCCTTCGTAAGTGCGGATGGTATCTTTCAATTCCATGAATACGCGATAAGAAGACTGCTCAAATTCCTGCGCGATATAGGAATGATCGGACCCTATCTTTTCATAGCGGTCAATCATCAGGAAATTATTCATGGGCAGCGCTTCCAGAATTTTCGGTGTGCGGGTATGCGGGATAGGCGCCACCACGTACATGCCGTATTGTCCGCGCACTTTATTGATGGTGCTTTCAAACACATCTATATTGTTGTGGTGAAAGAACACATCTATATGCACCCCTTTTCCCACGCGGGAGCGGAAAGTTTTGTAGAAGGTTTCCTGGAATGCATCAAAGGCGAATAAAATAAGGGCTACCCTCAGGTGTTGTTTCACATCCACATTCGATACGAAAAAGCCTACGCGGTTTTTCGATTCCACTATGCCTCTTTTCACGAGGTCCTTGTATGCTTTGGCAATGGTTTCTCTGGCAAAACCGAACTCGTTGATCAGGTTGTTTACAGAGGGCAACATATCGCCCTGGGCTAAGGTTTTATTCTGAATGGCGTTCAGGATGCCGTTCACAAGTTGTTCGTGTTTCGACAGGCCATGCGCGCCTTCCATCTCATAAATCTGTTCAAAAACGGTATTCATTGTACTTATCTGGAATGCAAGTAAAATCGTTATCTAATTAGAAATCAATAGATTGGTAAATAATCTATCCTATTCTATACTATAACAGAATCAAATGTAGAAAATAAGATTGAAAAAAGGTGTTTTGAGGGAAGATTTTGTGTGTATCCTTCAAATACAAAGCGGCGATCCTTGCAAGAGACCGCCGCTTTGGTTGGTATTGAAGTATGCTTTTTATGATTGCCGGCTGAAGAAAAATTCAACATGTCCGAATCCAAAAATCGTTCAGCAGGATATCATCTTCCCCGGAACAATCTCCTGGAAACGATCAACCTTTTCCAGACCCGTGTAAACCTTTTATTGGTGGGATAACTGCGTTCCGGTGTCATATTATTGAAAATCACAGCCGTCAGAAAGAGGATAAGCACCCCGGTAAGTACAGGAGAGAGCACGTACCAATAGCCCAGCGCTTTGATTTTTTCAGAACCGATGATGGCGATCAGCGCGGTGGCCCCGCCTGGCGGATGGAGCGTCTTCGTTATCTGCATCAATACGATGGAGGCGGAAACCGCCAGCGGCGCCGACAACCAAAGCAGGTCCGGCAAAAGTTGTTGAATACTCACCCCTACCAGCGCTGAAATCACATGCCCGCCGATCAGGTTACGGGGTTGCGACAACGGGCTCTGGATGGCGCCGTACACCAGCACGCTGGAAGCTCCGAAGGAACCGATCAGCAATACATTGTCCTGGGAAAGCAGCACCTTACTCTGGAGGAACGCGATAAGCCCGATCCCAAAGAAGGAACCGATGAACGACCAGAAATGTTCCTTCGCATCAACAAGGGTTTCTTTATAAACGACATACTTCGACAGGCGCGAGAACCGCCTGATCCGTTTCCGCATCATGCGCAAGCTATTGAGCCGCAAAGGTACAGCATTGTGTGTAAGCTACCGGGGATTCATTCTCCGGTGGCGGCATTCCGCACAAAATCGTATAACACAGTATAAGGAACGGCCAGCGTGGATGTTCTGCTTAAACGGGCGATATTGATCCCCTGGAACGCGCCACTCCTGTTGAATAACGGGCCGCCGCATTCTTCGGGGCGAACAGGTGTATCGTGAACAAATACGCGGGCGAAACCATCTTTGCGCACACTTTTACCTTCTTCCAGCCTGTCGGCAGCATGGCGCTCCATTTCAGGCCTTGCACCTAACCTCACGAATACCGCGAAAGCGCTGTCGTTACGGTTCACTTTCAGCTCCACCGAATCTCCGGGCTTGAAGCGCTCCAGCGCTTTCGACAATTCTTCAGGAGAACTTACGTCAGTTCCATTCACAGTATGCAGCAAATCTCCTTTCTGTAACCGGCTCAGTTCTGCAGGAGAACGCTGTACCACTTCGCGCAAACTCAGTTTCCCGTTCAACTGCTCCGACATCACCCCCAGAAATCCGATGCCCGATCTTCCCGGAACGGCAACCGGCGCGGCAGAAAAAACACCTACTCTTTTAGTTCCGGAAGGCGCTACGGAAACCAGGAAACTGCCTGCCGCATCCGCAAGAAGGGTATCTGCGTACGCTGCGGAAAGTTCCACCGCGTTAGCCGGAATATCTGCTTTCAGCAATATCACATCAAGGGAATCATCCCGTTTCAGGATGGTAGCTTTGGAAGAACGTGCACCTATCTGAACGAAAGGATCGTTGCCCACAAGTGAACTTTTGCTTAAAATGTATTTTTCTTTGGCACCTTTCAACGCAACAACGGTACCCCAGGCTACGGGTGTTCCCGCAACACCGTTCATTACCGACACAGTATTTTGCTTTCCTTCATTAAACAATCCGGACAAAGCAGCGAGTTGCGGGTGTACTTTTTGTTTGCCATCGAGAGGGTCTATACCCACATTGTCTTCCGCGGGCAATTCCCTGCCCCGGTAGTTCTCAGGCGCATGCAAAGCAGTCCAGTATTTACGAAAATGATCCACCGGGATTTCCAGGTTCACGTCCAGCGCCACATCTATCCGGCTATGGATACCAATCACCCTCCCGAACATATCGAATAACGGTCCGCCGGAATCGCCGGGCTCCATCAGACAGGTAGAGCGGATCATGCCCGAACGCGAAACAGGTTCGGCCACGTAGCCCAACCGTACCACCGGCGCCTTATTGGTTTCGATGCTCGCCGGATAGGCAATGCTCAGGCAGGGCTGGTACTCTTTTAATCCATACGACCAGCCCATCTCAGCATAGGGCCATGTTCCCGGATCAATAATTTTTATCAAAGCTGCATCCACGGTTCCGATACGGCCCAAACCCACGCCAATGGCCTCTTTGCCATCAGGGAAGAAGAGTTTGTACTTTACATTGGGCCGGGATGCATGGGCGGCAGTGAGCACCAATCCATCGGCGCTTACCACCACGCCGCTGAATTTCCCGCCTGTTGCTGTATTTCTTGCAGAATCGTATCCTGAAATGCGCACGGAAGCGCTACTTACTTTTTTCACCACGGCAATTACTTCTTCCTCAAAAGCAGCAGGACGAAATTGCTGGGCGAACAAAGGCTGAAATGAAATAAGGGCAAAACATAAGCAGCACAGCCATTGCAAGGAATGAGTGCGCTTGATTTTCAATAAAAATGCCACGTGGCGAAAAGGTTGGTTCATATAAAGAATTTTGAGGTGGTTCTTTACATGTTGTGTGTATGTGTTTCGTTGGACGAGGAATGGGAGGAAAACCTGCTGGTGACAGGGTGTTTTTTTAGGATGTTTTTTTCACGCAATTGCTTCGTGCCTCGCAACGCAAAGGAGCAAGGACGCAAAGCGTTAATTGGTTGGCAGGGGCTTCTTTGAAGAGAAGTTTTTTCTTTCACGCAACTGCTTCCTGCTTCGTTCCTCGCAGGAGCAAGGACGCAAAGCCTTGATTAGTTAGCGGGATTTTCTTTAAGAGGTATTTGTTTTGTTTCTCGCTACGACGCAACGCCTTGTTTGTATTTGGACCGTTTTAAGTGTAGGCTTCTTTTTTATACAAGTCATTCCCCACGTTTGATTTAATCTACAATCATTGCACAAAAAAAAGGGTGCGCCTGCAAATGAGGACACACCCTTATAATTACGATTTGGCCATAAATGGCAAATGAAGGCACAAAAGAAATGCCTGAAAACAAAATAAGCCTGCAATCAAACAAGGCGTTGCGTCGTAGCGTCGTTGCGAGAAAACACCCAATCAACCTGCAGCACCTCAACCACTCTTTGCGTCTCTGCTCCTTTGCGTTGCGAGGCACGAAGCAATCGCGTGAAATAACCTTGCGGAAAATATCTTCGCGGGCACCTACAGCAACTCCGCCAGCTTCTTATGCAACGCCTCTCCCCGCAGGTTCTTCGCAATAATCTTCCCGGAAGGATCGATCAGGAAGTTCTGCGGGATACCTGATACTCCATATTTCAGCGCGGCTTCGCAGCTCCAGTATTTAAGATCAGAAACATTGATCCAGGCGCCGAGGTTATCGGTTTTAATGGCTTCCACCCATTTGGCTTTATCGTTGGCGCGATCAAGGGATACGCCGAATACCGTAAAACCTTTGTCTTTGAATTTTTCGTAAGCGCTTACTACATGCGGATTTTCTTTCCGGCAGGGACCGCACCAACTGGCCCAGAAATCGAGCAATACATATTTACCGCGTTGGGAAGAGAGCGCTACTTCCACACCTTCGGGCGTGGGCATGGAGAAATCGGGCGCCATGCTACCGATGGTGATGGCCAGTTGACCTTCAATCCGCTTGGCGAAAGCGATGCCTTCTTTAGAGTTTTTCTGATCGTCGGGCAGTTGGTTGTACATGTCCAGTATCTTCCTCAATCCTTCCCGGGAGCCGCCGGAATAACGTTGGAGGGCGTAGAAAAGAACGGGAGAGTTGGGATTTTCATCAATGTACTTTTTGAACACCTGCTCATTCATTTCGTCCCTTGTGCTTACCAGCTTCTCCTGTATTTCTTTCTTTTGATCAGGGGAAAGTCCTTTTTCCTGGGAGGCACGCATGAGGTCCATCATTTTTGTCTGGTACTGCTTTGCGTGGTCGTTGATTTTTACATATTCGGTGTGGCTCTTAGACCCTTTCACCGTATAATTGATGTAGTGGTCCTTGTTTACAATACTTATCTTTTTATTGGGTTCCACGTAAACTTCCATCTTATTGTCGTTGCTCATCATCACGCCCGCTCTTTTCCCGGGAAAACTTTTCAGTCCCAGCATGGAAATGATAAGCGGATCCTGCACGCTGATTTCCGCGCTGTACTTCCCTTTGATCACATCGGCGCTGTCGAGGTGTTTCACGCCATCTTCCGTATAAAAGATGTAGATCTTATTGAAGTCTTCTTTTACGTTCACAAATTTCCCTGTGATCTTCACATTTTTCGGGGCCTGGTTCTGGGCCATCACGCTGAAAGGCAAGGCAAGCGCCCACACACTGATTAACTTGAAACAATTCATCGTTCTTGTTTTATGGTTTATTAAAGATTCCATTTGTAACTCATGTCCTTCACTTTGCCGTATCCTTCCGTTACCCTTTGGGTGGAAGTATTGATGGCGCCGCTGGATGGATCGATCCTGATGCTGTATACCTTACCTTGTTTTGTGGTTTCGTTCCAGGTGGCGATATAGACCACCTGGTGTGGCAATGGCAGGAAAACAGCCTGTATTTGTGCGAAATAAAACTTCTGTAAACGCACGCAGGTCACCTGCTCGCCGGCAGGGGCAGACCATGCGGGTTCTGCCGGAAGACCGGTATTGTATTTGAAAATGTACACATCGGATCCGGAGCCGTACAGGACAAACTGTCCGGTATAAGCGGCGCTCAGGGTAGTTGCAGCGGACACGCCCGGGCTGGCCGACATATCTATCTTCTTCAGGCCCACATTGGTATTCAATCCCATAAAATTGGAAACCATCAGATAGGTCCCTGTATTGTCGCGCATCATACTGTATTCGTAGTTGGTCAGTCCCCAGTCGGAGGCCTTCATTTCCATCCCAACATCTCCCACATTAAACTGTGTGGTGGCGGCCTGCGCAGGGAAGTCGGTTACGGATGTTCCATTCGCGGCAACATATTTGAACTTCCTGTTTGTTTTGTCATACACCACCGCATCATAAGTGGTACCATAGTAAGTGGGCGCCCATTTTTCAAGCTCTCCGTATTCGCCATTCAATGCCACACCGAGTTTGTTGGTACGATAAGTACCTGATGAGGCGAAATTCACGGTATGTACCCTGTTGTTCACAATGGCCATTTCTTTTCGTACCGGGCTTCCTCCCAGGTATCCCACAACTTTTTCGGCCGGAGGTGTCCAGAACAGGTCACTGAATTGAAAGCTGGCGCCAAAGGAAGAGCGTTCCACGGCCACCATATCTTTCTCTGAGGCCACCAATACCTGGGCTCCCGATAGCGGCGCGACGGAATGCACCATGGAAACTGGCTTCCCTTCCAAAGGCGCGCCGTTTCCGCTCTTAATCAGATCGAGGAAGAGGCGGGGCGTTACCGTTCCCGTTTTAGTTCTGTCGTCCACAATCAACGCCACATCGGTATTGCCCTCTTTTTCATACAATACCATCCAGCCATCTGAAAGCACTTCCGACACATCCACACTGAAACGCTGGTAGGTTTCCACCTGGGTGGTCCGGTCTTTTACAGCAAGAAGCACGATCCACTTACCCGCTGGCTTTGTGATGGGCGCTTTCAGTTGAATTGTATTGGATAAGGTATCCCTCGACTGAATGGCATTCCCAACCACAGCCTGGAATATGCTCCAGGTGACACTGAATTTTTCAGCCACCTGCGCTTCGTTTGAAACCGGCGTTCCATTCAGGAAAATTTTCGGTTCTATTTTAAGGGTATCGTAGCGATACACGGCGTATTCAGCCTGAATGCCAGCACCGGAAGTATCGATACGGATTTCATCCAGTTCGGAATAATCATAATTACCTTTATCCTTATAGCACCCCTGCACCAACAGGAGCAAGGTTACAATGCCTAATAAACAGCTTAGTTTTTTCATAATTCATTCAGATAATTGTCAGGGGAAAACCACGGGGTTATTGTTTTCATCCAGCATTTGTCCATATTGTGCCACGTAAGCCTGCAGCGCCACCTTACATTTATTCTGAAGGTAAGCGGCCTGTGTGGCGGTGATGGTATTCTCTTCCAGCACGGGGTTATTCGCCACCGTATAGTATATTTTGAAGTTGACCATACCGGTGGTTTGGATAATGAACGAGTATTTCCTGTTGCTGTATGCGCCGAAGTACCTTGCCATGGTGAAGTAGGGTTGCGTGGCCACATCCCAGTTGTCCGGCTTCGACACAAAATTTCTGAACAGCACTTTAAGTTCACTCCGCTCCTTCGCGCCCGTTTCCAGTACTGGAGATTGTTTCAAACGAAAAATGATCTTCCCGGTGGTATTTTCAAATGCACTATATGCATCGGGCTTATCAATATAAATCGGGAACCTGCCCTCGTACTGGCCGGCTTTCAATACATATTTCCCGAATGAAAAGTGAACCAGGCTGGTATCGCCCGAAACAGCTTCCAGTTCAAACTCCGTATCCTGTTGTAAGGCATGGCCCGACATCCGGTAGTTGAACATGATGGAATCTCTTCCGGACAGTGTATAGGCAAAGTTGTAAGTAACGCTATCGTCAACAATGGTGCTGGTACCGAGCCAGATGTTCATGCCATTTTTCGCTTCCGGGAAGAAAAAATCATTCTTTTGTGAGCAGGAGAGCAATAGGCCACAACCTGCGAAGAGCAAAAACTTCAATGCTTTCATAAAACAGTATTATCGGTTATCAACTCTGTTGGCCGCTTCGTATTCGGAGGCGGGCAATGGAAAAATATAGGCCTTCAATCCCACCAGATTTTTATCAGACCCCTGTATGGAAGCCTGGTTCAGGCGTTTGTAGTAGAAGAAAAACTGTCCTTCTCCAATAAACTCCTTCCGGAATTCGCTGGTCATGAAAGCCCTGAAATCTGCGGGCGCAATGGTCAGTTCCGCCAGCCCCCTGGCTTTTCTTACGGGATTCAATTCATCCAGCACGTCAAGATTATCGTGCTGATCACATTCTGCCAGGATGTAATACATTTCGGCCAGTTTGAGTAATGCTGTTTTGTTCTGATAGTAAGCTTCGGTTGCAGTGGATTCGGCGAACTTCAGCAGGTACCTTCTATCGGCGTTGGCGCCGGTGCCGTTCTGGAAAAGATAGAGGTAGCGGTAATCGTCTGTATTGTTTTCATAATAACTCAGGTGTGCGGCAGAAGTAAGGGAGAACACCTGCGTTCCCTCCTGGGAAAGAAAGTTGATAGAATACTGCGAAAGGTTGTTCACCTGTAAAGCGAAGAGGTGTTCGGTTGCACCGCAGAGGTCTTCACCGCTGATAAGATCAGCCTGCGGCGTGAAGGAGAATTTTCCGGAGTTCACCACAGCAGTTGCGCTGGCACGCGCCTTTTCGTAGTCGCCCATATACAGGTATAGCCTGGCGAGCAGTCCTTCCACAGCGTAGTAATTCAGGTGCAGTTGCCTGTTCATGAGGTAGCCGTTGTCTTCAAACTCTGTGACCTGTCGGCCGGTGTAAATAGGGTCTACCTTCAGCAACTCTTTCGCGGCGAGCAGGTCGTCGAGAATTTTCTTTGCCACTTCCTGCACGGTAGATTGCTGTGTTTGCTGCGCGGTGTACCTCGTAACATAAGGAATAGCCGGTTGTGAAGGATTCACCGTGTACGCAGCGCCGAAACAACGCAGCAGATCGAAGTGCATAAAGGCGCGCAACGCCAGCGCTTCTCCTTTAATGATACGGTAATTGTCTCCGGTGAATACTTTGTATTCTTCAATATTTTCAAGAATATTGTTCGCGTTGCTCACCGCTTCATACATATTGCTCCACAAGTTATCGATCCTGGTTTGCGAGAGGGCTGCGGTATAATTGTAATTACCATCATCATCATACGCAGTAGGTTTCCCGGCCCATTCCTGCGACAACACGCCCATCATGCCGTACGTCAGTTCCTTTCCATACAGCGCCTGGTTGGTGAGTATGGTATATGTTCCGGCGAGCGCTTCTTTGAAACCCGCTTCAGACCGAAACAATTCAGATTCCTTGATCTGTGAATTCGGCAACACATCGAGCCACTTCTTGCAGGAGGATGCACCCAGCACAAGCGCGGCCAAAAGAAATATTAAACTGATCTTTTTCATCTGCTGTAATTAAAAAGTGGTTTGAATGGAGAAAGAAAAAGTACGGGCAAACGGATAATCGGTTCCGCGCTCTGTTCTTACATTGGAAGCGACGAATACTTCCGACATGTAAAACCCGAGTTTAAGGTTTTGCATGCCATACTTTTTAATGTTCCGCCATTTAAAATCGTAGTACGCATTGAGGGAGGAAAAGATAAGGTCAGACTTTGTTTCGTAGAACCGGGTGGTGGGACGGGTTACCGTTGGTGTGCTGGATATCCTTTTGAAGTAAGTAACATCACCCGGAGCCTGCCAGGTATTGTTCAGCACGCGGCTGTCCACATTATTGGCGATGTTCACATTCTCCACCCTGTTCACCAGTGTACTGTTGTAGAAACCGGCATCAAGGGTATAACGCATGGAGGCGGACAATCCCCAGCCTTTGTACTCCATGCTCATGCCGAAGTTGCCACGCAGTTTGGGATCGGTAACACCTGCCACTACCTGGTCGTCGGCATTCCATACATAAGTTGTTTTGCCATCTTTGGAAAGGAACATTTCCGAACCGGTGGCCGGGTCGATCCCGAGTGAAGGCACAGCCCAGATGGAACTGATGGATTGCCCTTCCTCGTAACGGGTTTTGGGTGCGTTCAGGTTCGTGGCACTCTGGTCCTGTTCTTTGTTCTGCGCCCGGAGCGCGTCGGATATCTTCGTGATCTTATTGCTGTTCCTTGCAAAAGAAGCATTTAGTGTTATAAAGGACTGCTTCTTCGTATTGGAATACGCCATATAACTCACCGTTCCTTCAAAGCCTTTCGTTTGGAGAGAACCGAGGTTTTCTTTAAACGAACTGAATCCGGTAGAAGTGGGCAGGGTAAAATCGATGAGCAGGCTGTTCGTATTGCTGAGGAAATAATCGAAACGCAGGTTGAGCCTGTTGAATAGTTTCATATCCACGCCCGCATTGTAATCCATTGTTTCCTGCCACTTTAGGTTATCGTTCGCCAACGCATAGAGGTACGCACCGGGAATATTATCGTAGGTGCTGCTGGTGAAGAAATTGTAAGTAGCCATGGCTTGGTATGGACTGAAGTTCTGGCTCCCGGTTGAACCTGCAGAACCCCGGACCTTGAGCGTATTGATGTGCTTCTTTCGGACGAAAAACTCCTCGTTGTGAATATTCCAGCCCAAACCCACGGACCAGAAATCACCCCAGCGGCTGTTTGCGCCGAATACAGAAGAAGCATTCCGGCGCATACTGAAATCGGCCAGGAAACGGTCGTCATAAGCATAGTTGCCAAAGCTGATGATCCCCACTTCACGTTTGTTGGATTCAGTTCCGAAGGGCACGCCATTCTCTTCATATTGCCGCGCGAAAGTGATAAAATCAACGCGGTTGTTGAGGAAGCCCCAGGCCGTCATGCCATGACTTTCATTTTTAAACGCAGCCATATTAAAACCACCGTTCACGAAGAACACGTGTTTGCCGATATTTTTTGTCCAGTTGGCGTACAGGTCGGAACTCAGTGAAGTGCTTTCCCCATCGCTCATGCGGTAGGAACCACGGTTGTAAAAAGATTCGCCGGTCCACAGCGCAAAGCTGGTATGATCTCCCGGCAGGAATACTTCTGAAGCGTTCCCATTGTAGGTGAATCCTAGCCTGGCAGTGATCCGCAGGTTATGCAACGCCTGGTATTCCGCATAGAAATTCTCCGTAATCTCATTGTATTTGGAGAAATTCTTCGTTTCCAGTTGCGCGTTGTACAACGGATTGAAATAATAGATAGGTGTTGCGGAAGCGGAAGACTGGAAAGAACCGAGTAGTTTCTGTGTGTTCCCATAGACATCCACAGGCCTGAAATATGGATTCAGCGCAGTGTATTCAGAGAAATTTCCGTAAGGCGAATTGTTCGATTTATTGAAAGTAACATTGAGGATATTTCTGAAATTCACTTTTCCGTTCCTGTAAGAAAGGTTGATGGTTCCTCCCATGTTCTCACGGTTCGATTCCTTCATCACCCCCACCACATTGTTGTAGGTAAGATCGATACCATAGCGCATCGAGGACGTTCCGCCTTCCAGAAAAAGAGTATGCTTATTGCCAAGCCCCACACGCAAAGGTTTCGACATCCAATAGGTGTTCACGCCCTCTTCCACATTTTTAAGGATACCATTGTACTGCTCGTTGAGGAACTGTTGCACGAAGGGCTGTGTGGAAGTGTAACGACCGGCATTTTTCTCCACCTGTAGTTTCTCGCGCGCATTGGTAAGCCGGTAAGAATTCAGATCGGGCACCTCCACATTAAAGTTACCATTGTAAGAAACGCGCATCTCCCCTTCTTTGGGGCGGAGCGTTTCAATGACCACCACGCCGTTGGCGGCTTTGGCGCCGTAAATAGCTTTGGCAGCGGCATCCTTTAGTAAAGTGATGGAGGCGACACGGTTCATATCAAGGTCGTAAATCTTCTGTAAACTGGCCTCGAAACCATCGAGGATAAACAGGGGTTCGTTGGGGTTCCCTGCGTATTCCCCACGCACATCGTCCAGCCCGGATTTACCCCGCAACTGAATATCGGGCAGCGCATTAGGATTGGATCCCAGGCTCAGGTTTTCTGTGATCACAAAAGAAGGGTCCAGGTTTTGCAGGCTTTGCAATACGTTGCGGTTGCCCACACGTTTAAGGTCTTCAGAAGAATAGCTCACGGCCGCACCAGTAAAACTACTTTTCGACCGGTTGGCATAGCCCGTTACCACTACTTCTTCAATCTCCTCTTCTTTTTTCTCCATAACCACCACCAGGGGCAGTTTCATATCGGGTTTCAGTTCAACTTCTTTTGTTTTGAACCCCGTATGACTGAACAGCAATACACCTTCCAGCTTGTCGGGAGAAAAAACAAAATCGCCCTGGTTGTTGGAAGCCGTACCAATCTTTTTATTGCCTTTCAACAAAACAGATACATTGGCCAACGGGCGTCTTTCATCATCAAACACTTTACCGATAATTTTTGGGACCACCTTCATGGTGGTGGCCGGCACCTGGGCATGAGCTGCAACAGGTCCGAGCATAGCGGCCAGGAACAGCGCCACATACAACTTCAGCACTATTCCCTGGCGGAACGGATGGTTCATAGCAGAATGATTCACAGTTTAGAAATGGTTTACAAAATGAATGGTTACGCTGTGCGCAAAGCCTTCAGGCAATACGTTCAAACTGAAGGTTCAGCGCTCCGCAGCGCAACACATTCCATTTTAAGAAAAGGGGAAAAACAAGGGAAACGCGGACCAGGCGCTGGTGTGCACATAAGCTGTTGGTTTTGGTTGTTGTTATAAAAATGCTTTGGTTGTAATTCCTATGGTGCTCAGCAATACAATGGTACGTGTTGCTGACATATCTTTCGGTACAGGCATGCCAATCTCCTCACGGCATATACCTACCGTTCATACAGGCAAAACAAAGTATTTGATTAAGCTGCGCTCTAGTTGAAACAAACCTTCACCACATTGTCCACCATCGTGTAGGAGAACATCATTTGTTTCGACATATCATTCATCAGCTCAGGAAAGGTTACATTGGAAAACTGTGCCGTGTACGCCGGCTTCTTCAGCTCTTTTACCTCATTGGAAGCGCAAAGTTCCAGTACAATACCGTATTTATCGCGGAACACGGCCGCTATATCATTAAAAGACGCATTGTTAAAATCGACCCGCAACGCCATCTGGTGCAGTATAGCCATCCGTTGTGTTTCATCCAGCTTACTCAGCGCCACATCATTAATCATCACCTTACTCATCCTGGTAGACTTCACCGAATGTTTCGCCATAGCAGCAGAATCATTGTTTTGAAATCCGATGGTGGTGACCATTGCTTTGACCGCTGAAGATTGCTTTGAATGGGTTGCTTTCGTGCGCTTTTCTTTGAACACCTCTTCTTTCTTCACTTCAATCTCCTTCACTACATCCGCCTTCATCAGCAATTCCGCTGTATCCGAAACCGGTGACGCAATTTTTTCCTGCGTTACATTAGCCAATAGATTGCTTTGCTCCATTGTGTTTTCGCCGGACCTCAAATACACTGCTGTCGCCACAATCAGACCAATCACCGCTGCGGCCGCTGCAACCCGTGGAAGAAACCGGCGCAAGGTACTGCGTTGCTTTACGTCCTGCTGTACCGGTTCATCCTGCGCCTGAACATGCTCCTCCCAGTACGTCTCAAGAAACTGATCGAAAGCCGCTTTGTTCACAGGATCCAGCAACCAAAGCTCTACTGCTGCCGCTTCTTCTCCGGAACAGTTTTTTTCGAAATAACTTCTTAAGACTTCTTTTTTCACGTTGCTGAACGGGTGCTTGGTCAAAAATCTATATACTATACAATCTGGTGCGCGCGTGCACCTAAGGGAAGGAAAAAATATTTTCCGGGGCTGGAGTTAACCTGAAAGTCCCAGTTTTTTAAGGAGGCCTTTCACCTGTTTGGTAGACTGGTTGATGTGGTTCTCCACCGTACTCTTGCTTACATTGAGTTTTTCCGCGATCTCCTGATTGGAGTAGCCTTCTATCCGCGAAAGCGCGAAAACCGCCCTTCTTTTTTCCGGCAGTTGATTCAAAATAGTAAGGAGAACATTGTAAAGCTCATTCGTTTCAGGTTCCAGCAACCGCTCTTCTGCGGAAGGCAGCGCATCCTGGTATTTCCTGGCCACGATGCGTTTTTTCACCATATTCTGAATATCATTCTTCGCGATGGTGATGAGGTAAGATTGAAGCGATAACCCTTCATTCAGCGTAGCGCGGTGCTCCCATAATTTGATAAAGGTCTGTTGAATCACATCCCTGATATCTTCCCTTTCCCCATTCAGTTTCACCAGGAAAGAATACAAGACCGCGCTGTACGCGTTGTACAAATCAACAAAAGCCTTTTCATCCCCTTCTTTTAACCGGGCAACCAGTTCCCGCTCATTGGTTAATCGCATAGTCACAAACTTAGGGTGAGCCCATAATTTCACAATGTACAAAAATATCACGCTAAAATAATTCAGCCTTTACACGTAAATGATCTTCAGGCCGCGGCTCCCGGTTTAAAAAATATACTTACATTTGAAATGTAACCGATTTCATTTTAATTGAAATCCGGACCATTAACCAATTGCAAACCCATGCCAGCCAGAACGATTGCCTTTTCCTGCCTGCTACTTGGCGTTTATGGAACCGCTGCCGCGCAAACTTCGTATGCGGACAGTATCCGGAACGCCGCGATCCACCACGCCACCACTACTTATCTTGAATACGTCGGGAGCCAGGCGCCTTTGTACAACGGACCGGTGTACCGTGACCAACGCGCTTCCATCAACAGCGGGAGCCCGTTTTTCAAAACTGCGCAACCTCTTGCCGGAACCATTCAATTTAACGGCATCCTGTATGAAAACATCCCCCTCCTGTTTGATGTATTGGGGAAGAAAGTTTTAACACCATTGCCCGGAAGTCCTCAAACACTGATTGAAATAGACCTGAACAAGGTTAGTTTTTTTGCTGTGGAAGAAAGCAGGTTTGTACGCATCCCACAAAGCAACGACTTCCTCGAAGTACTGCATGAAGGCGAAAAAAGCAGTATTTACCGTATGTACAGGAAAGAAGTGAAAGAAGATCTTTCCGGACAATTTACAGAAAGGAATATCACTGAAATCAAAACGGTTTATGTACTTAAAGAAGGAATACTGCATAAAATAACCAACAGGAACGCCCTTTTGAAAGTTTATGCCGACAAACGAAAAGAACTGGCCAACTTCCTGCAACAGGAAAAGTCTGACATGAAAAAAGACCCCGCTTCCGCCGCCATAGCAGCAGCCAGGTTCTACGACAACCAACCCTGAAAAAATTAAACCTTACTGTGTGAAACATCCACTCTTTCTGTTTATACTATGTTCATTCGCTTTATGCCGAAGCAATACCATTACCGCGCAAGTGCAACATAAGTCCCTGCCACCTTTGCACTACCCATCCATCAGTTATGCGAACCTGCTGGATTCACTTCAGCAAAAATCCGGTTACAAATTCTATTACAACCGCACACACCTGGATACTGCAAAAATCAACTTTCAATTTCCGGGAGGTTCCTTGCAGCAGGCCCTGGAGCAAGTGTTCCGGAACAGCAACATGGGTTTCTCCACAGACCAACAAAATAATGTATTCGTAACCAAAGGCCTTTCCATCAACACCAGGCTCCCGGATGATTTCTACAGTACTGAATTGAAAAAGAAACCCGCACCCGTTGTGTATACACAAGCCGCCACACCTGAAAAGAACACTGAAGCTTATACGGTGGGCGAGCCTGGAAACAGCACTGCGGACCGCTTCACCGTATCCGGGTATATTCGTGATATGAAAACGGGAGAACCCATTATAGGGGCGGCGCTGCTGGTAGAAAACGTGCATATCAATACCGTTTCCGACCAATCAGGTTATTTCAGTCTGATGGTACCGAAAGGAACCAACAAACTGAATGTACAAAGTATGGGCATGGAAGACGCGAATATGGAACTGCTGGTGCAGGGAAACGGACAACTTAACATTAACATGCAAACCAGGGTGGCAACCTTAAAGAACGTGGTCATCTCCGCGCAGAAATCCACCAATCTCCGAAGCACACAACTGGGTGTGCAGAAAATAGACATCAAAACCATCAAGCAGGTGCCGGTTGTTTTTGGTGAAGCCGATGTGCTACGCGTATTGCTGACCACGCCCGGCGTCAAAACCGTGGGGGAAGCCAGCACAGGCCTCAATGTTCGTGGCGGCGCCGCTGATCAGAACCTGATCCTTTTCAACGAAAGCAACATCTATAATCCGTCGCATTTCTTTGGCATGTTCTCGGCCTTCAACCCGGAAGTGGTGAAAGATGTGGAGCTTTTCAAAGGCAGTATTCCCGCACGTTATGGCGGCAGACTATCTTCCGTGGTGCACATCAACGGCAGGGAGGGCAATAAAAAAGAATTCTCCGGATCGGCGGGTATAGGCTTACTCACCAGCAGGGCTTTGATAGAAGGTCCCGTTGTGAAAGACAAAGCATCTTTTATCCTCGCCGGACGCACCACTTACGCCGAATGGCTGCTGAACAAACTCCCCAGCGAATACAGGAACAGCAAAGCTTCTTTCTATGATATAAACGCCATTTACCACCACGAGCTCAACAAGAACAATACGCTCCACCTCAGCGCGTACACGAGCCGTGATCTTTTCAACCTGAACAGCGACACGTTCTACCACTATAAAAACCAAAATATATCCGTGAAATGGAAACATGTTTTCAACAGCCGTTTCCATACCGCGTTCACAGCCGGACACGACCAGTACGCCTACAATATTTACAGCGAAAAGGATCCGGTTAACGCTTACGATCTGTCTTTCCGCATCGCGCAATCTTATTTCAAGGCACATTTCAATTACCTGCTCAACAACAAGCACACCCTCGAATTCGGTTTGAACACCACCAGGCATAGCCTGCATTCCGGCGACTACCAGCCGCTGGGCGCTCAATCGCTGGTTACGCCGGTGGTAATGCCCGCAGAACAGGCACTGGAATCAGCGCTTTACCTCAGCGATCAATACAAGGTTACCGCCAACCTTAGTTTCGAAGCGGGACTGCGTTATTCCATTTACAATTACCTCGGACCATTTACCGTCAACAACTATGCGCCCGGAGTACCGCGTCGCGAAGACAATATACTGGGTACCACCACTTATGGCAAAGGGAAAAACATCCAAACCTACCAGGGTCCTGAAGTACGGATCGGTATCCGGCAGCTCATCACCTCCACGCTTTCCCTGAAGGCGGGATACAACAGCCTCCGGCAATACATCCACATGCTTTCCAACACAGCGGCCATGGCGCCTACCGATATCTGGAAACTGAGTGATCCCAACATCAAACCTCAGTTCGGAGACCAGGTTTCCTTCGGCATATACAAGAACATGAAGAACAATACGATCGAGTTATCCGTAGAAGGCTACTACAAACGCATCAAAAATTACCTCGATTTCAAAAGCGGCGCGGTTCTCGTCCTGAACACGCACGTGGAAACCGATGTGATCGGCACGCGTGGAAAGGCTTATGGCGCGGAGTTCCTCCTCAAAAAAACCACCGGCAAATTCAACGGATGGATCAGCTATACTTACAGCCGCATCCTCCTGAAAGCCGACGACCCTTCTACGGGAGAATCCATCAACAACGGCAACTATTACCCGGCAAACTACGACAAACCGCACGACGCCACTTTCATCGGCAACTACCGTATATCGCACCGCTTCAGTGTTTCTTTCAACGCCACCTACAGCACCGGAAGACCCATTACATTGCCCATCGGCAAATTCTATTATGCCGACGGCATGCGGACTTTGTATGGCGAGCGGAACAGTCACCGCATCCCCGATTATTTCCGGACCGATCTCTCCCTGAACATTGAAGGGAACCACAAAGTGAAACAGAAAACCCATAACTCGTGGACGATAGGCGCGTACAACCTGACGGGAAGAAAGAACCCCTACTCCGTTTATTATGTTTCAGACAACGGAGTCATCAACGGGTACAAACTTTCCATCTTCGGAAGCATTATTCCGTTCGTGAATTTCAATATAAAGTTCTAGGCCTTAATACAATGGTTTTATTAAAATGAACCGCATGAAAAAAATGATCAACCCGGCCTGCCTGCTGCTCACCATACTGTTTCTCTGCATCATTGGTTGCCGGGAGCGTTACGACGCAGTGTTTACCACACCTGAAACAGGATTTCTGGTAGTGGAAGGCTTCATCAACAACGGAGCGGAACCCACCGAAATACGACTTACCCGAACCGTACAACTGGATGGCCCCGCATCGCTCCTGCCGGAAACAGGCGCCAACGTTTTCGTGGAAAGTGATGCCAACAACCGGTTCCCATTGCAGGAGACAGCGCCCGGCATTTACCGCTCGGCACAACTGGCGTTAAACACTAACCAGCAATACCGCATCCATATTTACGCGAAAGAAAAAGAATATGTTTCCGCTTACACAGGCATTCAATCCACACCCGGCATCGACAGTATTTCCTGGGAACAAAATACTGCCGGCGTTCAACTGCATGTACATGCCAACGACCCCGCCAATCAGTCGCGGTACTACCAATGGAAGTTCGACGAAACCTGGGAAACCAACCCACCATTTGTGAGCAACCTGGTATATGGTTACGATGCACAACAAAGAATTACCGGTGTGGAATACCGTTACCCGAACCGCATGAACGAACCTTCCTTTATAAGATGCTGGTCGCAAAAACAATCCTCGGGTATATTGATCGGCTCCACCGAAAAACTTGAAAAAGATGTGGTGTTCCTGCCCATTCATTTTATAGAGGCGAATTCCATTAAATTAAGTGTACAGTACAGCATTTTACTGAAACAATACAAACTGAGCAAAGCGGCCTATACCTTCTTACTACAGATGAAAAAAAACACCGAACAACTGGGGTCCATCTTCGATGCCCAACCTTCTGAAATGCCCGGCAACATAACCTGCCTTACCCACCCGGGAGAAGCTGTGATTGGTTTTGTGGAAGTATCGCAGGAAAAAACAAGGAGACTTTTCATTCACAACAACGAACTGCAAAACTGGCGTTACCAAACCGGCTGCGAGGCCACCATTATCGACAACCATCCCGACAGCATTGTAAAATACGGACTTCAACTGATGCCAGCTACTGTTGCCAAAGACGATGAGATTACCGGAGCCATCACCCATTTTTCAGCAGCCCCAGCCAGTTGTATCGACTGCCGGCAGAATGGCGGCACCAATGTAAAGCCCGTTTTCTGGCCATAAACAATCTTTTATGAAACGATCGTACAATACGCGTTCAATACTTTTCTTTTCAACGCTCATCATGAGCCTTACCGTTTTCAGCGGGCGGCTTTTTGCGCAGGATATCCCTATAAAACCTGAAGAAGCACTGCAACGCTTCAGTGGGCAATCGCTCAGGGAAAAATTGTATGTACACACCGACAAGGAATATTATATGCCCGGAGAAATCATCTGGTTCAAAATATATTGCACCGATGCATTCCTCCACAAGCCGCTCCCATTGAGCAAAATAGCTTACGTTGAAATACTGGACAGCGCAAACAAAGCGATACGGCAGGAAAAAATAGCGCTGAACAATGCAACGGGTAACGGCTCCATCTACCTCTCCCAACAGATGCCTTCGGGCCACTACAAACTCAGGGCCTACACCCGTTGGATGCAGAACGATGATGCGCACTGGTTCTTCGAGAAATCCATCGCCGTAATGAACCTGAACATGCTGCCGCCTGTTAAACCCGTTACAACCCATCGAAAAGCCGCGATAGCATTTTTCCCCGAAGGTGGGAACCTGGTGCAGGGCATAGAAAATAAGATCGCTTACAAAGCCAGCGACGAAGCCGGAAAAGGAATCACTTTCAAAGGATTTTTACTGGATGCACAGGATACACTGTTGCGTTTTGAACCCGAACACCAGGGCATGGGCATATTCGTGTTTACGCCGGAAACAGGACACAGTTACCGCGCCATCATTATACCTGAGCATGGCGCGCCCTTTGAAAAAGCACTTCCCGAAGCACTTCCCACAGGAACAACACTTGCCGTGCAGGAAACGAAAGCCGGTTTCAATATCCATATACAAACCAACGAACCCGGGAACGAATCCATCGGGCTACTGGTACACACACGCGGCATCACCAGATTTCATACGCAACTTAAAATGCAGGCAGGCAAGGCCAACTTCTTGTTGCCCAAATCTGTTCCGGGAGAAGGCATATCTGTTGTATCCCTCTTTAACGGAAAAGGACAACCGCTTTGTGAGCGGCTGCTGTTCCGTTACCCGGAAAAAAAGCTGGACATCAGCTTTTCTGCCCCGAAACCTGTTTACAACACGCGTGAAGCTGTGGACCTGCTGCTGAACACAGGATCAATGGACAGCGCAGAACTTTCCGTATCCGTATTCAGCATCGATTCCCTCCAGCAACCAGGATCAGGAAATATACTTTCTTACCTGTTGTTATCCTCCGATATCAGAGGTTATATTGAAAATCCGGATGTGTACTTTGCTGAGAATAATCCCAACAAAGCCCGGCAACTCGATCTGCTGCTGCGCACGCAGGGCTGGAGAAGATTCAATTGGAAAGAGGTGGCTACTTCAACGCCTCCCGTTTACAAATATGCCCCCGAACTTCAGGGACATATCATCACCGGAACTGTGTACAACGGAGAAAAACCCGTTCCAAACACCACCGTATTCCTTTCGGCCCCTTCCTCCCTTACACTGTTCAGTACCGCCAACACCGATGTAAACGGAAACTTCAAAACCGATATCCTGAACTTTTCCGGCAACACCCACCTTATTGCGCAAACGGAGCAATCCGCATGCAGCATCAGGATCAATACGCCATTCAGTCAGCAGTTTTCCAGCACGATGCTTCCGGCAATGTACAGGCCGCTGGAAAATCCAGGCACGCTGCTTCAGCAGAACATCAGTATGCAGGTCAGGAATGTATATACCGGTGAACAACTGAACGTACACCATCTTTCTGGTGCTGTAGACACAGTCCCTTTTTACACCCGTGCCGACCAGCATTATCAACTGGACAAATACACCCGCTTCACCACCATGGAGGAAGTGCTGCGTGAATATGTGAACCTCGTGGATGTCCGTTTCAGAAACAAGGAAGCGAACCTGTTCGTGATTGACCCTTTAAGAAAGGCGTATTTCGAAAACAAACCACTGAACCTGCTGGACGGCGTACCGGTATTCAATTTCACAAAGTTCCTTGAATTTGATCCCATGAAAATACATAGTATGGATGTGGTGGCGAAACAATACGCGCTGGGAAGTAACACCTTTCCGGGAATACTCAACTGGCGGACCTACGCGCCCACTACCGCCAATTATGAACCCACGCCCAACATGCTCCAGGTAGATTACGAAGGATTGCAACTGGCAAGAGAATTTTATAGTCCGGTATACGATACGCCGGAGCAGAAAGACAGTCGGTTACCCGATTTCAGAAATGTATTACATTGGGCGCCCTCGGTACAGGTTCGTAAAAATGCGGCGACGAAACTCCGTTTTTATACATCTGATCTTCCCGGTAAATATGTAGTGGTAGCCGAAGGACTTTCCAGCGAAGGAACTGCGGGGAGCGGGATGTTATTTTTTGAAGTGAAGTAATTGTTCCATCAATTCCCCTCCATAATATACAGTTCCCTTTCCACGGGCACTGCGCTCTGAAACTTCCCCGGCACACCATACTGCCAGGCGACCACCGTTATTTTCACCGGGAACCTTGTACGGGGCGGAATGGGCGTTAATACAAGATGGTTGCCTGAAATTTCCGCCGGACCTTCCCGCACATAAAAAGAAACGGGAAGTCCTGATGAGGCAATTGCCTCCAGTGCAACACCAGCAGTTCCTTTAGTGAAATTTTGTAAGGGATTGAACTGAATGGTTTGCGGAACGCCCTCTTTATTGGGCAGGGGGAAACGCATACTGATTTGCTGAACGATGCTCTTGTATTTTTCATCCCCCTCATTTTCAGCGATCAGCCATATATCGTTGCTGCGTTTTGTATTGTTGAAACCGGTGCGGGAAAAACTGATGCGAAAAGTAGTATCGTTTAGCTTTTCAACCGGCCCGGTGATCTTCTGCACAACGAGTGGCGTGGAAGCATGGCCGTGAACATTTTGTAAACGTAAACTATCGGAGAAGAAGGCATTCAGGTGAAACGAAACCCCATCGTGTAAGGGCCGGAAAGGAAGTTGAAATACGCCATGCGTTTTTTGCATGGGTAAAGTTTCCCCATCCTGTTCAAAGCCGATGAACTGGTTTATTTTTCCGCGCGACTTCTTGTATATAGCGTTCGTTGCCTGCACCATTTCTTTGTCGAAGCAAAAAGAGGCTTCCCCTTTATTTCCGGTGTACTGCGCATAAGGAGCAGAGGGGTAAAACGGAAGTGAATCTTTCCGCCACCTGTCGGTGAGCCAACCTTTTTGAGGTGAAACTTTTTTCAGGGGTTGTCCCTCTTTTTTGGGCAACCGGTGTGCGGCTGCTTTTTTAAGGAACATGCAAACAAATTCTACCATCTGATCGCTGAAATCGAAATGCCCGCGTCCGGCATCGGCGAAAAAAGTAATGGGCACCAACGGATGTTCCTTCACAAAACGAAAGCCTGGTTGTATACGGTCTTCCCACCATTCATATTCTCCCATAATGAAAAGTCCGGGCACACCATCAATGTTCCTGTTTCCCCAATCGGGGTTTGGTTTGCCGCTGCCTGTGAGGGGCGTGAGCGGCACATCGCCGTGAACGGAAACAACGGCCAGCGTACGCGCCGGGTTCCAGGCGGCGAAGTTCCAGGGAAAACTGGCGAGGGCGGAATGCCCCAACGGCACCACTGGTGCAGTACTTAACTCTTCGTAGCCGCTTTCTATGGCCAACAGGTCCATCATGCGTTGAAAATCTTCAGCGGCATCTTTGTTAAAATCGAAGGTCATGTTCATGATTGGCGTTACCCATACTTCGGCGAAGCCAAGATCGGAAAGTGTTTTCCTGAAAACGGGTCGTTCCAACATACCTTCTTCCACCATATTGTGCTGCGCGAATACAACACCTTTTACTTTGCGGCAGTTTTCGGGTATCCAGAGGAAAGCGCGTGGATGATCGTTGGTTTCGGAGGAGAAAGCGCTATCGACGAATACGCTCCATTGCCAGGTTTGTGCGCTCAGGACACAAGTACACATAGATAACAACAGAGCAAGGAGTAACCGACTCATTTTTCAGTCTGATTTATGTTCCAGTAAACAACATATCGTTCACGATGAATATCAAATAATGGCTTCAGCAGGTATCCTTCCTTTCTGGACCGGAAGGTCATGGTTGTTCCCGGAACAAGTTCAAGTTCATGCTGGATGGCATTTCCATTGATCGATAACGAAGCGGGAAAGTTTTCCGGAACATTGTAGTTGTACGTATAATAATCATTATACAACAGCGGGTCTGAAAAAGGTTGTCTGCCGCTGAATCCTTCTTTGCCGAAAGCTCCGGCAAGAACGACCGGCCCGTAGACAACAGCAGCTTTCGTACTATCTTCACCACACTGAACCAGACGCAGGGAAAAGGGAAACTCAATTTCGATTTTATCATCTCTCTTCCAGATGCGCTCCAACGCTATATAACCATCTTTTACGGCACGTACTTTTATTTTTTTGCCATTTATCTTTACCAGGGCGTTCATACCTGCCCACTCAGGATATCTTACATTGATATCTATTGCTTTGGCCGGCGCATCTTTAATGGTACAGGTTATTTTTCCGTTGTACGGGAATGCTGTCTTCATTTCCAGCACAAGCCCTTTTGCTTTCCAATTCAGTAGAGATGGCACAAACAAATTCAGATACAGTTTTTCATTATCATGGGCATAAATGGCTTCGCCGTATTTTGCCTGATTTTCAAACCCACTTCCCACGCAGCACCAGAAGGAACTATCGGGTGTGCTATATACTTTATGAGCGCCAGGCATAAATGGCAGAAAATAAGCAACCATTCCCGAAGCGGTATCCTGCTGGCCGAGTATATGGTTCACCATTGCCTTTTCGTAGTACGCCGGATACCTTGCTTCGCCGGAAAGCGCATACAGGTGATTGGTGAGTTTAAGCATGTTGTACACATTGCAACTTTCGCCTGTGTATCCAGAAAGATGCTCAAACTGATACCCCGCTTTAAAAAACTTCTCTTTGTCGCTGTTGCTTCCCGTTACAAAAGAGTGCCGGTTAACCACTGTGCTCCAGAAAAAATCCGCAAGGGGTAAGCCGGCGTAATCTTCATCAAGTTCATGGTGCCTGATCACCCCCAACAATTTCGGAATAAAGGTATTGGCATGTTTTTTCTCCAGTATGTCCACTTTTTCAACCAATGGGTCCAGCATTTCGTTGTGGTAGAAAAAATCGCCCAACCATTTAAACTCATTTTTTCCCGACAAAGCATAAAGATTATAAAACGTTTCGTTCACGCCTCCAAATTCGTTGCGCAGCATCAAAGAACGAACTGAGTCTTTGACATCTTTTAATTTCCCGTAAGCCCATTCACCCATTTTTATGGCGATGTCCAGTGCTTGTTGATTTTCCGCATAAAGGTACTGATCCATCAGTCCGGCCATAATCTTATGTAAGGTGTACCAGGGTGCCCAAACTTTTTGGGCAGAAATATTCCTGTCTATAAGAAATTCCGGAAAAGCGCTCAGGTAACCATTTCTATTAAGCGATTGCTGCACCACACCAAGTCCGGACACAATGCTGTCCGCTTTCAATTTAAATACAGTTTTGCCTGAAACAGCGTATTGAAAAGCAAGGGCCGACAAGATATGCCCCACAGAGTGTCCCCGTAATTCACAATCAAGTGACTCCCAACCTTTTAATTGATGTACTGTCATATAGCCCCCTTCATTGCCACTGTATACGCCAGCATTGGTTCTGAAACCATGTAACAACCTGTCGGCACTGATACGCATCAGCCATTCACCCGATCGTACGGCATTACTTTTAAACCGGCTATCGAGCAGCACAACATCTTCAGGCGCAAATAAAAATCGTTTGGGCAACCGTTCGTCCTGTACGGAAAATTTATCCGCATACACGCCTGGATAGCGGGTTTGCCCGAACACCGGATTAAATATCAGCACAATCAAAACACCAACGAGCATTGTATTCAGGAATAACTTCATACTTCTGATTTTATTTCATACCCTTCTTCAATGCCTCTCTCACCAACACCGGTATTACCGGACTTGCGAGGAAGGAATTGAATCCGTTCCGGGGATGAAAAATATGCGTTAGAAAAAAACCATACACATTATTCTTTACATCAATCCAGGGATACGCGCCTGCCCAGGAAGGACTGCTTATTAATGTTGCATTCCCATTTTCATCCAGTTCTTCCCGCCAAACGCCGAGGCCATAAACGGCTTTGTGCATATTCCCCCTGGCTTTTTCCACCAATTCGTTGGGTGGAAGAAATGCCGTTTTCACCTGATTGCTGGTGATCATTTTTATGGAACTGTTTTTTAACACCGTCTTGCCATTGAACATACCGTTGCCGCTGAACATTTCCAGGAAGTTCATATAGTCTTCCAAAGTAGTGCGGGCACCACCTCCCAGCATCGGGGCACGACCGCCCACGGAATCTACCGGTGTAAAATGCGTATCCTTCATTCCGAGTGGAATGGCGATTTTTTGCTGAAAGATTGTTTCCCAATCTTTGCCCGTAGCCAGCTCCGCCATACGGCCCGCTACCTGCATGCTCAGCCCGCCATACTTAAATACGGCTCCGGGCAGGGTATCAGCCGGAAGCGGAATGATATGCGCCACTGAAGTTTTGACTGATTGGTAAATATCCACCGGATTCCCCACCGGCTGGTAATCGGGATATCCTGCGGTGTGCGACAATAATTCGAGGAGTGTTGCATCACCTTTTGTATCGGTCATTTCGGGTATCCATTGCCGTACTTTATCGTTCCAGTGAAGTTCCCCTTCTTCTACCACTGCGGCTATGGCAGCGGCCGCCAACCATTTCCCGGCAGAGGCGATAAAAACAACAGTGCCGGGTTCGTGGTTGCCATAATATTTTTTCACTATGGTTTTTCCATTGTGTACGACCATAAGCGAAGCGCCACCGTAGTAACCGCTATCGACCCACGAGTGGATGGTTTTGTGGAGCAGGGAAAGATCTGGTGCATTCTTTTGCTGCGCGAAGCCCTGACCCGCAAAGAACAGCACGTACAAGAGTGCGACGCAACGGAAGCTGCCACGGGTTTCTATTGCAGGGCTACTAAAAAAATATTTCAAAATAAGTTTGCTTTTCATTTGGTTGAACTTTTCACAACCCTTATTTCCTGAACTCAATTCCGTCCACATGTTCGCCTATGTAGATGTTTGCCATATCGCCTGTTTTATACCATTTCGGCTTATCGGGCATATCGTCTGTAATCAACTTGCCGTTGATGCGCAGGTTCTGAAATACAATATTTTTCACCATCCTGGTGGTATCGTAACCTGATATCACCGACATATTTGCTTTTGTACCGTTGTACGATACATTTTTAAACAAGACATTTTCGATGCCTCTCCCGGGAGATGTACAGTATTTTTTATTGAATACGATGCGCAGGTTGAGCAGTTGTCCCTGCCTGAAATCCTCTACCCGTATGTCTTCGAACACAACATTCCTAACGAGGTTGTTGTCGCCTGCTTCAATGGCCATGCAGCCCTGGTAATCGATCTGCGCTTCTTTGTGGTCGAGGATATCAATATTGCGGTAGAGCAGGTTTTCGATAAGGTCCGGTTTTGGGGTATTCCCGTGAATGCCGATCATAATAGGATGGGCAACATCGGCCCAGAGTGTGGCATTCACCATCGTGATGTTCCTGCATCCGCCTTCAAATCCTTTTCGGGTCGCGTAAACAGTGGTGCAATCATCTGAGTTGCGGCAAAACACACCGTCGAACAGCACATTGTTGCTGGCGAATACATTCATGCCATCGCCCCAGCCATAGTAGCTGATGCTTTTCACATTGCGGATGGTTACGCTGTCGGATCCACCTGTAGCGCATTGCGTGAGACAAATTCCTTCCACCAAAACCCGTTTTGAATTGGCAATGTGTACGCCCATTTTTACAGACGGGTCAATTACGCCCCTGCCGAGGATTTTCACGTCCTGAACACCTTCTACCAGCAACTGCCCTATCAACACTGCGCCGCCTGCCAGGTAAACTGTTTTGCCTGAAGGAATGTATTGCTTGCCGCCACTCACCTGGTGTACCCCGGGGCCATAATAAATGACGTTGGTATCCTTCTTATTCACCATGAACGCGTCCACGCCATTGGCGAACAAATGCAGGTTGTGAAAAATATCGTCGTTCACTTCAACAGACAGGTTCCGGGGTTGTGACAACCGAAAATAGATCGTATTGCCTTTCTGTTCATGCGCAATATTGTACGACAATGGCCGGATCCTTACTTTTTTCACATCGGCACGCCTGCTTGTTACAGCCACTTCCACTTCACCTGAAAAATCGAAACTGCACATAGACGCATTTTCTACGTTGTGCTTTGTATTGCGTACCTCATCCACTTTCACGTTGTATTCAAACAGGTCCTGCCATTTCCCGCCGGGTTTACGTACCTGAACGGAAAAATCGTTGTTGTGCATGGGATCAGTCTCCGCTACCGGTGCAGGGTAAACGACAAGCTGCTGGGTAGCAGCAGTAGCGGGTATGGAAGCCAGCAAAAACAGCCCTGCCAGCTTTTTAAGTTTATTCATTTCAGAAGGGTTTCTTTATAACTTTTTTTGCGCACTTACTTTACTTTATAAAAACGATATCCGAACAGGAAGATGATAAAATAGCAGATGATGGGCAGGTAGTAAGCGTGGGCAATGTCTTTATCGGCGATCATACCCATCAGCGGCGGAAACACGGCGCCACCCACTACCCCCATTACGATGAAGGAAGAAGCCTGTTGGGTGCGTGAACCCAGTTGTTTCAATCCAAGACTGAAAATGGTCGGAAACATGATGCTGAAGAAGAAATTGATCAGCAGCAGCGCAATAAAAGAAGGCCATCCCCAGCTTTGTGCGACCACCACACACATCACGATGCTGCCCATCGCAAAAGCTGCGAGCAGTTTATTGGGTGCGATAAACCGCATCAGGTAAGTTCCTACGAAGCGGCCGACCATCATCATCACCATGCTGAGGGAAAAATAATAGCCTGCTTTTTCATCTGAGAAGCCCATTTTTTCTACCCCGTAATTAATGAAGAACGCCCAGGTTCCGCCCTGTGCGGCCACGTTAAAAAACTGCGCAATGGCGGCCCATATAAAATGTGGACGATGGATGAGTTTCTTTTCCTGCGCCAGTGTACCGGGAGTATGCTCCGACTGATCCGCCACACCGTGCGGATCCACCAATGCCGGAACCTTTACAAATGAAAAAGCCAATGCGAGTGACGCGATCACTGTTCCGATCACGATGTATAGCAGCTTCACCGAACCGAGATCTGCCACCCCTTTGGTGGAACCACTTAATATAAAATAACTGCCCACCAATGGACCAATCACCGCACCAAGACCATTGAACGACTGCGCAAAATTGATGCGTTGGTCGCTGGTACGCTGATCGCCCAATGCAGCAACAAAGGGATGCGCCACCGTTTCCAAAGTTGCCAGTCCGCAAGCCAGCACAAATAGTGCAATGCGGAAGAGTCCGAAAGAACCCGCGTTGGCTGCCGGCACAAACAGGAAGGCGCCTGCGGCATACAACAGCAATCCCAGCAATACGCCGTTTTTATACCCGAACCGCTTCATGAAAAGTCCGGCGGGAATGCCCATTACAAAATAAGCGCCGAAGATAGAGAACTGCACCAGTCCCGATTCCGATTTGGAAACGCCCAGCACATTCTGGAAATGTTTGTTCAACACATCGCCCATGGTGATGGCGATGCCCCAGAGCATAAAAAGAGAAGTTACGAACGCGAGTGTTACCAGGAATTTCTTTTCTGAAAAACGTGCTTTAGCGCCTGTGGCCATTGGTCTGCTATCGGTGTTCATGATGACAAGTCGTTTTGATTGTTACATTGAATGTAAGGTATATTTCAAAGTGTGGCGGCTAGTCCGGCGGAAGATTTCCAGCAGCAGGCGCCGCCTATCAGCGCTGCGTTTTCTCCCAGCATGGCCTTCTTGAGTTTTACGCCCAATGGCAGCAACACTTTCCCCAGCGACGGCGCAATGAGTTCCCAGGCATTGGCGATGTTTCCACCCACGACCAGCAGTTCGGGATTTTCTTTGTGTGCGAACATTTCCGCGAACCAGCCCAGGTGCTTCACAAACTCATCAAACGCACGCGTGGCAGCCTCTTCAGCACCATACAACGCAGCGATGGTTTTCACATCCGATTGTTCATCGCCGCCCAATGCACGGTAGCCTTTCAATATACCTCTTGTGGAAACGAAAGATTCTATGATATCGTTTTTATAAGGCGTAACACTCAGTTCAGCATCGTGTGTAACCCCGTTATTGCTGATGGCGGAACCAAGACCGGTCCCCAAGGTGATGCCGATTACGTGGTTGAAGCCTGAAGCCGCGCCGCAGAACAATTCACCTTCCAGGAAGGCTTCAGCATCATTGCGGAAAAGAATGTGTCCTGGCAACAATCCCGTTTCCTCTGCAAGAAGTTCCCTTACATTAAGCTGGTACAGACTTTCATACTTGTGAAACCCTTTGATCAGTGAGATGCCTGCTTCATAATCGAATGGTCCGGGCATGGCGATGCCCACTTTTGTAAAACTTCCGGGGTAAACCGTTTTTAATTCATTTAATACTCCAGCCCAGATACCGATGATCTCTCCGGCAGACGCATGGGGATCCACATGCCTTCTGATAAGAGAGTCCTCGTTCAGGGTGCGCGCCACCGGATGGATTAGTCCCGCGGTGATGTGTGTGCCACCAATATCCACGCCTGCAATATACTTTACTTCATTACTGCTACTCATGATCTTAAAGAGGTTGGTTTATTTTTCGTTGGGTACAATATGGATGGCTTGTCCGCCGGAAGCCTGCAATACAGGTTTTAATACTGTTGCAGCGGTCACATTCATTTTTTTCACGGACACTTTGGTTTTGGTAGGAACGGAAGGATCGTCTGCGTAAATAGTCGCGGTATATTTTTTCCCTTTATCCAGAAATGTAAGCGGAAGCTGGAGTGTACGCGCTTCGTTGTTGGTGATGGCGCCAATAAACCATTCCGTGCCTTTGCGGCGCGCGGTTGCAACAGAAACACCTGGTTTGCCTTGCAGAATATGTGTTTCATCCCAATCGGCGGGCACTTTTTCAAAGAATGCCACTTCGGGTTCTCCGTTGTAAAAAGAAGGTTTATCGTACCAGAACAAAGTTTGGATGGGACTGTACATTACCACCGAAAGCGCCAGTTGATGCGCGTGTGTTGTTTTGATGCGCTTGTCGTAATAACAAACGGTATAGTCTCCGGCGCCTGCAATCATTCTTGTGAAAGGCAATACAGTATTATGGGTAGCGTCGGGCATTTCTTCGTTTCCACGAATACCTTCGGAGGTCATAAAATTAGGCCAGGTTCTTTGTTCGCCGGTGGGGCGGTATTCGTCATGAATATTCACCATCATTTCAGCATCGGCGGCCTGTTGAATGGCTTTTTGTATCCAGGTGGTCCAGCGGTGGGAACCCACCTGCACGAACCCGAATTTAACGCCTTTCACCCCCCAGTGTTTGTACACCCGGAACAGGGAATCAGATTGCATCAGCAGTGCCTGCTGGTTTACGTACAACCACACTCCTATTCCTTTTTGTTTGCCATAAGCGATGATGCCGGGCAGATCGAAATCAGGAATACTTACCGTAGTGGCATCGGAGTCGAAGGAGAAAGCGGGACCATACCATTTCCAGTCGAATAAAATATACTGGAGACCATGGGCCGCTGCGAAGTCGATGTTTTCATAAGCGTCTTTGGTGGTCTGCGTCATCACGCGCATGATTTTTCCAGGTTTGATCCAGTCTGTGTTGCGGAGTGTGGATGGCTTATTGAGGTTAAGCAGCAGATCGTTGTTCTCCGCAAGTTTACTGGGTGTTTCCGCTACCATAATCACGCGCCATGGGGTGCCTACGGGAGAGATCAGGTCGGCGGGATCGTGCATGGAGGTGAGGATGGTATTGGGGTTGGAACCGAGTTTGAATTTTGTTCTGCTGTAATCGGTCATAGCGGCTTCGGCCAGACAGGCATAAGTTCCCCCCGGGAGTTCCAGGGTAAGCGGGCGTTCACTCTCTTGGTTCCAGTTCCGCAAGGGCAGTAAGTTGTAAGGCGCCTGCGCCCAGGCAGCGTGCCAGGCCATGGTTCCTTCCGGAAGTGTAAAAGCAGTGTTTTCAGCCACTACCCTGTAATAGGTGCCTTTTTCATTTTCCGGGAAGAAATACCGGAACGCAACGCCTTCGTTGTACACGCGCACCTGTACATTCATTTTGTACATGGGGTTGTTCTCTTTCAGCATTTCTACTACGGCAGCGTTGTAATGATCCTTTACGCTGGTGCGTTCCCCGTACACCGGCTTCCAGGTATTGTTGGCGGAAGAGGTTAGAATATTCGTGATCCTGAGGTCCTCGCACCATTTCTTCGCCTTGTCCACTTTTAAAGCCATCGCCTGCTCACTGATGTGGTTATCGAGCTGAATGTCCATTTCAGAAGGAAGAACAACAGGCTGATCTTTAAAATGAACGGTATAATACAAAGTTCTTTTTCCTCCTTCAAAGCGGTGTTCCAGTTGGAAACGGATTTTACCATCCGGCGAATTCAACGTTACTTCCTGCTTTGCCTCGCCTGTATCCTGCGCATGGAGTGGCAATGTGTTCCAAAGCATCAGCAACAACAAAATGGTACTGCTTAATTTCAACATGATTCCGGTATTAAAATGATCGAACTATTTTTCTTTTAATTTTTTCAGGCGCAACAACGCTTCTATGTAGTAGTAATCCGCATAAATAATCGCGGCATCTACTTCACCTCCATTGGGCTTATGCCCGGTGCTGTGGAGCAGAAAGGCGGAATTCGCTTTGCCTGCCTGGTAATCTTTTCCTGACAATACGGCCAGCATCTGTTCTGCTTTTTGCTGGTACATTTCCGATTTGGCCTTATCGGGCACCAACGTACTCAATTCTATCAAAGCGGAAGCCGTTACTGCTGCTGCTGACGCATCTCTGGGTTCATCCGGAATACCGGGTGCATCAAAGTCCCAGTAAGGAATCAGATCTTCTGGTAATCTTTCCAGATATACATCGGCGAGTTTCTGAGCGAATTCGAGGAAACGGGCATCTTTGGTTTCGCGGTACACCATGGTAAAGCCATATATCCCCCAGCTCTGGCCACGCGCCCAAAAGCTGGAATCGCTGTATCCCTGGTGGGTGATGCCTTTAATTTTTTTTCCGGTAGCGGTATCATACACCACTACGTGATAGGAAGTAAAATCGTCTCTGAAATGGTTTTGCATGGTAGTCTCCGCATGTGTAACGGCCATATTATACAGAGCCGAGTCGCCACCATTTTTTGAAGCCCAGAACAGCAATTCCAGGTTCATCATATTGTCCATGATGGTATTGTGGTGCAGGGGCCAGTCCACGCCGGGCACTTCACGCGGCCAGGAAAGGATGGTGCCCACTCTGGGGTTGTAAAGTTTAGCAAGGGTATCTGCGGCGCGCAGTAATATTTTTTTGTAGGAAGTATCCCGGGTGAGGCGGAATCCGTTGCCAATGCTGCAATAGAGTTGAAACCCAAGGTCGTGATCGATGGCGGCGCTGTCGGCGAGGGGGAACAATTTTGCTGAACTTTTTTGTGCGTGGTTTTTCCAGGTGGAATCACCAGTGTATTCGAACACGTACCATTGAATTCCGGGCCAGAAGCCGCTGGTCCAGTCGCGGTAGTTCACGGTGCGCCAGGTATTGCTTCCGCTGGCAATACTCCGCGGGAGTTGATCATCTGGCAGCGGAAGGGCTGAAGTGATGGCGGCCTGGTCTACGCAGTATTGCATGGCGGAATCGGCATTGAAGGATGCAGGCGTTCCTTTGGTGTTATTGCAGGCATACAACAGCAGGGGAATGCTTAGGAGAGGGAAAACTTTTTTGCGTAGTATGTTTATTCGTTTCATTGGTTGTGGGCCTCTCCCCAACCCCTCTCCGGGGGGAGAGGGGCAGGAAAATCACGAGGAGTTTGTTCTTGAATAAATTTATTTTGCGGTCACACGGAACCAGTCTACATCTGCGTATCCGCCGTCTCTTATACTTTTTTTACCGGTGCAGAACAGGCCCATTTTTGCGCCGATCCATTTATCGGGTTGAGCGGTGAACGGGTGGCCGATTTTTTTATAATGAATGCCGTCTTCACTGTAGCTAAAGGAACAGGTTGCTCCCGGTGCGTTTACTTCAACTTTAAGAAAGGCAGTGCCGGTGGAAAGGGGTTGCTCTTCGAGTATTTCCTCGGCCGTGCCGGAGACGGCATCTTTGCATTGCACCATTCTAACCACAAAACCATGGTTATTTTTCGCGATCGCGCAATAGGCGTAATCGTTGCCCATTACCAGCAATCCGGCTTTCTTTCCTTCCCAGATATCCCATTCGGTGTGGAAAGTGAGTTGAGTGGTAACCGTAAAGTTTTCAGCGGGAAATTTCTGCAGGAGCAAATTCGGTGTATTCCAAAAGTTCTTTTCTTCCGCGGGCTGCGGTACCGCGAACAATCTTAGTGCACCATTCCTGTGTATGCTCCAGGTTACGTGGGGGTTAGCGTGCCATTGCCATTGTAAGCCTAACATGCTGCTGTTGAATTCATCGGAAGTGGCGGGAACGGTAACGGGTGATTTTACTGCTATCGTTGGTTTTTTATGCGTTAATACAGGTTCTCCATTCCCATCGTTGTTTTCATCGTTGCCAATCACGGGCCAGTTGTTCTTCCATGCCATTGGCTGCAGGTGCAACACACGGCCGTAGGCCAGTTTATCCTGAAAATGCAGGAACCAATCCTCGCCCGATGGCGTATTCACCCAGGCACCCTGGTGTGGACCGTTCACCCTGGTGGTTCCCTGGTCCATCACAATCTTATCTTCGTAAGGACCATAAATGCTTTTGGAACGCAGTACCAGTTGCCAGCCCGTGGCAACACCGCCTGCAGGCGCGAAAATATAATAGTAGCCGTTTCTTTTATACAGTTTGGGACCTTCCACAGTGTGGTGGTTCCCATGACCAGAAAAAACATTTACACCCTCATCCAGCAAAGCGGTTCCGGCAGTATTCATTTTATAAACCGTGAGCAAACTGTTCACGCCTACCCGACTTCCCGCCCAGGCATTTATAAGGTATGCATTACCGTTATCGTCCCAGAATGGGCATGGATCAATCATTCCTTTCCCCGGGGCCACCAGTACGGGCTTATCCCAGGGGCCTTTCGCATCGGCAGCCTTCGCCATATAAATACCAAAATCAGGATCACCCCAATAGATGTAAAAGTTTTTATTATGGTAACGGATCGCCGGCGCCCACACCCCTTTTCCATGCTGTGGTAAATTGTACACCTGCGCGGGTTCCTGCTTGGGCAAAGCATGTCCTATGATGGTCCAATTCACCAGGTCTTTAGAATGCAGTACCGGCAACCCCGGCACACAGTTGAAGCTGGAAG
>CAMLRX010000015.1 GCA_946482545.1 uncultured Flavihumibacter sp. | reverse complement strand
TCATTCTCCTGGATCACCTGGCTGATCCTGGTGCTGAGTATAGGCTTCTGGCTTTTTATTGTTTCTTTTTTCCGCATTCCCAACCGTCCGCTCACCATTCACAACGACCAGATTATTTGTCCGGCCGATGGAAAAGTAGTGGTGATAGAAGAGGTTTTTGATGAAGAATATTTTAAAGCGAAGCGTTTGCAGGTCTCTATTTTTATGAGTCCCGCCAATGTACACGTGAACCGTCATCCCGTTACCGGGAAAGTGGTGTACAGCCAGTACCACAAGGGCAAGTACCTCGTGGCCTGGGACCCGAAGTCCTCTACCGACAACGAACGCCATTCCATTGTAATTGATAAGAACGGGAAAGAAGTGTTGGTAAAACAAATAGCCGGAGCCGTTGCCCGCCGCATCGTAAACTACTGCAAAGCAGGAGATCCCGCAGAGCAGGGGCAGGAACTGGGCTTCATTAAATTCGGCAGCCGTGTGGACCTGTTGCTCCCACTGGGAACCAAAGTTTCCGTGGGCCTGAACCAGCACGTGAAAGGCGGGGTTACGGTATTGGGCGAATGGTAGAAAACGCTTCGCGCTTAGGAAAGTAGCACGGATTTCGCTATCTTCTATGCATGAACTTCCTCGCACATGCTTACCTTTCTTTCAACGATCCCGGTATCCTCGCCGGGAATATGATCAGCGATTTTGTAAAAGGAAGAAAAAAATTCGATTACCCGGATTCCATCCGGCTGGGCATTGAGTTGCACCGTGAAATAGATGCATTCACCGATGCCCATCCCGCCACAAAGGCAGCCGCCACATTTTTCAGGAAAGATTACAGGCTGTATGCGCCCGCGTTCATTGATATCGTCTACGATCATTTCCTGGCGAACGATGTGGCCGTCTTTCTTACAGAGCAACACCTGCACCGCTTTTCGGGCGACACCTACCAACTGCTGGAACCCGCATCCCCTTATTTTCCCCAACATTTCCAGCGCATGTTCCCCTATATGAAAGCGCAGAACTGGTTGTACAACTACCGCTTTGAAGCAGGCATCCGGAATAGTTTTGAAGGATTGGTGCGCAGGGCCGCCCACCTCGAAGATGCGCGTCCCGCCTTTGATGTATTGATGCGCCATTACGAAGCGCTGGCCAACTGCTACCGGGAATTCTTCCCGCAACTTAAACATTATGTACAGCAACGGTTTGAACTGATGAACAAGCCCTTTTAACGCTTATCTTTGTCGCAAACCACATTTCATGAAGCGCCTTCTTATTGTTGTGTTGGCCGGTTTTCTTACCGCAACGGCATCTGCCCAAAATGGAAAAGGTCCCGCTGTTGATAAGTCCACGATGGACATGAGTTATTACCCTTCCAATTATCCTGTTCTGAAAATACAGGGGAAGGCCGCGGAACCCCTCCTGGCCCGGGTCATCTACAGCCGCCCGCAGCGCAATGGACGCAAGGTTTTCGGGGAACTGGTAGAATTTAATAAAGTATGGCGGCTCGGCGCAAATGAAGCCACAGAAGTGGAATTCTACAAAGACGTGAGCTTTAACGGAAAGCCCGTGAAAAAAGGCAGGTACACCCTATATGCCATTCCGCTGGCCGACAAATGGACCCTGATCCTGAACAAAGACCTCGACACCTGGGGCGCATTCAAATACGATCCTTCCAAAGATGTGCTGCGTACCGACGTGAAGCCCGAGAAACTCAACGAACCCTCCGAAACATTCTCCATCTTTTTCGATAAAATGAACAGAACCACCGCCGCCATGTACATTTCATGGGACGATACCCGGGTGACCGTTCCCATTGGTTACTGATTCCAAACCCCATGAACAATACCATGAAGCCAGCCTCCAGCTTATTGTACATAGCCTTATCTTTCCTCGCCGCCTGCAACAGCAGCACGCCAACACCTGCGCCAGACTCCAGTGCGGCCAGGAAAACGAACGGCGGTTCCGCATCCCAGATCATCGTGAACCCCAAACCGGTTTCGGGGATATTCGACCAGTCGCCGATGGACATGATCTACTTTCCCACCGAATTCCCCAAACTCAAGAGTCAACGGCAGGCCTCCGGCGATCCCAAAGTAAGGGTAATTTACAGCAGACCCCAACGCCACAACAGGGCCATATTCGGCGGCTTACAGAAATACGGGCAACCCTGGAGAATGGGCGCCAACGAAGCCACCGAAATCCAGTTGTTTTCACCCGCCACAGTGAACGGCCAGAAGATCGCCAAAGGAACCTATACCCTCTATTGCATCCCGCAGGAAAAAGAATGGACCATCGCCTTTAACAGCGCCCGCTACACCTGGGGACTTCAGTTCGATCCCGCCAACGATGTGCTGCGCACCACGATTCCCGTAGAAGCCGTGGAAGAACCTGTAGAAGCACTCACCATGTTTTTCACAGATGAAAACGGCAAGGCAATGCTGCATATTGAATGGGATCATGTAAAGGCTCAGTTGCCTTTCAGCTTCTAACGAAAAAGAGGACGCATCTCTGCAGATACATCCTCTTTACAAACACTATACGCGACCAAACTAACTTATATCATTTCTGTTCCGCAGCCCTTTTGTACTTCTCCGTGATGCCCATTGTACCGGCAGCGGAAACTTTTATTGTGTACCAGTTCTTTTCATCGCTCATCTTCACATGGTATTCCAGGTCTTCCCCTTCAGCCAGTTCGGTTACCCCGAATATTTCTTTTCCGGGATATTTCTTTTTCAGTTTATTCAGGATAAAAATGGGCAGGTGCTCTTCTTTGTAGTAACGGGTGCTGCCTACAAATTTTCCACCCTTATCGTACCGCGCCTTCACCAGCACGTCTTCCTGCTTGAACACGGCGATAAAATGATCGGTGGATTCAAACCATTTCAATTCGGATACAGCTTTGTAATCCGATTCAAAACTGCGGGTTACTTTTTCATTGGCTTTGTCAACAGGATCATTGGGGTCATTTGCAAAAACGGCACCTGTTGTGGCGAACAGGGCGATCATCAGGAATAATGTTATCTTTTTCATGGCTTTTTATTTTATGATCCAAATGTACCATTAGCCATTGCGCGTGTTAATTGGTTCCACATAACCGGTATAATTATTTTTTCACTTGATAAGAACACAATGGTGACCTGAATTTTTCTTATCATGATGAAAACATCAAACCCTTTATTGATAATTGTTTCAAGCATGTTACAACTCAACTTATCGGGTGAGGTTAATCCATTGTTAAAAGTTATTTCCGGTGACGCACGGAAAGTTTGGGCTGCCATTATTTTTACGCGACACCTTCTTCTTTCTTCCGCGCCATACCATAAACCCGGTAACGGGCAATGAGGCTGCGATCAGACTTGCGAGAAACGCCAACACTTTTCCTGTTATGCCGGCAATGCTGCCCACATGGATATAGTAGTTCATCCGCAACAGCTTTTCTCCGTTGCTCAGCCCGCTGAATGGTTGGTGGGCGAGCAACCGGGAACTGTATTGATCGAAGAAATATTCATCGGCACGCGCGTAATTGCTTCCCTCCCCGGTTTCAACCGTGATCCTGATGGCGGAAGAATCGTTCATCGGCTTGTAAATAGTTAGTGCGCGGGTGTTTGGCTCCCGTTTTCTTATTTCGAGAAAAGCCGCATCAATAGCGACATATCGCGAAAGCGTGGAATCACCGAAACCAGCTTGTACGGACAAAGGCGGTTGCTGCCGCGCGAGTGCCACTTTCTTTCCACCGTTCGCCACCCAAACCACACTGTTACTGAACCATTCAAACGACCATACCAGGCCGGTCAGCGCAATAAAAACTGCGATCCAGGTCATGTAAAAACCCAGCACATTGTGGAGGTCGTAGTTCAATCTTTTAAAACTGGCGCCCCATTTTATCGTGAAGCGTTGTTTGTATCCTTTTTTGCTGGCCGGTTTCCATAAAATAAGTCCGGTCACCATCAGCACCACGAAAACAAGTGTTGCGTAACGGATCAGCGCGGTACCCACCTCTCCCAGCGCAAGCGACACGTGGATGAAGGTCATGATGGTGAAGAAAGAACTTTCGTAATCGTATTCGCCCGCCACCTGCGCGGTGTATGGGTCCTGTAAAAGTGAATGGTATTTGCGCGATGTATCCCTCACCCACAATACACTTACGTTATTATCGTCCGGGTAAACGGTATAATACATATTAAGCAGCGACAGCTTGCTGAAAGCGGAATCAGCCACCCGGAACACCTGTGAAGGAAGGGCCGGTTCAGTGTTCCGTTTCTTCACTTTCTGGTAAATACCTGTGCCCAGCGCGGTATTGATTTCCTTTTCGAATACGATGGCGCAGCCGGTGATGGCCACGATAAAAACAATAAGCCCGGACGTTAGTCCGAGCCATAAATGTATGTTTCTCACCCATTTCTTCCACATACGTTAAAGGTTGTAGCCAATCCTGAAAAGTATGTTACGGGGTGCGCCGGTGTAATACCTTTCGCGTTCGCGGTTGGCACCGGTATAATATCTCTTATCGGTAATGTTGTTGAGGTTCATGCTCAGCAGCACACGGTCGATGCGGTATTGTAAAGAAGCATCCAGCACGGTGTAGCCTGGCGTGTAAATATTGGGGAACTGGAGCATGGGCGTTCTGGAGGAGAATCCCGCGCCAAAGCCAATACCGAATCCGTTAAGGAAACTATTGTCTTTCACTTCATACTTCGCCCAGATGTTTCCCTGGTGCAGGGGTGCCATTCCAAGTTTCTCGCCCACTTTAGCGGGGTTCAGGTCTTCGGTGATTTTAGCGTCGTTGTAATTATAGGTCCCGTTCACAGAGAAAGACGGGCTGATAGCGCCGTTGAATTCCACTTCAAAACCTTTGGAGGAGACTTCTCCCAACTGACGCCAGATTCTGTCGTTGGGATCCACTACACCTGGATTGGTAAGTTGGGTTACGTTGGTTTTTTTAATCTGATAAACGGCCGCAGTAAGGAGCAGTTTCTTGCCGAAAAGTTCCTGCTTCGCGCCAAACTCAAACTGGTGGCTGTATTCCGGTTTCAGACTTCCGCCTCCTTCCACCGTTCCATATAAAAGTGATCCTGAAGACACGGGCTGGAAGCCGGTTACGTAAGAACCATAAACATAAGTATTGGTGGGAAGCATGTAAGTAACGCCCACTTTGGGAAGCCAGGCATTCTGCGCCACTTCATTTTCCTGTGGCGTCTGGTAAGCGAGGCGGAAAGTATACCGTTCATGACGAAGTCCGAGCAACACCTTCAGCCTTTCGGTAATGCCTACCTGGTCCTGTAAGTAGATGCCGTTGGCGAAATCGCGTGTTTTGTTGGCGCGATCATAAGTAGTGGCCGCGAGGGCATAAGTGGTGCCGTCCAGGTTGGAACTTTTTGCGGGATCGTACACATTTACGGATCCGATGGGTGCAGTATTGTAGCGGTAAGTGCCCCAGTTGAACAGGGAAACATTGTAATCGTACCCGATCAACGATTTGTGCTGAATGCCGCCGGTATTAAAATTGGCCGTGACATAACCGGTGATGTTGTCCGCATCCATTTTCGCGTTCCATTCACCGTAATATACACTCAGACTACTATCACCGTTAGACCAGGCCGCGTCGCCGAGATAAAGTTCAGTGGCATGGCGCTTATCGTCCCAGCTCAGAAAATCTTTTAAATAAGATAAGTTGAAATCGATGTTGTTCGTGATCTTCTGGCTGAGGGAAAGATTGAGGGAAGTGGTGGTGGTTTTGTTGCCGTCGCCCACCTGGAGTACCGTAAAATCGATGGGTGTTTCGTCGATCGTTTTTCCTTTGAAGGGGAAAATGCCATCGTTCTCCATCGTAAGCAGGCGGGTATGATTGATGTCCACATTAATACGCGTGCCTTCTTTGGGCAGGAAAGAGAAAGAGGGTGCCACGGTAAAAGCATTGTCTTTCATATTATTCTGCCAGGTATCGCTCATTTGTCCGAACACATTCAGTCGGTACAGAATTTTCCCGTCTTCGGTCATTTTACCGGTGAAATCCATATCGCCGCGAAGCGTATTGAAACTGCCTGCGCTGAACGACAAAGTCTGCTTTTTCTCCGCGAGCGGCTTTTTGGTAACAAGGTTCAGCACTCCGCCCGGACTCATATTTCCGAACATGGAAGAGGACGGGCCCTTCACCACCTCATAACTTTCCACCACCGGTGATATGGCGGAGAAGCGGTAGTTATCACTCAAAGTTCTCAATCCGTTGATGAGCCTTGTATTACTCTGGAAGCCGCGGATAATAATTGTTCTGCCGTTGTTGGACACCCGCACATTGGCGTTGCGCGCGATGTCATCGAAACGAACGGCCTGCCGGTCGCGGATGAGTTGTTGGGTGATGGTGGACACCGTTCCGGGAATCTCGGTAACGGGAATGGCCACCTTCGTTGCCGCGAAGGAATAATTGGCTTTGTACCCGTCGTTCCGCCGACCGGTTACTTCCACCGTTTGCAGTTGACCGTTAGCTGGCAACAATGTAATGGTGAGGTATTCGGAGGCATCAGCTTTCAGGTTTACCGTGCGTTCCGTTGTTTCAAAACCGACTGATGAAACAACAATTTTGTATTTACCGGCTGGCAGGTTTGGAATAGAAAATTCGCCGGTTTCAGCAGTAGCATATTGCTGATCATTAACAGTTATAGTTGCACCTGGCACAGGGTTTCCGCCATCGTTTTGCACCTTTCCTTCAATGCGTCCAACAGATTGGGCGAAGGAAGCAAGGGAACCCGAACACAATAAGATTAAACTAAAAAGGCTTTTAAGGGCATACCATTTCATACGTGGGCTATTTTGGCATGCAAAAGAAGCCCATCGGAAAGATTTTTGTTTGCGTAATACGGAAATAATGTTGCGAGATGCGGAAAAACCGTTCACGTATGGCTGCATCAATTGAAGCCACTTATAGAAAAGACACCAACTGTTATACTTATGCGCAGTTACAACTTCAACGTTCCTTCAATGGAATCGTCCAGCGTTTTGCCGATCATGGCGCCGATCATTTGTTTGGCGAACGCCACCATCTGGTTGTGTTTGGTATCCCAGTAATAGCCGTTGTCGAGAACAAATTTGAGCACGGTGATGCGTGGATCGTCCTTCCCTTCGGTGAACCATGTTTTGAGCATTGGATTCCACAGGTCATCAATGATGGATGGATCGGTTAGAATATTTACTTCTCCTGACAGCCGCAGGAAATCGGAATAGGTGGATCCCTGAAACAGCAGGCTCACGCGCGGGTCGGCGGTAATCTCCTGGTTCTGGTGGCTGTCGGAGGCGCTGAGGAACCAAATTACCCCGTCTTTATCTACTTTTTGTACGGTCATGGGACGGGTGGCGAAGTCGGTACCTGCGGTAGTATTGGTGCACATAAAACAAATCTTTGCTTTGTTCACCAGTTCCGACAGTTTTTCGGCTGCTTCACGGCCTTGCAGGTCGTCTCTGTTGTCTTCGGGCTGTTGCTGGTTGATGCTGTTCATAGTTGTTTTTCTGGTAACAAAGAAAAAACCGGACCACGGCAGCGTGCCTGCACTTCATCCATGATCCTTATTTTTTTCGCCACAACCAGGGCGCCACGGGGTCTTTTTCCGACCATAATCCCAGTTTACTCTTGCGGGCCGCTGTTTCCAGGTTGGCATAAGTGGTATCGCCAGAGTACTGTTTAAAGTGCCAGGCCAGTCCGTTTTCCACGAGCATTTTGTTGAGGTTCCGGCCATTGGCGAGGATCACTTCGGCGATCAGTCTTTTGTTGCGGTCGAATTTGTTGTGGTGCTGAAGGGTGATGTTTTTTCCGAAACACTGGTCGGAAACGAATTGTTTGGCTTTTGTGCCGAAGGGCTGGTTCTTTTCAGGGCAGTCGATGTGTTCGAAGCGTACCGTGAGTTCTGTATTGTCTTTCAGGACAACGAAGGTATCGCCGTCTTTTATTTTCACCACTTTGTAGGAGGGGGTTGAAGCGGGGGCATCCTTTTCAAGGTTGTACGCGGTGGCACCGTTGGTTTCCGTGCAGGAGATGGTAGTCGAGATTGCACAAAGCAGCAAGAATGATATTGGAAGTCGGCGCATCATGGTAGAAAGTATTGTGGCTGCAATTTAGAAAGAAGGGAGTGAATAGGATTACGGGAATGCATTTTCACCTGAATGAAATAGGCGCATAATAACACACTGATGGAGCAATCATATTAAGGGCAGGGTGTTCGGCCTGTAATGTATGTCTCATACATATAATTGGTTAGCGGCTTTAATCTTCGTTTGGTATCCACCGGATGAAACCCGCCAGCCGTATAAAATTCAACTTCCCTATTCTTCAGTTTACAATACCAATACTTTCCTATTTCAGTTTTTTTAATTGTTTCCGGGCAGGGGATTTTTTTGAAATGCTGCACCTTCTCCATATCTAAAGGAATCGGGTTCAAACTATCTGATGCCTGGTCGCATGGAATTTTTTGGTAGTGATCTTCCGCCCAATACATACAGAATCCACTAGTAGCTATTGCGGGAGAATCGAGGGTTGTAGTATTCGCAGCGGTGTTTTTGAATCCCTTGTAAAGCATTCCGCCTCCCAGTAATAAAAAAATAAGAACCGCTAAAGGAATCAGGTATTTGGTTCGGCGTTTAGATTCGGGAGGTGCTAAACGCACATCTGCAGGTCCTGGCACATTAACAAGAGGATCCCCACCACCTGAGTTTGTATTTCCGCCATTATCAGGATCCGGCGTAACCGCCACTATTGGATTTTCTCCTGAACCAATTTTAGGACCATTCACTATCGTAGTAGGGGTAATTGGTTGCCCACCCTTAATCATTTTCTCATACTTGCCTAACGGCCTGTATTCAAAATCTATAAGCCATGCCAGTAATTCTATATTCTTCTGTACCGTATCACTAGTTTTCTCATTTATAAAACTTATAAATGGTCTAAACTTATCTAAGTCAAATTGCCGGATTCTCTGAGGAATGGCAGGTTCATCTTCCCTAAATCCAAAAAATTCACTGAGCATTTTCACATCATCCTTAGTGCATCTTTTCTGATAAACCGCAATGCATTCGTCTCTTAACGTGGCCCTGGTAAGCTTACTCCACCTGTTTGAAAGTTCAAGATTATTCTTTTTTTCGTGAAAGGTTCTAAGCACCGCTTCTATGTAATCCTTATACATTTTCCAAAGATTATACCCTAAATCTAACGGAATTTCCGGAATCCCACCTGCATTACCGGAATCTGAACGGAATCATCGGAATTATCGGAATCAAATAGTAATCAACCACTTACGGCGATCTAATTTTGACTTCAGCAACAGTTGACCGCCTCTGCAGCTAAGAGGTTCCTGTACAGCAACTGTTGCCACGGGGTGCTGAAAGTGGTTGTTGATAACCGGCCTGGGAAGCGTTTACCGGCTTCCGCAATTGGCGCCCCACCTCTTCCCAACGGCGTAAGAAGCGCTTCTTACCGCCACACCACACTGCACCCGCCATCGGCGATGGTAGCGGTATTTCCAAACATTTAATTATTAAAACAATGTTCACTTATATTTTAGTGATCCTGCTATCACTATGCGCAGGACAACACACCACGCCCGTTAACGACAACGACACACCCATCACCACCATGGACGACGATGGCGGCGGCGGGGAAGCAGGCCACGCGCCCAACCAACCACCACCCAAACCTACCAAACCCTAATTGTTAGGCAAGGGAGAACCCCATGAGGCAGGAAAGGATCCTGCCTCATTTTTTTGCCCATCGCGGAAGGAAATATTAATTTTAAACAAACTGCTTCCGTGGTAAAAACCCCCTTATACCTGCTCCTATGGCTTTTTATGCTTTACGGCACCGGCTGTAAAACGCAGCCGGAAACAATTCCCGTTACCACTTCCACGCTGTACAAAAAAGGTGAGGCACTCCTCAATGTGCAAAACGATTCGGCCTTCTATTACTTCAACGAAGTGGCCAATACCTCCGCCGATAGTCTGGAAATTGCCATGGCATACAACAAAATGGCCATCATACAGGCCGATGCTGGCGACCATTTCGGCAGCCAGGAAAGCCTGCTCGCTTCTTTGCGATACCTGAATGAAAAAGAGGAACGCAACAGTTATTGTTTGTTCTCCGATTACAATGAACTCGGGTTTACAAGTCTGGGACTGAAAAATTATACCGATGCCATCCGCTATTTCGACCAGGCGCTCCGTTTCATAGAAGACGCCGATTACAGACTGATTCCGCTGAACAACAAAGCCCTGTCCCTGCAACGGTTAAAAAACTACGATGCCGCACTACGTATTTACGATTCCATTTTTGAAAGAAGCGGCGCTGATACAAAAGAATATGCGCGTGTATTGTCGAACAGGGCCAAAACAAAATGGCTGAAGGACCCGCGGTATAACGCATTGCCGGAGTTCCACAACGCACTAAGCATACGAAAGAAGGAACAGGACAAATGGGGACTAACAGCCAGCTACATTCACCTGAGCGACTATTATGCCACCACACAAAAGGACTCAGCCCTGTGGTATGCGGAAAACCTGTGCCTGCTTGCGCTGGAATTGGAAAGTCCGGAAGATGAACTGGATGCATTGCAACGGATCATCCAACTCGAAAACCCGGCCAGCGCGCAACCCTACTTCAACCGTTACCTTACACTGAACGACAGCCTGCAAACCAGTCGCAGCAACGCACGTAACCAGTTCGCCCTCATTCGTTATGAGGCGGAAAAACACCGGGCTGAAAACCTGGAACTGCAAAAGCAGAATGCAGAAAAGAAATTCAGCATATTCCTGCAATGGGCCGCTATCATTACACTAGTGGCACTTCTTATCATAGCATGGATTTGGTTCCGTAAAAGCAAACAACAAGCGCTTCGCGAACAACTGTTGAAGACGTCCCAAAAAGTACACGATCTGGTGGCGAACGGGCTTTACCGCCTCATGGCCAAAGTGGAACACGGCAACAACATTGAAAAAGAAGAACTGCTGGACGATATAGAAATATTGTACGAGCAGTCGAGGGATATCTCTTATGACCATACCGAAAATACAGTACACGGCTTCCACCAGCATATCGCCGCGTTGTTGCAGTCTTTCTCCAATACGAATACGAGCGTGTCCATCGTGGGCAATACGCCGGAAACCTGGCAACAACTTTCGTCTAGAGTAAAAGCCGAATTGAAACATGTGCTGCAGGAACTGATGGTGAACATGCGCAAACACAGCCGCGCCACCACCGTGGTCATCAAATTTGAACCGCAGGAAAAAGAACTGCTGATCCGTTATACAGATGATGGTGTAGGTCTGCCGGAAAATGTAATTTTTGGCAACGGACTCACGGGTACGGAAAACCGTATCCGCAACATCGGGGGCAGGATTATTTTTGAAGCATCGCCGGCAAAGGCGTTACACATTCAATTATTCGTTCCAACCCAAACAAAAAGATGATCCAGAAAGTACTGATAGCCGAGGACCATGAAAGCGCCAACATCTCTGTGCAGAAAACCCTTGAAGCCTTACAAATCTTCCAGCCCGATTACGTGTACCATTGCGACGACGCGGCCCTGAAAATAAAAAAAGCCCTTCAGGCAGGTGATCCTTACGACCTGCTCATCACCGACCTCTATTTCGAAAAAGACCACCGCCCACAAACCCTTCCCGGCGGCCACGAACTGATAGCAGCCGTAAAAGCGGAACAGCCCGCCTTAAAAATACTGGTATTCTCCGCCGAAAGCAGGCCTGCCATCATCCAAAAACTTTTCGACACACCCGGTATCGACGCCTTCGTTAGAAAATCCCGTGGCGATGCGCAGGAACTGCTGAATGCCATCCATGCTATCTACAATAACCAACGTTATTACCCCAGAAATCTGCCGGAACCGATGGAACGCCGGAACGCACACGATTTCACCCCATTCGACATCACCATCCTCACGTTGATGATCCAGGGCAAAAAGGTGCAAGATATTCCTGAATACCTGAAGCAAAAAGGAATAAAACCTTCCGGAAAAAGCAGCGTGGAAAAACGGCTGAATACTATTAAAGAAGCTTATCAGTTTACAACGAATGAGCAGTTGATTGCTTATTGCGTGAAGAAAGGGATTATTGAGTAGAAGATTTTGGGGTTATTCTTTTCGGTTTACGGATTTCCATAAAAAAGCGGATTAACAAGCATTTACATTTGACTCATAGTTAAACGAAAAAATTATGCGTTTACCCTTTTTTTTTCTTTGTCATGAAAAAATCAATAAGATTCATTCTGTGCGTACTCTTACCACTGACTTCAGGAGGGTTAACTTACATTCTTTTTCGAAAAGATAGTTTGAGAATGTTCAGTTGGTTCCATAAAATAGGGCTTTCAGAACTTATATCATCCGCAAGAGTTTTCGCATCTTCATTTGCTCCACCAGATTGGGTTATATACAGCCTCCCTGATGCGTTATGGCTATTTTCCTTTACAAGTTTGATATTATTACTATGGGAAAATAAGTTAACGCGGAATGCGATCTTTTGGTCAACCGCTGCTACCGTGATTGGTATATGCTCAGAAATCGGACAGGCGCTAAAATTGGTTCCCGGGACATTTGATTCACTTGACCTGCTCTTCTTATTGCTTGCTTCAACCTTGTCTTTTATACTAACATTCAGAAACCGTACAACAAAAACGATATGATAAAACGCATCTTTTCAAAACACTTACTTTCCGTAATGGCTTTTGCTTTTTTCCTGTTTATTGCTTTTGGCAGCGATGAGGATGAAAAAAAGAATGAAGACGGAACGCCCAAAACCGAACGGCAAATAGAACTGGAAAAACAATTCAGTTCCTGGGATGGCTCACACAATGGCCTGACCAAATTAATTAAAAATGCCATGAATGACCCTGAAAGTTTTGAGCATGTTGAAACGACATACTGGGACATGAAAGACCATTTAGTGGTCATGACTACATATCGCGGTAAGAACGCCTTTGGAGGAGTGGTTAAGAATTTTGTGAAAGCCAAGGTTGACATGAACGGTAATGTTATTGAAATAATTGATGAAGGACAGTAAATCAGCGCTGACAAAAGCGTACAGATTCCTTACAACAATCAGCCAATAGCATGAAGCCGTTCTTATTATTACTACTGCCTTTCTTCAACAATTCTTGCGAGACAGCAGAAGTATATGTTTGCGATAGCAGAAGTGCTACCAGGTATCATTTGAAAGAAGGCTGCAAGGGATTAAAAAGTTGTAGCTACCGGATACTTAAAACAACAGAGCAAAAGGCAAAAATGGAGGGTAAAACCTTGTGCAAGTGGGAGAAGTGATTATCCCTTTCAATGGCCTAAACGCTATTGAAAGGGGTCTTTTAAAGATACTCCCCCACCTGAAAGCAATGCACGCCTTCTAAACTGCGGAACGAATCCGTTGAAAAAATTTCATCGATCCCCTCCAGTCTTTCGCCTTTGCTGAAAATTCCATGGCTAACGATGAGTACCACTTTGGCAGCGCCTTTACTTTTGAGCATAGCGGCAGTTCCGATAAACGTGCCGCCGCCATCGCAAATATCGTCCACAATAAAACAGGTGAGTCCGTCCAGGTGATTGGCGGTAGTGGTAAAGTTGGTAAGATTTCCTGTTCTCACATCTCGCTCTTTCATACACTCCACCACATGCGCTACGTTCAGAAACTGCGCCAGACCATGTATCTTTTTAAGCGCACCGGCATCCGGGGAAACAAGGCAGAAAGAGTCCTGCCCATTCTTCTCAAAATAGCTTTTCAAAGCATCTTGTACAAAGGAATGGTTGGTAACAATGTACGACCGGTCAATCAAAGCGGTAGCCACTTCGGAATGCGGATCGAATATTTTTATCTTTCTGAAACTCGCCTGGTTTAGTACCGAAGCTACCACTTTAAGGGAGAACGGCTCTCCGCCCGTCATCACCCTGTCCATTCGTGCGGCCATCAGGTAGGAGATGTGCAGTTCGATGTGTTCGAACTCGTGGTAATCGAGCGTGTTTTTGAGCAACAACACAAGCATCAGGTCGGCCGGATTGGCAATTCTGGAAAGAATGCGGATCGGAGCTTTTCTATCTAAACTATCAAGTCCTTGCACATCCATTTTGAGGTGTGGCTGCCCATCAGGGAAGGTCATGACGGAAAAAGAAACATCAGATTTTTGAGGGTATATCAGGTTGATGGTATGCATAGCTGGGTATTTTTGTTTAGCGGTTTCGTCCTTTCTCGTCGGGGTAAAGTTTGATTACTTTATCGGACTGAAAATAGGCTTTTGAATCAAGATCAATAGCGGTGATTTTTCCTGTAAAAGCAGCGCCGGTATCAACATTCCAGATATTGGCGGCGTGTAAGGGAAGATCGGTTCCGTAATTAGTGGTAGGGGTATGCCCGATAAATATTTCGCGAAACAGTTTCAATCTTTTCGGGAAGAACGAATGATCGGTTGAAAGCGCAGGGTTTAGTGCAATAGCTGTTTCCCACAATGTTCTGTCCCATGTATAATTTGTTGCGAAAGGTTCCCTTTCCGGACCGTGCATGGATGAAAAGCCGGCATGTATAAACAGGTTGTTATATTCATCACTATGATAGTCGATAAGCCCATTGAAAAACTTGCGGTGCGCGTCTTTTTCATCCTCGGTGAGCGCTGAATAGCTTTGAACGGTGGAAGCGCCGCCATGCTTCAACCATTCATCGTCTGCGCCTTTTCCGGCGAGCCAGTTTCCGCACCATATATCGTGGTTGCCTTTGATAAAAACGCATGTGAAACTTTCCTTCAACGCAAGGAGGCGCGTGATTACAGCAGCGGACCCGGACCATCCATCTACATAATCCCCCAGGAAAATCAGTGTATCACCTTTTTCCGGAGCCATCCTTTCTAAAAGTTGTTCCAATGCTTTGTCAGCGCCGTGAATATCTCCTATAACAAATGTTCGTGGCATATCTTCAGGATGGAAATTGAATATAATCGACCGGAACCTGTTCTGTGAGCCAGACTGCGTTAGCCGAAAGGAAAAAAGAATATCCTGCCGCCTGCATATCACCGCTGCGAATCCGGAGCAATATTGGTTTGCCACGGCGTTGCGCCACGAGTGTTGCTGTACTTTCGTCCACACTCAGGTGTACATGCTGACGGTCCATTTTCAGCAGTCCTTGCAATCGGATGGAAGCAAGGTATTTTTCTACTGTTCCATGGTACAGGATATCTGGTGGTGATTGCGGTTCGAGCTGCAGATCGATGCCAATCGAATGGCCCTGGTTGGCACGTATTTTTTGACCCGACTCGTCAAAGGAAAATCTTTTCTTATTGTTGTTGGACACGATGTGCTCCAACGAAGTATAATCCAGAGTAACCGGTCCATCCCATTTCAAAAGAAGCTCTTCTACCGATGCCCAGCCGTTCTCGTCGAGTTGCAGTCCGATTTTTTCCGGATGATGTCGCAGCAACAGGCTCAGGTATTTGCTGGCGTTGTTTATTTGTTTTTCATTCATGGTTAAGCAGTTGTTCGTAAATATTGTAGTTCTCATCATCAAAGCAGACAAAGATCAGTTGGTCTATATGCGCACTGTCTTCGAAGCTTCTAACAGCCTTTACTGCTATCTCGGCCGCCAAACCTTTTGGAAATTTATAAATCCCCGTGCTGATATTGGGGAAAGCGATGCTCCGTATCTGATGATTCACAGCCAATCGCAGGCTATTTACATAACAATTCTGAAGCAGGTTGGCCTCTTTGCCGTTTCCTCCGTTCCAAACAGGCCCTACCGTGTGAATCACGTACTTCGATGGCAGCTCACCGGCTGTAGTAATGACAGCTTCTCCGGTTGGACATTTCCCCTGCCGGGCGCGTATTTCCATACATTCTTCCAGGATGGCTTTGCCACCTTTCCGGTGAATGGCACCATCTACACCGCCACCCCCTAATAACGAGGAGTTTGCTGCATTTACGATGGCATCTACTTCCATCATAGTAATATCTGTTTTAATAAGTTCAATTTTCATACTTGTCCTTTTAAAAGTTGATCACGCACTTGCATAAGTTGTGTGTTTCATTTTAAATTCCTTCTTTCACTCTTTCTCTTATCTCCTGAAGCGACCACTCTACCAATAATTCACCATCTTTAAATACAGTTTTCAATTCGCCTTCCGCTTCCTCTTCCCAGGTACATTCATCTTTGAGTGCCAGTTTGCCCGTTTGCTGATCGCGGTACACCTGCATCAACCCTTTGGCCGATTTTTTTGTGCCATCATCTGTTTTCGGATCTTTAAAAATGGCTCTTCCTGCTCCATTCACTTCACCGTACGTGGCTTTCATGGCGAAGCCGAAGGTATCGCGGGTAACATATTCGTAAGTATAAGAACCTATTCCCAGCACTACATTGTAACTGGCGAACCCTTTATTTTTTAACCCGGAAAGAATAGCTTCCTGCCGTTCCAACGTAATACTATCACCGTAAATCAGGCCGATATGCGGATCAAGCAGTTTAAAACCTTTTTCCGTGATGCTTCCACCGAAGGTTTCCCACATACATTCGATAGCGCCTTTGAAAGCCGGACTTCCAACCGGAGCATCCGGGTCACCTACAATAATTTTTACAGGATCGCCGCTGTCGGGACGGATCACTACTTTTCCGTTCCGCGCGATTATTTCTGCTTTCAACAGCGGCAGGAATTCGGTGATCACCTGCCAGAAATCCCAGGTATCGCTTACGATAGAAACGATGCCTGCGGGATATACTTCGTTGATGAGGCGCCGGAATGTTCCTACTTCATCCTGTTGCGTACCCATACACATTACACTGTGCTCGGTAGCGGCCACGGAACCACCTATGAGTTCCTGCGTACAATCGGCACCGTAATATTGCTCCAGCATATCAATGGCGGGAATGGTATCGGTACCACTGAAGGAAAGCAGGTGGCCTGCACCGCTCATTACAGCATCTTCAATACCACTCATGCCCCGGAACGAAAAATCGTGTCCCTGCCAGGGAATAAATGAATTATCTGTGCCAACCGTTTCACGCGCATACAGGTGAAAAGTTTTCAGGTATTGATAGGCGGTAGTAGCGGATGTACAGGGTTTCCAGAGAATAGCACTGAGCAGGGTCTCCAGCATATTGGTGAGCCAGAAAAAATCCGGGTGCGTATTCCTGATTGTGAAAACCGGCACCCGCATGGGAACGAGTGTACCTTCCGGCAAAGCTTTGATTTCAAGGGGAAGGTATCCAAGGTCGTGGAGGTCGGCAATATGCTGATAAGTGATGCTGTCTTTGCCCAGGTAATTGTCTATTCTACGCTGGTATTGACGCAGCACTTCCTCTTTCGGGCGGCTGAAGAAACCTTCATTGAACTGGTATTGAAGGTATTCTTTGATAAAATATTGGAGACCGAAGAATACGATCTCGCCGATGTCCTCATTCCTTGATTTACGGGGCGTGAGGTTGGAATAGACCAACGTGGTACCCTCAGGGTACTGGAATTTATGGCCAACTTTGTAGCCATCTTTCAGGAGCAGGGGTGTGCATTTCATAGCGGGTGATTATAATGGTAAAGAAATATTGAGGTTAAACTGATTGGGTTGAATGGTTTTGTTGAACAGGTAGATTTCGGGATGCCTGTTTTGTGCGCCGGTCTTTTTTTCTCCGGTAGGAACGATGTAACCGGAATCAATGATTTTTCTTCTGAAATTTCTCCGGTCGATGGAGATGCCGAGGATGCATTCGTACAGGTGATGCAATTCGGGCAGCGTGAAAGATTCATCCAGCAATTCGAAGCCAACGGGGTAATAGAGAATCTTAGACTGAAGCCTTTGTAGTGCTTTCCCGAATATGAGTGTATGATCGAAACCGAGCGCGGGCATATTGCGCACATCGAACCACTGCACATCGTTGGCCATGGAGCCTGCTGCGATCCTGAATTTATGTGGGTTCACCAACGCGAAATGCGCAATGGAAATCACACGTCCGCGGGGATCGCGATCCGGGGCATCGAAGGAGTACAATTGCTCCAGGTAAAGTTCATCCATGCCCAGCTTTGTTTGCAGCACGCGGGAGCAGGTATCGGAAAATGTTTCTTCCATTTGGAGAAATGCGCCCGGGAGTGTCCACTGGTCTTTGAAAGGCGCTTCGTTCCTGTTCAGCAACAAAACGGAGAGTTGCCCGTTGTGGTAGCCGAACACGACAAGGTCGATGGCGAGCGAAGGGTTTTTATAACTATCAAAGGGCTTCATTTTGTTTGCGTTATTTCGACACAAACAAAGGCAGAATATTTGGCTTCTGCAACTAAACCTAATAAATATTTTTAATCACTTTATTTTCATTCATTTATAAATTAAAACAATTTACAAATTCAATTAACGGGCGTTGTTAGTCATTGACGCGTTTTTAAGTTGCCGCTCTTGTTAAGAAGTCCTTCCCTTCCTAATCACCTCATATTTCCCCTATTTTTGAGCCGATTAGTTACCTTAATCGGCTCACGATTCATTAATGGCAGTTGCACACAACAAAAACACTATGGCATCATCCCTCCCTGAAGTATGGCAAAGAGGTCCCATTCCGGGAATTACCGCGCTGCTGCAACCTGTGGCACATGCGCTACTGCAGGCCAGGGAAGAACTGGCTGAAGTGATGTACAACTTCCCGGATCATCTGCTTTGGGAAAAGCCTGTTGGTGTGGCATCTGTTGGTTTTCATCTGCAGCATTTGTCTGGGGTGCTGGATCGTCTCTTTACTTATGCCCGCGGCGAAAAACTGGATACGTTGCAAAGAGCGGCATTGGCTGCGGAACGCCTCGCTGAAAACCCGGATGTATCGGTTTCTATACTGTTGGAACGATTTCACCTGCAAGTGGAAAACGCATTGGAGCAACTTCGGAACACCGCTCCGGAAACCCTTACCGATTTCCGCGGCATCGGCGCAAAACAACTCCCTTCGAATGTATTAGGGTTGTTATTTCATGCAGCGGAGCACACGATGCGGCACATCGGACAATTGCATGTAACGGCGAAAATTGTGCGGGCATGAATAAAAAAGTTTTCCTGTCACTTTCTCTCATCCTGGTAACAGGTTTAGTAGCAGCTCAATTTTATCCATCCATTGTGTGGCAGATTATTGTATTTGGAGGATGTATCATAGTATTCGCGACATTGGTTCGAAAAAAATTTAAGGAAGTTAATGACTCTGATAGCGCTCCTTTTATTTACGGACGCATAGAAAGATTTGAACCAATAAATACCGACGATGAGGAGCAGTATTACCATGTTTTCTATGCTTTTGAACACCCATTCACACAAACCACCACCGTAGCCCGCCAACGAATCAACGGTTTAGATAAGTTGCTATTGGAAGGACGTAAACAGATAAGGGTGCGGTGGAGCGAAAGTAAGCCGACCAAATTCTTTCTGGCAGAAGACTTATCATCCATACCCCATAAAGACTTGCTGCTAGAGTTAGTAGCGCTGGTAGTATCCATTATTCTGTTAGCTATATCTATGCTGAACTTATACGAGTAGCGCAGGAATAAGAAAAAGAATCTTGCATGTGTGAAAATAATCACTCCCGATTTCATCCCTCCTCCCCAAACGTCAGCAAATTATTATCCGGATCCAGCAACGAAAACTCTTTCATGCCCCAGGGCTTTTGTTGTAACGACCCATTCGGATGAATGGCCACATTTCGTTCCAGTAACCATTGGTACAATGCGGCAATATCATCGGTCCTGATGTACACCTGCCCATAGTTCTCCGAAGGATTCAATGCCTTGAATTCAAAAAAATGCAACTCAATACCATCCTTTTCCAGCATCAGGTACCCGTCGTAATCCATAGCGCCGATAGCACGAAAACCTAAGCCATCTATATAATACTGCTTTGTGGCCGACTTATCGCGCATCGGCAATTTGGGATGAATGGAACGAAGCATGGAACTGTGTTTAAAGGATGACCTCAAAAATAAGCCTTTGCTTAGTTTTTGACCACCTTCATTTTTTCCACCCCAGAACCCGTTCTCACATGGATAATATACATCCCGGAAGGCAACGGCGTTAAATCCGCGGTATGGGTTCGTGTGCCCGGTTTTTCGAGGTGCAGCCATCTTTTCCCATTCATATCGTACACCGTTATATCCTCAATGTTCCCGGTTTCCGATACAATTTTCACCCTTCCCACGGTAGGATTCGGAGCAACCGATACCAGCGCCACATTGGTGTTCCGGAGTGAAATCACTTCGCTGAGCGATTCCTTCCCATCCAGATCTACCTGCCGCAGACGGAACAAATGAACAGGATCGTTGCTTACGGGATAGGAGAAATTGTACACCTGCTTAACAGTGCTGTTGCCCATTGCTTTCACGGTACCCACTTTGGAGAACTGCCGTCCATTGGTGCTGTGTTCTATGGTAAAATGGCTGCTCTGCTGTTCCTGCGCGGTGGCCCATTCCAGCAGGCAATCGGTTCCCCTTATGGCTCCTCTGAAATATTCGTATTGCACCGGAAGCGCGCCTGGCGCAGCCAGCGAAATATAGTTCATGCTCAGGTTAAAAACGGTTTGTGGCGATTTGGGGTAGAAACGGATTTCATCCACATCACTGAAAAGAGAGGGCGTTAACTCATCGGCCTGGGAAATCGTCTTCGGCGGATAGGCTGGAGGCGTAGCGAAAGCCACTTCAATGGTGCCGACCAGCACGCCATTATCATAGGTCGAGATCATAAGCGGGGAATATCCACCCCAATCGTACAGCCTGATGGATTGTAGAGAGAAGTTTACAGCAGTGCTCGAACTTTTCATGACCATCGCCGGCACGCCGTTGTTGGTGGCTTCCACATCGGGACCGGAGGTGAGTCCGTTAAAAGTAGCATCATCGGAGCTGAGGTAGGAATTGGGTTTCCAGGTGATGGTAGACCCGGGCTCCAGGCCGAAAGTAGAACTCCCGGTAAAGATTTGAATTTCAAGTCCGATGATATCTTCGGAGCCGCCTTCTCCATCGCGGGCTACGCCTGCGGTCCAGGACGGTTCATCGCTGGAAAAAGTGAGTACGTGGGGGAGGTTTACCTGGGCATGGGAAAAATAAGTTGTAACGGAGGCTAGGAGTAACAGGTAGATTTTTTTCATGGAGGCATCGTTTAACGGTGAAGAAAAAACGATGTGTTGGGAAAATTGTGCCGGGGGCATCTGGCAATAAATTTTAATTATTTCAGCTTTTTTTTACTTTTAATACATCAATAATTATAGAAAACCCTAATAATCAATGACTAAGCCGGGAGATCATCTGGCTCAGAAATCGGATAACAGGTCTGAAGTCGCACAGAAAACTGGCTTGTCGAGAACAAGAATGAATGAATTAACACTGATGAATGCAGTCATTTAAGGGCAGAGGAAGTGTATTTAATTGCATTAGCAATTGGGGTAAATTCTTGTGATTTGTTACAGGCCCTGTAGGGGATATCAAGTTGAAAAAGTAAATCAAAATAATCAAGCACTTAATAACATCCTATTTCGAAAATGATCCTATACAATAATAATAGCAACAAACTAATCCAACTGAAAGAAAATTCATTTAAACTTGAAAAGGAGCTTCAGCAGTTATTTGAAGTGAACCTAACATCGCTCACCAATTGGCAATTTGTTAAAACAGAGTTTTCCATCAGAAGCAACCGAATAGACACACTTGCTTTTGATCCGGAAAACAAATCTTTTGTAATAATTGAATACAAGCGAGATAGAAATTATAGTGTTATAGACCAAGGTGTATCTTATCTGAACCTTATGCTGGAACATAAGGCAGATTTCATCGTGGAATTTAATGAAAGTTTGGGTCAGGTACTGAAGCGTGAAGAGGTTGATTGGAGCCAAAGCAAGGTAATATTTGTTTCTGCTTCATTTACTGATTTTCAAAAGCAATCAACTAATTTCAAAGATTTATCTATTGAGTTATGGGAAGTCAAGCGCTTTGAAAACGATATAATTTTTATTAACCCAATAAAAAAATCTTCCTCAGCGCCAAGCATTAAGCCCATAGGCAAACGAAATGAGCAATTAGAAAAAATTACAAAAGAAATCAGGTCTCTTACAGAAGACGATCATATAAGCAGGGTTAACGACCATATTTCAGAGCTCTACAACCAATTTAAAACGTCCATACTAAACTTGAGCCCCGACATTGAAATACAGCCAAAAAAAGATTATATCGCATTCAAAAAAGGAACCAATATTACAGATATTACCTTACTGAAGAGGAATCTTAAAATGTGGATCAACTTAAAGAAAGGCAAGTTGGATGACCCAAAAAATATTACCCGCGATGTTTCGGGAATTGGACATTGGGGAAATGGCGATTATGAACTGGTAATAGAAGATGACTCAAATATAGAATACATCATGAGTTTGGTTAAACAGGCCATTACTTGATGATAGGCCCTTATCCAACATCAATAGGTAAATACAACATATCTGCGGTTACTGTTGTCGATTTTTGCACATTCTATAGCGGCTTGTAAATTCTCTTACAAATCATCAGGTGAAGTGTTTTTAACATTCCAAATGAACTCCAGCTTGTCTTTAAACCCCCACTATAAAGTTGTAGCTGCCGTTATTGAACACAACGGCAAATTTCTTTGCATGCAAAAAGGGAAAAGCAAATATCATTATCTATCCAATACTTTCGAGTTTCCCGGTGGCAAAATAGAAGGAGGGGAAACGCCGGAAGCTGCGCTGGTAAGAGAAGTTATGGAAGAGTTAAATCTTGCTATCGTAGTTGGATCTTCATTACCAATTATTCACCACCAGTACCCCGATTTTTCGATCGACTTATTGCCGTTTCGTTGCACAGCGGCCACTAATACCATCACCTTAAATGAACATGTATCTTTTCAATGGTTAGAAGCCAGCGCATTGCCTTCTTTGCATTGGGCTGCGGCTGACATTCCCATTGTACAAGCCGTGGTTCACGGATATTGAAATTCTCCTATATTTACGATTCATAACCACCACATATGAATCAATTCCACTTTATAACTACTGTATTGCCCTGTATTTACCTATTGCCAGAATCTATTGCAGTAGTGTAAGTTTATGGCAAAATATACATTCGGGGAAATTCAGGGAATTCAGGAAGGGGATTACTTTGAAAACAGGCAAGCGCTGCGCGCTGCGGGAATTCACTTGGCCACACAAGCCGGCATAGATGGAAATAAACAGGTAGGTGCCCCCTCTATTATTTTGAACGGTGGCTACGTGGATGATTACGACAATGGCAACGAGGTTTTATATACGGGCCACGGCGGGAACGATCCAAATTCTAAACGACAAACCTCTAACCAAAGTTGGGAAGCACGGGGCAACAAGGCACTTATTGTGAGTGAAATGCACGGATTACCTGTTCGCGTTACCCGTGGGGCGGAACATAAATCACCATACAGTCCAAAAAACGGATACAAATATGGGGGGCTGTTTACTGTTGTAGATCATTTTGAAGAAGTGGGAAAAGACGGCTTCCTTATTTGCAGGTACCGGTTGGTGAAACAACCTGCCGAAAACAATATGCAATTAGAAGACGAGCAGGGTGCATATAATACCCTAGTTGAACCAGCAAAGCGCGTTCCTGCTACCGTTCTTCGAATTGTACGCGATACAAAAATTTCGCGGTTCATTAAAGAAATGTACGAATATAAATGCCAGGTATGCGATACAAGAATTGACGTGCTTGGTGTTGGGTATGCGGAGGCAGCACATATTAAGCCCCTGGGAAGTCCACACAATGGCTCCGATAGCGGAGATAATGTTATTTGTTTGTGCCCAAACCATCATGTGATGTTAGACAAGGGTGCGTTTAGCTTTGACGACGATTTTAATTGTATAGGTATACCAGGGAAACTGGTTGTAAAGGATGCGCATAAAATTCTTCCTGCTAACCTCAGTTATCATAGGGAACGCATCTTCATCAATAAGTAGATGCATCCCTACCATCATCCAATCCATCAGAACCATATTCTAAATTCATTTCGTTCAACACCAAATTTTGCAATTCCTCTTTGGGCAACAATAGCTGGTATTCGGCTACACCAATGGGTTTGTTGATATCTTGCAGGGCGATCTCTACATCAAGATGGTCTTTGTCGGCACAGAGAATAATCCCGATAGATGGGTTTTCTTTTTCGCCTTTTTCTAATTTGTCCAGTAGAGAAAGGTATAGGTTCATTTTTCCTACCTATTCCGCTTTAAAACTTCCAATCTTTAATTCAATGGCTACCAAAGACTTAAAACCTCTATGGAAGAAAAGCATATCTACAAAGTACTCTTTATGGTTGTATTCCAGGCGGTACTGGTTGCCTATAAACGAAAATCCTTTTCCTAATTCCAGGACAAAAGACCTGATTTGGCTATCAACCTGTTTTCCAATTCCAATTCTTTCACAGGTTCTGTAATACCAAGAAAACCCAAATTATAAGAACTTTTAAACACTTCGTTGGCATACCCGGCATTTATTTCAGGTAGGGTATTGCTGAAATTATTGGTTTTTAATTCACTTTGTACACGGCTGTAACTGTCCATCTTAATGGCGTTCAGCAGCAAATCTCTCGACCACCCTTTCGCAATTCCCTCATTCGCATAAAACTCGACAGCAGAAAGAGATTGTACTTTATCTAATAACAACAAATTATGCCCCCACGGCAAAACTGCCACAGCCTGTAGCAGTTTTGTATCTGCTTGATAATAACGCTCATAAAAGCGTTTCATGTTCCATAAATTCCGGGGCGACAAGCCCATATCGGGAAATTCATTTTTTGAGATCAATGGATAATTGTTTAACAACGCCACTGCCATAACCTTCTTCCAATTGCTTTTCAAAGAGTAATTTCCCTAAATTCCAATACACGGAATTAGCGGCAGAGTTTACCTGCTTTGCAAACAGGATTCGGGCGGTCTTGATTTGACTGATCGCCTGATGTAGGATTTCGCTGTAATCCGAATCGTTTATATTTATTTGAGGCTTGTTACTCATTTTATTCATACGCTTTCAATTCACTAATTCATTGCCTGCTGCCATCTTTTTCAATACCGGTCGCTTCAGAAGCACCTATAAAATTACCCTCTTACTATTCGGCCATACAACTCAATTAATTATTTCTAACATTCAGTTTTTAAATGTAAAGTAATAAGCAGGTAGTTAGAGGACATACCGTTAAAAACGGATAATCTAATTTTTATCAACGCAATACGATCGGCGGTAGCTGACTAATTTAGCAGAGCGGTTATCCCCTCCCCTTCCTCCTCCTTCCCCACCAAATATAAAACCCCGTTACCGGCAACGATGCGCAAAACAACGCGATAAAAGTAGCCAGCACCTTCGTGGGCCAACCATAAATACTGCCCACATGAATGGCATAATTGCTGTTCCGCCATTTCGCTCCCAATGTTTTCTCATTGTGCGTGGTGGCAAAATACATCTCCCCTGTAATAGGATGATAGTTGTAATTATCAGATTCATCCCACCCCGAACTGCCAGATACATACCGCACAAAAGCATTGATCGGCGCTTTGTACGGCGCCACGGGCACACTCAGGTTAATCGATAACCAATGTGGCAACCGGTTATTAATATCACCCAGCGCCACATCGAATGCGCCGGTGGCATCTTCAGCTACCGCCACAGCCGGTGGCGGCGCCCTGCGGAATACTTCCTTTGGATTGTTGCCCAGCATCCGGTACACCGTATTCTCCCACCAGTCGAAGGTCCAAACCAATCCGGTGAGGGAGAAGATAATGATGAGCAGGAAAGAATAGATTCCGCCGATGTTGTGGATATCATAATTCTTGCGCCGCCACCTGGTGGACGGTTTCCAGCGGAACCAGATCCGTTGTTTGAACGCAGCTTTGTTTTTGGGCCACCAGAGTACAATGCCCGTAACCACCATAATAAGAATGATGAGGGTGGCGAAGCCAACAATATAATGCCCCACATCGTAGTTGAGCAGCAGGCACTGGTGCAGCATGCGGGTACCGAATATCCAATCGTGGCGGAGGTCTCTTTTGCCCTGCACTTCTCCGGTATAGGGGTTTACATAAATGAGACTGTAATCATCGGCGCCGGAGGCATAGGTCCAGCCCTTTTTGGTGGCGGCTTTGTAGTTGCCGAAGGCGATGGTGCGGTGCGGGTCGTTCTCCATGCGCACGAAGGTGATGGCGCTGTCGATGGAAGCGCCGCGCGCCTTTTGTAAGAGTTCGTGGAAGGGAAGACGTGTAGCCTTTACTTCTTTTACGAAAAGTTTCTCGTGGTGGTACCATTCCGTTAATTCTTCTTCCCAGACAAATACGGCGGCGGCGAGTAAGCTTATCAAAACCACAAGCCCGGCCGTTAAGCCGAGCCATAGGTGTAATCTGGCTGCTATTTTTTTGAACATCAGCTATAAAATAAATGCTATAAGGTATAATAAATGGTGGCCAGGAAATTCCGCGGCGCGCCGGGGAACAACCTGTTGTAATCGTACCCGCCCGACCAGTAGGTTTTGTTCAGCACATTGTTCAGGTTCACGGAAAGCTGCACCTTATCGAACTTGTAATACACGGCCGCATCCATTACGGCATAGGCGGGCAGTTCCAGGATATCGGAGAAGGTGCGGCGTTTGGTCACGAAGTTGCCGCCAGCCGCTATGCCAATGCCTTTCAGTTCGCCGCTGTTGATGTTGTATTTCAACCAGGCGCCGCCCTGTTGCAGGGGTGCATTCTCCTTCAAACGGCCTTCGAGTGTTTTATCGGCCGCTCTGGAAATGATGGTTTTGCTGTACGTATAGTTGGCGCTGAGGAACAGGTTATCGGTGATGCGGCCATTCACATCCACTTCCACACCTCTGCCGCGTTCCTGCCCGCGCTGCTCCAGCAGGTCGGGATTGGAAGCGCTGTTGGCGCTCACCAGTACGTTGTTCTGCTCTAAGTGATACAGGGCCAGCGTGGCGCTCAGACGCCCATGCAGGAAATCGCCTTTGGCACCCGCTTCATACATCCGGCTCACGAGTGGATCGAAAGGACCGCCGGCATTAGGGTTGGCCATGGTAGCGGTGTTTTGCGGCATGAACCCTTGTACGAACAGGCCATACAGGTTGATCTGCTTGGTGAGGTTGTACACCAGTCCCAGCCTAGGGATCAGCGACTCCTGTTTGATGTTTTCCTCCTGCGGTTTGTTGAAATTGAATTTATCGGAATAGAACTCTTTTCTGAGTCCAAGCAGCAGGGCCAGTTTTCCGAACTTGATGTTGTCCTGGATGTAAATACCGCTGGACTCGTTGCGTGCCGGAGCCGTGGCCACACTGGTGGTAATGTATCCGGAAGTGTTGGCGATGGAATAATCGGGGTTTACCAGGTTGAAATGGGGCACGTTGGGCACGGGGTTGCCGTTGGCATCAAGGATATAATCGTTCTTGCGCGCCTTGTTATAGGTATTGGCCACAGCGCCGTTTTTGAGGCGGTAACCGCGGGCCGTTTCCTGGGAGCCGCCAACCGGAACGGAATACTGGTTAAAATCATAGCCCATCAGCAACTGGTGCTGGAAGCGGCCCGTTTGGAAACGGTGTACAAAATAAGCCGTAACGTTATCGTTGATGTTTTTAGACAGCCTTTTGATGGTCATCATTTCCATGAGCGTGGGCAGTTGGGCACCCGAACTGTCCATCGCATAACCGTTACCGGTACGGTGCTCCATCAGGTTCTCGTTCCATTGGTATTTGAGGTAGGAGAAATTGAAGGAGAAATTGGAAGAGAACTGGTGGGAGAGGGAAACGTTCGCGGAGAAAGTTTTCTCTTTAATATAATCATTGGCCCTTCCGATGGAGAAGGAAATGGGGGTGGAATGCAGATCGGTACCAGCGGTGGCCCCGAATATGGGTTGGCCGCGGTAAAGTTTACCATTGGTGGTGGCATAAACCAGATCGAGGTTTACACGGGTTTTATCGTTGGGCGCGAAGGAGAGGGAAGGACTCACGATAAAGTTTTCGGTACCCTGGTTGGTTTTGAAGGTTTCACTGTTTTCATAACCCACATTGAGGCGGTAGAGTAAAGTCTTTTCTTCATTCAGCGGACCGGTCAGGTCCATCGTGGTGCGGTAGGTCTGGAAGCTGCCCACGGTAAAGGCGAACACCTTGCGGTCAACGTCCAGAGGTTTTTTGGTGACCCTGTTGATGGTGCCACCCGGATCTGTTTTGCCGAAGAGTGCGGCTGCGGGGCCTTTGATCACTTCCAGCCTTTCAATGTTTACCAGCAGGGGTTGGTTCCAGAAGCCCACCACGGTGCGGAGCCCGTTCAGCAGTTGGTTGCTGCTTCTGAAGCCGCGGAGCGTGAAATCGTCGTAGCCGGAAAACTGGTTCACGCCGCTCACGTTCTTCACCACATCGCTGGCGCGGAAGGCTTGCTGGTCCTGCATCAGCTCTTTGGTAACGGTAGAAACAGACTGGGGAACATCTTTCACCGCCATTTCAATTTTGGTGGCGGAAAAAGAGCGGTCGTTTTTATAGGAGTTGTCTTTTCGTCCCGTTACTTCCACGGTTTGCAGTTGCTGCCTGCTTTCTTTCAATTGAATGGCGGGCAATTCCGTTGTGGTGCCCGCTGCGATGGTTACAGATATTTCAAAGGTTTCGGTACTCACGGAGGTAATCACCAGTTTATAGGAACCGGGTTTAACGGCGGTTATTTCAAAGGTTCCTGCGGCAGTAAGCGCCACAGACTTGCCTGCACCTTTCAGTTGCACGGTAATTTTTTCAGCGCTTTCCCCGTTGGGGGTAGTAATGGTTCCTTTTACTGCGCCTGTTTCAGACTGGCTGAAGCCGAAGAAAGGCAACAGCATGGCGAGCAGTATTATACAATGCTTCATGTTGGAGGGTAAATTTTCGCAAACCTACCGGATACATGTTCTTCCATGTTAACGAGATCAGGAACTTTATTTTCGAGATGCGGAAATTGTTCTCCTTCTTCCTATACTTTGAAATCTGAAAAACAGTTTATATTTTTCTTATATGGATGAATGGATTGTTCCATTCCGTTTTACCACCTAACTCCTATACCATGTTCAAATCTTTAATCGCCTATACTGTGTTTGTATGTATAGCCAGTTGCTCTTCAGCGCCTGCGGATACCACATTGAAAGCAGCTCCGGACATAAGCACGAGTACCGCTTCTGTACTTCCTGTCAGCGATACAATATCCAGCTTCAGTAAACAGGCTTATAAAGAAGATAAACCTTCTGTTAAACGCAAACACACTTCAGCAAAAGCTGGCACAGACTGTGCGAGCCAGCAATGCAAGGGTTCCACAAAAAAAGGACGCAGGTGCCGGAACCATACCAAAAGTTGCAACGGCTATTGTTACAGGCACGGCGGATGAACAAGTACTATTTACACCCGCTTCACTTCATAAAACTGTTCAATTACTTCAAGCACTTCTCTCCGGAATACCGCTTCATCCTCCTTTAGTACCTTGATCTTGTTGTGTACACCATCCATCCATTCCAGCGTGGCCGCATCACGCAGCGACGAAGCGAGGTAAGCCTTATTGTCTACACTTACAAACATGGGCATGCTGGATTTGAAATCTGAGACCCGTTTTCCACGCAGCCGCAGCACGGGTTTCAATAAGAAATGGTTATCGTGATCGTGCAGTTCAAAACTGAGTTGTGGCCGGTCCTTTCCAACAGGAGCCTTTACCAGCCTGCTTTTTTCGGGCTTTCCCCTTAAACCTGTTCTTCCACCTATGGGATAGCGGAATACATATTCCTGGTGGAACAACATCGGCAGTGCTTTCTCCCACAACAAAAAAAGTTCATGTGCCGCGCCTTCCATTCCGAACTCCAGTTGCAGCAGACTACCAGGTAATTGCTCCGCCAGCTTCACCATGGCCAGTCCAAGTATATTCAACGCCTGCTGATCGGGTGTCAGCACGTTACGCCGTTGCGGCTCCAGGCAGGAAAGAAAAGCATCGAAGTAGTGCATTTTTTCGCCTGAACGCGAAAGCCTCCCGGAGCAGGGCACCAATACGGGCAACAACGACAGTTCGGGGCGAACCAATGGCTTTTCGCAACCCACTACCAGGAAACAACAATCGCGTTCATAGGAAGCAGGGGGTGTAACGGTTCCGGATAACCGACCGAATAATCCGGGAAGATCAACGCGCGCACGGTTCCCGGGTAAGTATTGTGTATCGTAAGTATATGGTGGCGCTTCATCCTGTACGATTGGTGCCTGGCAAGTGCCGATATACAAATCAAGCGTACAGTCCGCTTCGTTGCCCTTATATTTTCCTGTGGTCCAGAATTCAGGAAACATCAATACTTCTTCTTCATAGCAATTGATATCATCTTCCCTGGACAGGTAAAATCCCCGCTCATCTGGTGATGCCTCAGGTAGCGCAACAGCATCCCCATCTTCCGGAAAGAATATGGTATCATCGTCCACGAAGCCTTCCTCATCCACAAGCGGAAACGCAGCACCAGCCGCTTTGCTAAGCGTTTGTTCCATAAAAAATATTTCGGTTAACAATGCAGTGCAGTGGCGCGATAGCAGTAACGGTTCCCAATAAACGCAGGTGGCGGACGCGGTGAGTGGTTACAACAAATTTACTTTATAGCAGCATGTGAAAATGAGGCAAGAAAAAATAAATTGTCTATTCCTTTACAAATTTTCCAGGTCTTCTTTTGAAGTGAGCAGGGATGCGGCTTCCACATTCAGCACATCAGCGATCTGGAACAATGTTGGCACCTCCGGTTGTTTGAAGTTGCGGCACCAGGTTGAAACAGCGCCAACGGTAACACCCAGCTTTTCTGCCAGGTACTTTTGGGAGATGCGTTTCTCGGCCAAAGCGGCCTTTATCCGGTTGTAATTTTTTCTATCCATCGTTCGCCTTCAGTGAATGAAACCGAAGATAGAGAACTAAATTTTTGAACTTTTTGGCCTTAAAAATCCTTAAAGCACTGCTTAAAATTCTATCGGACATTTATTTAATTCTTAAAGAATTGTTCAAAATGTTTTTTATTTTTGGTTCGGAAGGATTGAATTATACAACTTACAGACCGGGTTATCGTTCTATCCGCTTCAGTTCATCCAATATCCTGTGCCCGGTTGGTGTGTTGATTCTCCTGTTCCTGTATCTGCTGGCATAGCATCCACCTGGCTATCTCACCGGCCACCACTCACGTTTTAAAATTTTTTAGGATGAGCAGCGTGTTTCCGACGTTGTCGAACTTCTGTGTGTTGTTCGCTAAAAAGCCGAAGGCGGCTACTTAGCGGGGGTATTTGTTTTTAAGTCCACCACAGTCATTTATCAACCAAAACAATTGCAAATGAAAAAAGCGCTTATTGGCGTAGTGGCATTGCTATGCCTGTGGAGTAAGGGACAGGGGCAGGGAGTAAAGGCTTTGGAAGTGGGGGATGAGGTGCCGGAGATGAGGTTCAGGATTCTGAACAGCCGTGCAATTGGCGATCCGGAGGAAGTAACGCTTTCCCAATACCGCGGCAAGCTGGTGATCCTTGATTTCTGGGGCAGGTATTGTTCTCCCTGCATAAAAGCACTCCCGGCGATCGACAGCCTGCAAAAGACCTTCAAGGATAAGGTGAAAGTAATTACCATCGCTGATTTCAGGAACACGGACGAAGTAGCGACAGCCTGGAGAAAGTTCTCTTCTTTAAAAAAAATTCTCCTGCCTGTAGCCCTTAAAGAGCCGGAACACTCGGCGGCCTTTCCGTACAAAATCATTTCACATGTGGTTTGGATTGGAGAAAGTGGAAAAATAAAGGCCATTACAGGAACGGAGCGGGTTACGGCCCGCAATATTGAGGAGATGCTTTCAAAAGAAACCGTAAACTGGCCGGTGAAAAAAGACATCACCGGTTTTGATGCTTCGCTTCCATTACTAAGCCTTTCGGATAGGCAGTTGGAAAAGCCAGCCTTTCTGTTTTATTCTACCTTAACGGGACACCTGAAGGGCGTTTCTCCGCCTAACGGAACACTCCGCCAACCTGCAACCCCTTATTCCACCACTGGTTTCTACAATCTTTCTCTGCTTCATTTATGTCAACTGGCCATGAAAGGCGGCATTCTGCTGAATAAAGAAGACTTCGAACTGAATGTTTCAGATTCTTCGCGCTTTATTAAACCGGCAGAGGCGCTCTATGAAGAATGGACTGCAGCGCATACCTACTGTTATTCCCTTTTGCTTCCCGCGCACTACACCAAAGAACAGATCGCCGCATTTGTAAGTGCCGACCTGCTGCGCTGGCTACAGGTGTTGGGTGTTAAAGTGGAAGCTTCTTCAAAAAAGGGTAAGAAATACCTGATTACAACCATTTAAAACTGCTTAGCAATGATAAAAAATATACTGGTGGTATGGTGCATGTGCTGCATGCTCTTCTCCGCCACCGCACAGCAATCCCGGGCAATAACCGGCAAGGTATCAGACCTTGAAACCGGCAGCCCGCTTTCAGGCGTTACGCTGGTACTTAAAAGTACCGGCAAACAATTTATTTCCGCCTCTAATGGCGCTTTTACTTTTTCAACGTCATCTTTACCAGATACTTTATTGGTTTCCTATATTGGCTATCAGTCTCGGGTAGTAGCGTTGACCGGTGCAACAGTAGTGCCCTTACAGCTTACCCTGCAAAGGGTGTATGCTGAACTGGAAGAAGTGGTCGTGAATACAGGTTACCAGATTATAGAAAAAGAAAGGGCCACGGGATCATTTACCCGCATTGGAAATGAACTGTACAACGAACAGATCGGCACCAACGTAATTGATCGACTGAAATACATTACCAACGGCGCTACGGTAGTAGCCTCGGAGCGGGTGGGTACTTCCGCACAGAATCAGATGGTGATCAGGGGTTTTAGTACAAGGAATTTCGAGATTGCTAAACCACTCATCATTGTAGACAATTTCCCGTATGAAGGGGATATCGATAACATCAACCCCAATGATGTGGAGAATATCACCATCCTCAAAGATGCTGCGGCAGCTTCTATTTGGGGTGCAAAAGCTTCTAACGGAGTGATCGTGATCACCACTAAAAAAGGGAAGTTCAACGAAAAGATAAAGGTCGATTTCAATTTCAACTCTTTGGTTACAGAAAAACCTGATCTTTTCCAGATTCCTTTCATAAGCCCGGCAGAGCTGGTCGATTTTGAAAAATTTCTCTTCAGCAAGCAATACAGGTGGGCCGATGTAACCAACTCGCGCCGTCCCGGCTTCTCCCCGGTATATGAAACTTTGTTCAAAATGCGTGATGGACTTTTATCGGAAGAGGCGGGAGAAGCTATACTGGAAGAAATAAAGCAGCACGATGTGCGGAATGATTTTATGGCCAACATGTATCGGACGGCTGTTAACAATCAATATGCACTTACCGCAAGAGGGGGAAGTAACAATATGTCGTGGTCACTGGGTATTGGCTACGACGACAATACAGGCAGCCGATATGAAACATTCAAACGCTATACTGTTCGGCTCAACAATACCTGGCAGCTTTCACCCAGGCTGCTGGTTTCCGCCGATGTTTCTTATGCACAAAGATCTGGGACATTTGCCAGACCGTCCTTCGGTTCTATTAAGCCTGTCGGAACGGGGCTACCAATTTATACACGCTTTTCAGACGATGATGGCAACCCAATTTCATTGTACCAGGAATTCAGGGAAAGTTATATAGACACGCTTGGTGGCGGGAAACTTTTAGACTGGAAATATTATCCTCTTGAAGACTACAACCACATTAAGCAATCAAACGGTGTGCACGACATCAACGCAATGGTAAACATAAACTATAAGATCACCAACGGCCTGCAGGTTGACCTTAAACTCAGGCACCAGAAACAGGTTTCCGAAACCAATTACCTGTACAGTGTGGAAAGTTTTTTCACCAGGGACCTTATCAACAAGTACTCCGCACTTAATCGCTCTACTGGCCAGGTTACCTATCCGGTGCCAGTTGGAGCCATACTTGACAAGGGTATGGAAAGCATGGTGGCCCGGGATGTCCGCTTTCAACTCAACTTTAATAAAACTCTGGGCTATTCACAGATTACAGCCATAGCCGGAGCGCAAGTGAGCGAAAACAAAACTTCTGACAACAGCTACCGTGTTTACGGACTTGATGAAGATATCCTGACCTTTAACGCAGTGGATTACGCCAACAGGTACCCAAATTTTGTTACGGGCGCGCAAATATTTATTCCGCAAAACATAAATATCTCCGAACGAAATACACGGTTTGTATCCCTATATGGCAATATGGCCTATACCTACAATAAACGTTACACCCTTTCTGCCAGCGCAAGAAGAGACGCTGCCAATCTTTTCGGTCTGGCTACCAACAATAAATGGAAGCCATTTTGGTCAGTGGGCGGAAGCTGGAACATTGCTCAGGAAACTTTCTACAATATCGATTGGTTATCCTTGTTGTCGCTTCGCGGCACTTATGGGTTCAGTGGTAACGTTGACCCCTCCATGGTGGCCACCACAACGTTAACCTATCCCGGGGTATCACTTTTTACACAAACACCCTATAATAGTGTTCTGAACTTTTACAACCCTCAATTGACCTGGGAAAAAACCGGCATGACTAATCTTGGACTCGATTTTAAACTCAAAAACAATCGCGTTTCCGGCAGCCTTGAAATGTATTGGAAAAAGGTAACGGATATGTATGGTACACAAACAATTGATGTTACAACGGGACTGGGAAAAGCATCTATCCCTAAAAATATAGGCAGTATGAAAGGACGAGGAGTAGATGTTGAAATAAAAACTGTAAATATCGATAAAGGCATCAGATGGTCATCAGTGTTTATATTTAATACCTACAGGGACCAGATTACCAGTGTAAACCAAACCAATCCCGCAGATCTTGACAGGGCAGTAAGAGGTTACGGATATACTGCAGTCAAGGGTTTTCCCATGTTTGGGTATTATGCGTATAAGTGGGGAGGTCTCGATCCCCAGAACGGCAACCCGATCGGCTACCTTAAAGGAGAAAAGAGTACTAATTATGCCGGCATAACCGGTTCTGCGGCTACGTTTGGAGATGTTGTGTACGTAGGCCCTTCCGCCCCTGCTTTATTTGGTTCTGTTGGAAACAATATTTCATGGAAACAACTATCCCTTTCGGTGCGGTTTACATATAAGTTAGGCTATTTTTTTAAACGTGAAACCATCAATTTCGCTACGCTTGTTACCAGCCTGACAGGCCATTCCGACTACGCACTGCGTTGGCAAAAACCAGGAGATGAGTTGCATACTGATGTACCATCTCTTGCGTATCCCCGGGATGCAAACCGTGAAGATTTTCATACCAACGCGGAAATACTGGCCGAAAAAGGCGGCAATATCAGGTGCCAGTATATCTCGCTGGGCTATTCCCTTAATAAAAAGCAATTCTATAAACTCCCTTTTCAAACCCTGCAGCTTTTTGCAAACACCAGCAATATCGGTCTCATCTGGGCCGCCAACAACAAACACCTGGACCCGGACTTTCCAAATGGTCGTCCGCCCCGATCCATTGCAATTGGGATCAGAACCGGTTTTTAACCATTAAAATTATTATAATGCAAATCAGAATACTTTCTATTTTAATTATCCTGACAAGCACTGTTTCAGGATGCGAAAAATTTCTGGATAAGAAATCCAACCAGGAACTGGTTGTTCCTTCCACTTTTCGTGATCTCCAGGGTTTGCTCGATTACCATTCGCTAATCAACCAACGCGAGCCGAACCCGTCTATCATCAGCGCAGACGATTATTATGTACCCGATGCCATACTTCAAACCAGGCAGGAAAAGGACAGGCGCATGTACCTGTGGGAAAAAAGCGCGCTCTATACAAGTTACTTTCACCAGTGGGCAGATTGCTACAATGTGATTTATAAAGCCAACCTGGTACTGGATGAAACAAAGAAGGTTACTTTCGATCATTTAACAGACGCAGAAAGAAAGACTTTAATGGGACAGGCCTATTTCCATAGGGGGAGGTCTTATATGCTGGCAGCATGGACATGGGCCAAAGCATACGACGAAAGTTCTGCCGATAAAGACAAAGGTTTGCCGCTAAGAATGGATGCCGATTTCAACAAGCCATCCATCAGGAATAGCATCCAGGAAACGTATGACCAGATTCTTAGGGACCTTAAAAACGCAGCCCTGTTTTTACCTGAAACCGTTATTCATCCTTTCCGGCCAACAAAAGCTGCTGCATATGGCTACATCGCCCGTACTTACCTGTCGATGAGGCGATACGACAGTTGTAGAAAATACGCTGACCTGTGCCTGCAACTGAAAAATGAATTAATGGATTTCAACGGTGACCTCCCATGGCTCAACCCGGCGCTAAGTTTTCCAATAGCACCCTCGAACAAGGAGGTGATCTTTGAAGCAAAAAGCCTATATGTAAGCATCCTATCACAAGGAAACGTTGACTCAATCCTATACAGGTCGTACGAAAACGATGACCTTCGAAAAACCATCTTCTACAAATCAGGTGGGCTAGGCTCAGACGCATTCAAAGGAGATTATTATGGAAACGATGGCAATTTTACCGGTCTCGCCACCGATGAAGTCTTTCTTATGAGTGCTGAATGCTACGCCAGAGCGGGAAATACTGAACTGGCTATGAAAAACCTCAATACGCTGATGAAAAAAAGATGGCGGAACGGCAACTATCCTTACACATCCGCAGCAAGTGCCGGAGAGGCGCTGGAGCTTATACTACAGGAGCGCCGAAAAGAACTTTTCCTCAGAGGATTGCGGTGGATGGACGTCAAGCGGTTGAACAAAGAGGGGAGAAATATTGTGTTACAAAGAAAAGTAAACGGTCAACTGATCATCCTGCCTCCCAATGATCCGGGGTTTGCACTCCCCATTCCCGAAGATGTTATCCAACAAAGCGGTATGGAACAGAATTGATAAGAAAGCAGGGCGTATTTTCCGGAAGATACGTCCTGCTTTACCTCCGCATTAGTCTGCCTTCAGGTGAATAGTGTTGGAAGAACTACCCATATAAGTTATTGCACCAGTTTCAAGGTCTTCGTCTGGTCCTTCCAGCTGCTCAAGAAAGTCCACCCATCTTTCTTCCTGGTCCTCGCTGAGATCCAGCGACGTGTATACATCCAGATCCACTCTAACAACACAGGGGATATCGTTCCCAGGACAATCCCCCGGGTCGGAAGTGCCGATGTACGTCCAGTTTAAAGGATTTTCAAAACTACTTTCCAATTGGTCGGTCCCTGTGTATGAAAAATAGTGGTAATCTACCAACGGCTTGTGCCTTTCAGCCCCCCTCTTCTCCCCACTCACGGCAAACACCGCCCCAACCCCAAACACCGCCACCAACAGTGGCAATACCCATTTTATAGTCCGGAGACTTTTTGTTTTTTCCATCTTCTGTTTTTTAATGGTTTAAAATAATCGTCCGCTCCGCTTTCACGGATACCGGCCGGACCGCCGGGGCTTCCAGGATATTCATGCCGCTGTTGTTCCCCGCGCGTGAAACGCCGGCGGCTATTGTTGCAACAAAGCTGATACATAGGTGTGGCAGCCCTTTCCCATGATTACACCGGATAATTTTCCGGCAGGAAAAGGTGTTTCGTTCTGAAAAAAAAACGTACATTGTGGTACGGCCTTCCTTCTTACGCTTCTACTCTTTACATATCGGTTCAAAACGGAAAAACGGGTGAAGTCGTTGCTGATTTTTTACAGTAATACCTCATGCTCCGCGTTAACCGCTATTCACTTCAAAACCTTATCCGATGTTCAAACAATTGGCCGGCGATTCGGAACGCGCATTGGCGCAGATATGGAAAGTTTATGGCGATGAACTGCACAAGCGGATCATCCTGATCGTGGGCCGGGAAGAATGGGCCAGGGAAGTGTTGTCGGACGTGTTCCGTGCTTTGTGGAGCAACAGGCGTAAGGTTGCGGGAATGGAGAATCCGGTTGGATGGCTGCACACTACCGCCAGAAACAAAGCGATCGATAAACTGAAGAACGAATGGAAGCAAAGAAAAACGGTTGTGCTGAAAGATGAATTCGAAACAATAGATGCGGCTCATCCGGATGAAATGATGAACTACCTCGAATTGAAAAGGAATATGTTGAAAGCCATAGCGTCGCTGCCCACACAGGAGAAAAAAACCTTCCAACTCTGGTTCGAAACGGAGCTCACCCGCAAGCAGATCGCCGAACACCTTAACCTTTCCGAGAATACCATTAAAAAACACTTATCCCTTGCCAGAAAAGCCGTACGGAAATTCTTAGAACAGATCAGGTCGCTGTTCACGTAACAGTGTTCCATCGCTTAAAAATTCGCCCGATGATCCATCAACAGGACTATGTAAAGTCCCTCCTGAAAAAACACTTTGAAAGAACAATTGCTCCAACCGAGTTATTGCTTCTGAAAGACGCATTCCTTTTGTATGAGGAGGCAGAAATGAAAAGCATGATCGATGAAACGATTGTTGCTGTGCTGCCCGGAACAACACCTCCTCCTGTAGACTGGGTGGCATTCGTGGCGGAAGAGATGGAACGGCTGAGGAAGAAAGCATCCGGTTAACCTCACCCATTCTTCTCCAGCCTGCTCAACGTTTCCCGCGATAAACCAAGATAGTGTGCGATCATTGTTTTGGATACGCGCTGGAACAACTGCGGATACTGGTGCAGCAGCAGTTCATACTTCTCCTTCGCCGAATTGCGCATCATGGAAAGCACCCTTTTCTGCAGTGCCACATAGCCGCCGAATGCCTTGCGCGCATGAAACCGGTACATTTCCGGAACAAGTGCACACATCGCTTCTTTATCGGCCATGCTCAATTCCAGTACCAGACAGGGTTCCAGCGCCTGCACATCCATTTCACCCTTGCCCTGCAAAGCATACGCGGGATAATCGGATACCCACCAGCCTTCCATCGCGAATTGTAAGATGTGTTCTTTACCTGAATCGTCGTAAAGCGAGGCTTTCAACAACCCTTTCACCACAACGAATTCCGAGGTCACCCGCTGCCCGTTGCGCACCAGGTATTCCTTCCGCTTCAATGCCTTCGGTTTAAAGAATGGCAATACGTTTTCAAACGCTTCATCGCTGAGCGGAACGATCTCCGAAATATGACGGCGCAAAAAAGAAGCATATTCCATGCAGTAAATGTACAACAGGAATATGCTTCTTTAAGGTATGTTCTCGTGCACTAGCGCGTGCTTGCTTCCAGCGCTTTCTTCATGGCTTCGCCCACACCTTTGGCCGATTGCGGGTTCTGGCCAGTGATCAACCTCCCGTCAACGGTAACATGGGGTTGCCACGGCGCAGACTTTTCATAGATACCGCCCCGCTCCTTCAGTTTGTCTTCCATCAGGAAAGGCACTACCTCTGTCAGTTTCACCAGCTCTTCTTCCTCATTGGTGAAGCCGTTCACCTTTTTACCGCGCACAAGGTATTCGCCATCCGAAAGTCTGATGTTCACAATACCTGCGGGACCATGGCATACCGCACCCACCAAACCGTCTCGCTCATAAATCTGTGTGGCAATATTGGCGATGGCTTCGTTGGAAGGAAGGTCCCATACCGCTCCGTGTCCACCCGCATAAAATATGGCCGCGTAATCTTCAGGATTTATTTTATCCGGCGTTAGGGTATTGGTGATTTTTTCGTGGTACACACTGTCTTCCCAGAATTTTTTGTTGACGGGATCTGAAAGATCGAAGCCATCCACCGGAGGATTGCCACCCTGCGGACTCACAAAATCAATTTCGTAACCGGCTTCATGCAACACCTCCCAAGGATGGGACACTTCGCCGAGATAATAGCCGGTTTTCTCTCCGGTATTTCCTTTGGTACCGTGGCTGGTCACCACAAATAAAATTTTCTTTTTCATAACTGTATTATTTACTGATGAATGTTTTTCTGATGTCTCATTACAACTTGTAAAAAACGATGCCAATAGCGCGAATGCTGCAATGGTAGTTGCTGTTTTCATGATGCAATAGATTGGATTAAAATTTGTTCTTCGGAAGGAACCGGTAGTTGTTGGGAAAGATGAGCAAGATAGTCGCGATGGTAACCATTGATGCGTTCGGGTGTGGCATTTTTTTCCAGGTCGTGGAAATGAAAACTTCCGAGGGCATCCATGCCGGTGAAGGCATTCATGCGGTGGAAACCGAACATTACGCCTTCGTCTACACTTTTCTGGTGAAAGAATTCACCGGGAAGTGTGAAAGCCGTTTCGGGTGCGTTCCAGGTAGTGGTGAGCATATAAACACGTCCGTGCAGGGAGCCGCCCGTACCGTAGTTGATGGCGGGGTTTTCCTTTTTACGGCCATCGCTGTAATACAGTCCATTTCGGTGACCGGCCGTAAAAACAGTATCTATGTATTCCTTCATTTTATGGGGCAGCCCGAACCACCAGACCGGCGTATGGTAAATGATAACATCGGCCCAAACGAATTTCTTTACTTCTTCCATCAGTTCATAAGGTTGGTTGATATCGGTGGTTTTGAGTTGAAAGCCGTTTTCAGGGGTAAAATAGGTTTTGTCCCATTCCACCAGGGTATGGTTGAACTTCCCGCCTGAATGGGCGAAGACCTGTCCCCCGTTGATGATGAATATCTTTTTCATGTTGAATTTCTTTATGCAAAGTTGCGCAGCAGAAAGGGGCCGCACCTGTGATGCAGGTCACAAATACACGAGAGATTGCATAGGAACTGTTAAAACAGTTACACGCTGTTTTCCGGGCTTCAACCCGCCAGAGAACCTTCGTACCTTTGTACCCGCAACTATTTTCATGCTTAGGAAAGATTTCATCAGGTATTCAATATTGGGAGGAACAGTTATGAACAGCTTATCGGCATTCAACAAATTCACTTCGGAACTGGGAGAACAGGAATACCTGATGCCCGTTCTTTTTATTGGGCACGGTTCACCCATGAATGGCATTGAAGACAATGATTTCTCCCGCGAATGGACAAACGCAGTAAAAGATATGCCCACGCCCGCCGCGGTGTTGGTCGTTTCCGCGCATTGGTTTACCAACGGCACCAAAGTAACGGCGATGGATACACCGCCCACGATCCACGATTTCGGTGGCTTCCCCAAAGCTTTGTTCGATGTACAATACCCCGCGCCGGGTTCTCCCCTACTCGCGAAAGAAACCGCAGAGTTGCTGAAACCCGTTACGGCCGTGGAACTGAACCACGACTGGGGCCTGGACCATGGTACCTGGACCGTGATCCGCCACATGTATCCCGACGCGAAGATTCCCGTGCTGCAACTCAGCATCGACTATACCAAAGGGCCGCAGTACCATTACGACCTCGCAAAAGAATTGTATGCCCTCCGCAAAAAAGGCGTGCTCATCGTAGGCAGCGGCAACATGGTGCACAACCTCCGCATGGTGGCCTGGGATAAAATGGATGTACCCGGCTTCGGCTTCGACTGGGCGCTGGAACTGAACGAAGATTTCAAAAAGTTCATCGCCGAAGGCGATCACAAAGCCATGATCCAATACGAAAAACTGGGTCGCAAGGCACAACTTGCAATTCCAACGCCAGAACATTATCTCCCGCTGATGTACACTTTGGGGCTGAAAGGGGCCAAAGACGCCGTTTCCTTTTTTAACGACAAAGCAGTGGCAGGTTCTCTGACCATGACTTCAGTAAGATTGGGCTGATTTCAGGCAGGCAGTTACCTTTGCATTATGAAAGCCGGGACCGTCCTTGAAAGTACAGCGCTGCTCAACGGAGATTTCTTCGAGGGCGCCACCATACTCATTACCCAATACAATGAGCAAGGCGCTATGGGCTTCGTGGTCAACAAACTCTTTCCCCGCAAACTCAACGAGTTAGCAGAATTCAGCCAAACCGTTCCCTTTGATTTGTATGATGGCGGTCCTGTAGACCGTGAACACCTGTATTTCCTGCATACGAGGCCTGATCTTATTGAAGGGGGAAAAAGGGTATTTGAACACATGTACCTTGGTGGAGACTTCAAATCAGTGGTGGAATGCCTCGATATGGATGTTATTGAAGACTCAGAAATCCGCCTGTTTATCGGTTACTGCGGTTGGGAAGCGGGGGAACTGGAAGCTGAAATTGCTGAAGGAAGCTGGCGCGTACTGCCGAAAAATAGTTTTTAGCCGATCCAGAACGGGAAAAATCCGGCAAACGGTTGCGTGTTCGTATTCCCCACACATTCCCTAATTTGCCTGCATAGCTATTTTTACTCATTTACAGCAAGTGTGTGTTTTGTTTTGAATGCCTCCCGAAAAGGAGGCATTTATCATTATAAGAAGTTGAAAATCAAGAGAGAAAGGAAATTTTTAACAAATTGTTGCAGGCAAACGCTTTAGTAATTATCTTGCGGCCATAAAAAAAGAAAGTCAACTGTAGAAACAGTCGACCTCTAACGATTGCTTGCCATATGAAAAAGTTCGAGTAATCTTGTTTTTTTAGTTCTCTTAGGCCTCTAACACTTGCTTTGTCACTTCTACGATTGCTTGCCTATGAACTATCTTTCTGAACTGGAACAAAGATACCACGACTACCTGCGCGGGAAAAATCAAATTTTAGACGTTTTTATCATGCCCAAAACAGGGGGATGCTCGCAAAACCCTTATTGGTATTGATTTTGAGGAAATATAACTTATGAGTTCCAACCGGTTTACAGACGCATTATTTCAATTGGTTCTTTCGCTGGAAAAGTCGGAAAAAAGGCATTTCAAGCTCTATATAAAAAGAAGTTCGGCCAAAGAAGACCTTCGTATCATTCAATTATTCGATGCATTGGATAAAATGACCGAATACGATGAGCGCCCACTCCTGAAAAAACTGGCCCCCATCACCAAATCGCAGCTCGCCAACCTTAAAACACACTTATACAAGCAGTTATTGTCGAGCCTGCGCATCCTGAAAACAGCCGACAGCATCGACCTCCAACTGAGTGAACACCTCGATCACGCCCGTGTACTCTACAACAAGGGCCTGAAGCAACAGGCGCTGAAAATCCTCGAAAAAGCCAAGGAACTGGCCAAGGCCAACCACAAATACAACTACCTCGCCCAGGTGATCTCCCTCGAGAAAAAAATCGAGACCCTGCACATCACCAGGAGCGAGCAGGAAAAAACGGAAAAACTGGCCGAAGAAGCACTGGATATCTCTAACCACATCAACAGTGTAGTGCGACTTTCCAACCTGGCCCTCCTGCTGTACCGCTGGTATATCAAGAATGGTCATGCGCGGAACGAAGCAGATGAAAAAGATATCCGGAAGTTCTTTAAGGAGAACCTGCCCCAGGACGCGCACCTTGTGACCGATTTCTACGAAAAGCTCTACCTCTACCAGAGTTATTGCTGGTACGCGTTCATCCGCCAGGATTTCTTAATGTATTACCGTTACAGCCGTAAATGGATTGACCTCTATATTGAGCAGCCGTCCATGAAAATGGTGGAAACGGGCCACTACATTAAAGGAATGCACAACCTGCTGAACGCACATTTCGACCTGAGGAACTTCTCGGAATTTGAAAAAACACTGCGTGAGTTCAAGGCTTTCGAGCATGAATACGAAGACCGTCTGCACGATAACTTCAGAATCCACACCTTCATCTACATCAGCAGTGCACGCATCAACCAGCACCTCATGCAGGGCACCTTCGCCGAAGGACTCAAGATCATGCCGGAGATCGCTGAAAAGATGAACGAATACGCATTGTATGTGGATACCCACCGCCTGCTCGTATTCAACTATAAAATGGCTACCATGCACTTCGGGGCGGGCAACTACAGCACGTCCATCGACTACCTGCAAAAGATTATGCAGGGACAGGGCGACCTGCGCATTGACCTGCAATGTTACGCCCGCCTGCTGCACCTGATGGCGCATTACGAGTTACAGAATTATGATATTATAGAATCACTGACCAAATCGGTGTACCGGTTCATGGCGAAAATGAACAACCTCACGGTGGTGGAAGAAGAAATGTTCCGGTTCCTGCGGCACAACTTCAACGTATCGCCACGGAAACTGAAGCCGGAACTGGAGAAATTCCTGCACAACATCAAACACCTGGAGAAGAACCGCTTCGAAACCAGGGCTTTCGCTTACCTCGATGTGATTTCATGGGTGGAGAGTAAGGTATATGAAAAACCCATGGGAGAAATTATTCATGGTAAATACCTGGAAAGCAAGCGGAGCAAGAAATAAGCCGGGAAAATCAGTATTCCAGCACCACCTCCAGTTCGCAGCCTGCACCAGGAGCGGAGCGGAGGTTCATCCTGCCATTGTACAAACTGATCCGGTTCCGGATATTGGAAAGCCCGATGCCTGTAGTAGCACTTCCGGACTTAAGCCCTTTGCCGTTGTCGCGCACCCCTAGTTTTATTTTGTTGTCCGGCTGCTGAATAATGACGATTTCTATTTCGCTGCCATCTGCATGTTTCAGGATATTGTTGATTTGTTCCTGGATGATCCTGAAAAGCGTCAGCTTCACTTCTTCGGGAACTTCTTCCGTTTTAAAATTGGAATAGTCAACATTCACCCTGTATTTACCCGAGGCCGATATATGTTCTGCCATTTCATTTACGGCAGCCACCAAAGAATGTTCACTAAAGGTGGCTGGCGCCAGTTGATGGGACAAGGTGCGTATTTCCCTTATGGCCAACTGTATATTTTCGTGACTCTTTTCCAGGAAATCACGCTGCGCTTCACCTTTAAGCAACATGTCCAGGTATATCTGGCATACGGCGAGTATCTGGATGATGTTGTCGTGCAGTTCCCTTCCAAAATGGTAGCGTTCCTTTTCCTGGGTGCGGATAATGGTTTGAAGGATTTCTTTCTGCCTTTCCGCCTCTTCCTGCAACCTGCGCGCTTCTTCTTCTTTCTCCCGGGTAATATCCTGCATGGCACCCACCATCCGCACGGGTGTGCCGTGGGCATCGTAAACAATATAAGCACGATCGAACACGTAGGCGTAAGATCCATCGGCTTTCAGGTAACGATACTCTTCTTTCCAGGTATTGTCGGCCCCTGGCGCGCTCAACTTCTCTTCAATACTGATGGATACGCGGTCCACATCTTCCGGGTGAATCAGTTTTTTCCAGGAAGATATGGGCTGGGAACCCGCGCTGTATGCGTAACCGAAAAGGCGGTAATAACTGATGTTGTAATAAATTTCATTGGAAACCAGGTCCCAATCCCAGATGGCATCAGAAGTGGCTTTACTCACGTAACTGTACCTGTCGTTGCTGATCTTAAGGTCCTCAATGTATTTCTTTCTTTCGAAGCTGTAAGAGATGCTTTTTTCCAGCATGGAGCCGTTGATCTCTCCTTTCACAAGATAATCCTGCACGCCGAGCCCCAGTGTATCGATGCCGAAGTTTTTGTTGGCGAAACCAGTGAGTACGATTACCGGGATATTTTCTGCGAAGCTGATCATTTCTTTAATAGACTCCATTCCGCTGCTATCCGGAAGAGAAAGGTCCAGCAGGATGAGGTCCACGGAAACCTTTTTCACCTGCAGGCGGGCTTCTGCAAGCGTAAAAGCCTGTACAATATTGAAATGGGGATGGAATTCACGCAGGTATTCCCGGACGAGGAAAAAATCGCCTGGATTGTCTTCTACAACAAGGATATGCAGGTTATCGGGCAGCATTACGGCAACAATTAGTGGGTGGGCAATTTTACCAGTGATATCCAGAAATGCTCAATCGATCCTATAACGTCCATGAATTTGTTGAAATCTACGGGTTTGGTGATGTAACAATTGGCGTAGGATGCGTAAGCGCTCTGAATATCATTCCTGGAAGATGATGTAGTGAGCATGACCACGGGAATTGTTTTCAACGATTCGGATTGTTTGATGTAACTGAGTACTTCCAGTCCATCGATGCGCGGCAGGTTAATATCGAGCAGAATGAGGTCGGGTGTGATGGCATCGGCATATCCTTCTTTTTTGTCGAGATAGAAGATCGCCTGTTCACCATCGCGTACCACGTTCACGGAATTTTTTATACGGCCCTCTTTCAGGGCCTCGAGGGTGAGTATAACATCGCCTTCATTGTCTTCTACCAGTAATATCTTTATTTCATCCGTGTGCATGGAACAAGGTTTTATTTTCTGATACTGAAATAGAATTTACTTCCTGAAGGCGTATTGGGTTCCACCCATATTTTTCCGCCGTGTTTTTCCACGATCTTTCTGGCAATGGCCAGTCCGATCCCTGTTCCCTCGTATTCGCTGCTGTTGTGGAGCCGTTGAAAGATAATAAATATTTTTTCCGCGAATCGCGGATCAACGCCAATTGCGTTGTCTTCCACGCAAAATATCCATTCTCCGTTCAATTCTTTGCTATTTATCAAAATTTTCGGTGCTGCTTCCCCGTGGTATTTGAGCGCATTGCCCACCAGGTTCTGCACCACCTGCTTGATTTGTGTGGCATTCCCCTTAACGATGGGAAGTTGTTGTGCGTGTAAATCTGCATTCAATTCCTGAATGGTGTTGGTGAAATAATTTTTCACCTCGCTGAACACCTGGTTCATGTCAACAAACGTATGTTCCTCACTGTTGGTTCCTACCCTTGAATAGGCGAGGAGGTCCAGGATCAGTTTTTTCATTCTTTCGGCGCCATCCACCGCGAAGTGAATGTATTGGTGCGCCGTATCATCGAGCTGATTGTTGTATTTTTTCTGAAGCAGTTGAAGAAAACTGCTCACCATGCGTAAAGGTTCCTGAAGATCATGGGAGGCCACATAAGCGAAGCGCTCCAGTTCCGCGTTGGAGGCCGCGAGTTCCTTTGCCCTTTTTTCAAGGGTGGCGTTCAGGTCGCGGTAAAGTTGCTCCGACTTTTTCTTCTCTGTAATATCTTTGGCTACCCCGAATATGAGTCCTTCCTCTTCGAGCGAGGTAGAAGTCCAGGCGAACCAGCGGTAGCTGCCGTCCTTCGCACGGAACCGATTCTCAAAGTAGTTGGATTGAAGTCCGCCCGCCAGTTCATCCACCAGCACTTCTGTTGACTTCAGGTCATCGGGGTGTATCAGGTCATAATACGATACCGATAACACTTCTTCCATAGTATAACCAAGCATTCTGGGAAAGGAGGCGTTGAGTATCTTGAAGTAGCCATCGGTGCCCGCTATAGAAAAAACATCGGGAGAAAGTTCAAAAAACCTGTTGAGACGGTCCTCCGCATCTTTCCGCCTGATTTCATTGCCCGTATGAAACAGGATAGAAACCGGGATCGTGTTTCCGGGCTTATGTTCCTGCTTCTGGAAAAACACCAGCACTGCAGTGGTATCGCCCATGTTTACGATAGGAATGGCCTCTGCGGTAGCAAAGTCATTGGTTTTAGCGAATGCTTTTCTCTTGAAAAGCGCATCCCGTTGCAGGTCTGATACATAAATGACCTGCTGTTCCGCCCAGCAGGCGCCCGGAAGCCCCTTGCCTTTTTCAAAGGAAAGCATTGGCCCTTCTTCAATGCAGTGTGCGCTTGCCTTCCGCAACAAAGCAGACCCATCAATATTGCTGATCCATATTTCCGCCGCATCCCGCTTGTATTCCCTGCAAAGCAGTTGCAGCAGGTGATTGAGCGCATCGGACAGCAACTGATTATTGGTGAAGATGGAAGAAATACCCAGTGCGATCTCCTGTTCATATACACGCTCCACTTCCTGGCTCACATCCTTTGTATTGATGAGTGCGCCGAAAACAGTACCGTCTTTTTCGAAAGCCGGCCTTGATGAAATGGAAAATGTCTTTCTCAGTCCGTTAAGCGTGTGTGCCGTAACCTGGTAGCTGACCTGCTCCCCACGAAATACGCGCGCATACACCTCCCGGATAAAAGGCAACCGATCGGGTTTGGTGAAATGGAACATGGAGACGCCTGCCGACACTTCTTTGGAAAAAATTTCTTTGATTCTGTCTACTCCGGCCTTATTGATGGCCACAATATTGAATGCCTGGTCTATAAGCACAAAGCCTTCGTCCGTATTATCCAATAAAAGATCATACAGTTTCGCTTTATCATGAGAATAAGGTGCGTTTTCCAGAAGCATTCGCAGAAGGTTGGTTGACGAGGACTGTATTCAAGTTAGGAAAAAATACTGAAACGGCGGGCATCACGCTTAATATTTTCATAACACGGTACAGTATAAATAACGGGGCAAATTCGTGTCTTTTAACCGGAAATATTTCCGGGAAAAGAACATATACAATGGTGCAGGGGATAGATGAACTTTTATGGGATGCTGTTCAGCAGAGCGATCACCGTTCGTACGAGATCCTTTTCGTGAAATATTTTCCGGAGCTGCGCGATCATGCGCACCATTACTGCGGCCACTACGAAGAAGCGGAAGAGATCGCTTCCGATGTATTGCACCAGTTGTGGCTGAAAAGAAACACATTGGAGTTGCATACCGGTTTGAAAGGCTACCTGCTCACCGCTGCACGCAACGCATCTTTCAA
>CAMLRX010000014.1 GCA_946482545.1 uncultured Flavihumibacter sp. | reverse complement strand
TTCAGATCGGGCAGCAATACTTTTTTGGAAGGATTCAGGATCTTCGCTGTTTCAGCCATAAAATGCACGCCGGCGAAAACAATAATATCGGCATTGGTTTTCTCCGCCTGTTGCGCCAGGCCCAGGCTATCCCCGATGTAGTCGGCCACATCCTGGATATCCGGTTCCTGGTAATAGTGCGCGAGCAATATGGCGTTCTTTTCTTTCTTCAGCTTTTCGATCTCCGCAAACAGGTCAAGCGTTGGGTCCACCTCCACATCCAGGAAACCCTTTTTCGAAACTTCGGCCACCGCTTTTTCCATGTTCAAAACTTCCATAGTATATATTATTAGTTATCTTTTTTAATTAACCCACTATTACTATTATGGTTGTGGATTCGTGGAAAGATTATTTTTAAAATATTTGGAATTGCAAAGGTACTGGGTTTATCCACTAATTTCCACATCTCATTCACATTTAGCTTTCCAGTAAAAACGTGCTTTTGAGTGGCTTATCCCCAACTGTGGACTCAAAACAGGTGCCCGGAACTTTTTTGCGCTTTCCTTCCATTTTTGGTGTGAATGAAGCCTTGATAATTGGTGCGGTATTTCTAAAGAAGCTGAACCGGCTCAAAAAACCCGGTATTTATTCCACCTGTTTCCACGTCCGGAAGGTTCGGAACCGGGGTTTATCCACAGGAAAACAGGTTCATTCACACCCGATGTGGATATCCGAAAAGTACCGTTAAAATACGGATGGGTACCCGGTGTTTTCCACAATTTGTGAATATTCTTTTTTATCTATATTTGCCCCTCACTCAAAAAAGTAATACATACAACGATTATGTCGATTATTCAGACTATCAGAGACCGTGCCGCAGTGATTATGATTGTGATCATTGCCATCAGCTTGATCGCCTTCATTCTGCAGGATGCCTTTTCAGGCCGTGGAGGAATGGGAAGCCAGTCCACTACTATTGGTAAAGTAAACGGAAGAGAAGTGGATTATGTGGAATTCCAGAAAATGGTGGACGCCCAGGAAGCGCAGTATGCGCAGTCCGGAATGCCCGTTAATGAATCTACCCGTCAAACGATCCGTGAGAATGTTTGGAACCAGTTTATTGGTGAAGAACTCCTGACCGCCGAAACAAAAGAACTCGGTATGCAGGTGAGCCCTAAAGAACTGAACGATATGTTCTTTGGAGACAATCCTCCCCAAGACCTCCGCCAGCAATTCACGAATCCTGAAACCGGCCAGTTCGACGGAGAAGCGCTGAAAGCTGCAATCCGTAACCTGAAGTCTCAGAAAAATACACCACAGGCCAAGCAGTTTGCGGAACAATACATTCCCGCCATCGGCAAAAGCAGGCTCCAGGAAAAATATTTTTCCCTGGTTTCCTCCGCTTCTTACGTGCCTAAATGGATGATCGATAAAATGGCCAGCGATAACAGTGCTATCGCTAACATCTCCTTTGTGAATGTGCCTTATGCCACCGTTTCAGATTCTACCGTAAAAGTTTCTGATGATGACATTAATAAATATGTAAGCGCACACAAAGAACAATACAAACAAGAGAAAACAAGAAGCATCGTATATGTTGCCTTCGATGCTGCCCCTTCCGGAAAAGATACTGCCGAAACACTCGCGCAGATCCAGCAGCTGAAAGAAGAATTTACCACCACGCCTGAAACGGAGCAATTCCTGAACAGGGTTGGTACCGAAAGCCCCTTCTTCGATGGGTATGTACTGAAGTCCAAACTTCAGGTGGTGAATGCGGACACCATTCGGTCACTGGCCCCTGGCCAGATTTATGGTCCTTACCTGGATGGTGGAAATTTTGTGTACGCCAAAATGCTCAGCTCCCGCAGCATTCCGGATAGCGTAAAATGCCGTCACATACTGATCAGCACCCAAACCGGATTGCCTGATTCTTCTGCCAAAGCAAAAATCGACAGCATTGCAGGCGCCATTAAGGCTGGTGCTGATTTTAAAGCCCTCGCTGAAAAATACAGTGATGACCCAGGCAGCAAGTCTAACGGTGGTGAATATGAATTTTCCTCCCTCAACTTCGCCAGCCTGGCAAAAGAGTTTGCGGAAACAGTATTCTATGGTGCAGCCGGCGACAAGAAAGTGGTGAAAACACAATTTGGTTACCACTATATAGAGGTAATCAGCCAGAAAAACTTTGAGACGGCTTATAAGATAGCTTATCTCGCAAAACCCATTCTTGCCAGCAACGAAACAGAAACCACTGCGAGCAATGCGGCCACCCAGTTCGCCGGAGACGCACGTTCCCTTTCTTCTTTTAAGGATAATGTGAAAAAACAAGCACTGCAGGAATTTGTGGCAGCGGATATTAAAGAGAATGATTTCGCTATTCCAGGTGTTGGTCCTTCCAGAGAACTGGTTCAGAAGGTTTTCGGAGCCGATAAAGGTGATGTGCTGGAACCCGTGAATGTTGGTGATAAATATGTGGTAGCCGCGTTAACTGAAGTAAATGCCGAAGGAACCATGTCTGCGGCCAAAGCCCGTCCGTTGGTGGAAATATTCGTCCGCAACGAAAAGAAAGCGGAAGAAATCCGTAAGAAACTTGGCAACGCCGCCACCCTCGAAGCCATCGCAGGTGCTTCAGGTACACAGGTATTGCGTGCAGACAGCGTATCCTTCGCCAGCACTTTTGTACAGGGCGCAGGTTCTGAACCCAAGCTCGTAGGTATGGCCTTCAACAAAGCGAATATTAATAAGATATCTCCGCTCATCAACGGAACTTCCGGCGTATTCGCGGTTAAAACTGAGAGCATCGGTGCCAAAGGAAACGATGCGATGAACCCACAGCAAATGAAGGAATCCGCACAAATGCAGATGAAACAATTTGGTGGCCGTTCCGCATTGGAAGGACTGAGAAAATCCGCTACTATTAAAGATAACAGGTCTAAGTTCTTCTAAGGAAGAATCGTATTATATTGAGTGAAAGAAAACGCCCCTGATGGGGCGTTTTTATTTTTCCCGCAATCGTGTGCTGCCAAGCAGCACACGGCGCAATGGAGCAAGGACGTAAAGCCTTGTTTGTATTGTTGCGGCTTAATTTTTAGGATTGAATATTTCTCGCAACGACGGGCTGCTTCGTGCCTCGTAGGCGCAAGGTTAGACGCTGATTGAGCTTCTTGCTGTGTGTTTATTAGTAATTTTAGGCCAGGACATCCTGCTTTATACTCGTAGGAGCACTGCTTCATTCTTCACAGAAGCAGAGGGCCGACTCTATTTACTTTATCACAAATCATGATGTTTATACCACTTCTTCTATATTGAAAAGAAAACATCATCTTCTCCAAATACATCAACCCGAAATTAAATAGTGCTTTAACGTTGCGTCTCCGCGTTGCGAGGTACGAAGCAATTGCGTGGCATAAATCAACAAAAAACAGAAACGGACCAAACACAAACAACGCCTTGCGTCCTTGCTCCCTTGCGTCTTGGCGTGAAAAAAATATTACTATCCCCAGCCCTCACACCAGCTCCACACTCTTCACGATCCCGGATATTTTCTCCATATCTCCCAGGGAAATCTTAAACCTCAACGCACCTGCATTGTCTTTCACCTGTTGCGCGTTCCGCGCGCCGGCCAGCACACAACCAATCGCGGGCTGGTTCATGGTCCAGTTCAACACAAGCTGTGCCAGCGTTGCATTGTATCCTTCTGCAATAGGACGAAGTTGCGCCAGCATGGCATTTGCGCGGTCTACATTTTCTGGGGTATAGTATTTATTACCCTCCCGGCTATCGCCTTCTCCGAAAACGTGATCGCGTTTAATCTTTCCTGTGAGCAGACCCCTTTGCAACGGACTGTAGGCGATGATGCTGATGTTTTCTTTCAAAGCCTGTGGAACAACTTCCGCTTCAATATCCCGGTTCAGCATACTGTATGGAACCTGGTTGGAAGCGATGCGGTAAGTGGAGAGCGCTTCAGATACCAATGCGGCGTTATAATTACAAACCCCGCCGGCACGAATCTTTCCCTGCTGCTGCAATGTTTCCAATGCTTCCATGGTTTCGGCGACAGGTGTGGTGGCATCGGGCCAATGAATCTGGAGCAGGTCGATATAATCTGTGCTGAGCCTTTTTAAGCTGGCTTCACATTCTTCGATCACGCGCTTTTTAGAGGAGTACTTATAAATTTTCAGCGGAGCGCCTTCGTTGCTTTTTGTATCGAAGAAATACTCTCCTTCAGGGGTTTCCCAGTTGAGCCCGAATTTGGTAAGCAATTCATATCGATCGCGCGGTACTCCTTCCAATGCTTTTCCAACCAGTTCCTCACTTCTGCCAAAACCGTAAACTGGCGCAGTATCAATGGTGGTGATGCCGTTTTCGAGTGATGCTTTGATGGCTTCAATGGCCTCTTGTTCATCCGCTCCGCCCCACATCCATCCTCCGATGGCCCAGGCGCCATAAGCGATCGGGGTAACTTTTACTGCTGATGTGCCCAATGTTCTTCTTTCCATAACGTGATATTTGTATCTGCAAATTACAGCAAACCAGCCTTTATGTTCGCCGGAGAGTTCTGTATCTTTAGACTTCACAAAAAATGAACATGCAGACGATCAGAACCCTTAACGCACGGAAACGCATCGCCCTCGTGGCGCACGACAATAAAAAGAAGGACCTTATAGAATGGGCCAAATACAACAAAGCCGCCCTGGCGCGTCACGAATTGTATGCCACAGGCACCACAGGTAAAATGATGGAAGAAGAATTGGATCGCCCCGTGCGTAAACTGATGAGCGGTCCCCTTGGCGGCGACCAGCAAATCGGCTCCATGATCGCACAGGGGGAAGTGGATGTGCTCATCTTCTTCTGGGATCCCATGGAACCTCAGCCCCACGATCCGGACATCAAAGCCTTGTTGCGCCTGGGCGTGGTATGGAATATCCCGATGGCTTGTGACCGTGCCACGGCCGATTTTATGCTCACTTCTCCATTAATGCACCAGGAATACAATACGCAGGTGCCGGATTACCAGGCGTATCTGTCAAGGAAAGTCTGACCAACAGGGGATTCCTGGATTATCTTTCCTTCATTTCAAATGAATCGCCATGCGCAGAACGCTTATCCTTATCTGTTCTTTCATCGCCATTAACAGCAAAGCGAATATACCCGACTCCATTCCCTGGAACCGCCTGGTAGAACAGATGCAACGTTTCCACAACAGGGAAAGCGCCGATTCATTCATGACCCTGCTGAGCCCGAATTTTTTAAAAGCCGTTCCGCCAGAAAAATTCAGGGAAACACATAAAATGCTGAAGGACCAACTCGGGGAATGGAAAAGCAGCAATAAAAGATCGACAACCGGAAAAAATGGAAAGTACCTCGTGGAAACAAGTTCCATGAGACTCATACTTGACCTTTATGTTGATGATTCCGCTAAAATTGAAGGGTATTTTTTCGCACCCTTCAACGGGGAAAAGAAAAACACCGGAATTAGTGCGGCCAACCCGATGCGTACCAGGGTTGATTCGCTTGCCGACAAACAGTTGAAGGAATACCTCTCGATCCCCGGTACAAAAGGCGTTAGCGTAGCGTTCATTGATAACGACAAAACCAGCTTTTACAACTACAGTGATTCGAATGAACCAATGCCTGATAGCCTGACCATTTACGAGATCGGCTCTATCACCAAAACATTCACGGCCAATATGCTGGCGCAATTGGTATTGCAGGGTAGGATGAAGTTGAATGATCCGATCAACAAATACCTTCCTGATTCAGTAAAGCCGCAGGTTTTTAAAGATACGGCCATCACGGTTGTATCCTTAAGCAACCATAGTTCCGGATACCCGGAAGTGCCGCCAACACTGGCTTTGACACCAGGCTTCAATATGCAGGATCCATTTGCCCATTATTCGAAAGCAATGCTCATGAGTTTTCTGAACCATTTCAAACCCTACCGCAGTGCCGGAACTAAGTTCCAGTATTCCAACCTCGCAGTGGGTTTATTGGGTAACCTCATCGAAAATGTTGCGGGAGCACCTTATGAGCAACTCTTACAAAAAATGATCACTGGTCCTTTGAAGATGACGCATACCACCATTACCATTGACGAAAAAACGAAGTCCCGCCTGGCTTCCGGCCATAACGATGCCGGGAACATTACCCAGCCCTGGAACCTGGCCGCTTTCCAGGCAGCGGGTGCCATCCGTTCCAATATGGTTGACCTCGTTAAATATACCCGGGCACAATGGGATGAAAAAGCCCCGGGCTTCGCGGCTATAAAACTTACGCACCAACAAACGGCTTCCGATCCGGCCATCGGGTTGGGCTGGTTCCTCCTGAAAAAAGAGGGTTCAGATGAACTGATCACCCACAATGGCAAAACAGGCGGGTTCGGTTCTTACCTTATTTTCAACCCGGTAAAAAAGAAAGCGCTCATATTTCTATTCAACAGCACCGCAGGCTCCTCACAGGGAAAATGGATGCAACCGCTGATTGATACCATTCGCTGACAGCAAGATTAACACCACATTGCCGCCCCAACTTTTAAAATGCCCTATATTTGTATATCGAAATAAAGAACATGAGTGAAGTATTTGTAAATAAGGTGGCCGAAAGTGGTATTCTGACCCTTGACCTGGAGCAGTATCTTCCCAAAGAGGAGATCGCGGTATTCGATATCAAGGGGTATCTTTTTATGGAACTGATCCTGAAAGAGAAAGATTTCCGTGCCGCGCTCCAATCCCTCGACTGGAGTGTTTATGAGGGGAAAAATGTAGCGGTGACCTGTTCTGCCGACGCGATCATCCCCGTTTGGGCCTATATGCTGATTACGGTCTATCTGCAACCTGTTGCGAAGGAGGTGTTTTTTGGTACCGAAGAAGAAATGAAAAAAACGCTCCTGTTGCGCAATATAGCTGAGTTGTCAGCAGATGATTTCACCGACAAGCGTGTGGTGGTAAAAGGCTGCGGAGACGTGGAAATTGGTCCGTTCGCTTACCTGGAAGCCACCAAGAAATTACGCCCCGTCGCTAAAAGTATTATGTATGGAGAACCCTGCAGCACCGTTCCCATCTTTAAAAAGAAACCCGGTGGGGCCGTTTAAAACCAGCCTCTCTTTTTAAATATCCATAACATCCATATCGGGACCAATACCATCAGACTCATCGCGATGTAAAAACCGTTCTGATGATGGAGGTAAGGTATCCGGTCAAAATTCATCCCGAAGATACCACCGATCACGGTAGCCGGAGCCATGAGGCAGGTTACGATGGCCATTACTTTCATTACCTCGTTCATCTTCAGGTTCACATTGCTTACATACAGGTCCTGGAGGTTGATCATTACATCACGGTAGTTTTCAGCGAGGTCGTTCGCCTGCACAATATGGTCGTAAATATCTTTGAAGTATTTCGTGGTGCGTTCGGCCAGTAAGTCGCTTTCACTCCGAACGAAACCATGAATCAGTTCCCGTACGGGTGCGATATTTCTTTTCAGCACGATGAGTTCCTTGCGGAGCCGGTTAATGCGTGCCAGGCTCTTCGTATTGCTGTTTCGGATTACCTCTTCTTCTATCGCTTCAATTTTATCGCCCAGCTTTTCCATGACCAGGAAATAATTATCCACGATCAGGTCCAGCATGGTGTAACAAACATAATCTGCGCCCGCGTTCCTGATTTTGCTGGAAGGAATTTTCAGTTTTTCACGCAACGGATCGAACACATCCCTGGAAGGATCTTCCTGGAATGAGATCACGAAGTGTTTGCCCAACGCGATGCTGATCTGTTCCTGCTCCACGGAGCCTGCCGTTTCATTGAAGTATAGCATGTTGAGCAGGCAGAAAAGTACATCATCAATTTCATCCATTTTCGGCCGCTGACCAAGGCTTAGGATATCTTCTTCCAACAGCGGGTGCACGCGGAAATCCTGGCAAACTCTTGCTATATCTGCTTTTCGTATGCCATCAATATTGATCCAGTGCACATGCTTTCCATTGTGTGCAAAGCGGATGCATTCGTTGATATCGGTAAACAGGTGCTCCCTGAATTCATGCGCATTGAACTCGTAAACGGAAATCCGCACTTCGGGCGCATCGATCCGTGTGGTGGGCTGAACGGGATTTACATTCAGGATTTCCCTTGTGCGCCTCGTATTAAAAATGGGAAGCACAAGGTTGATATAATCAGTGTACCGCATGAGATAAAGTTAAGGAATACAACAAGCCGGGCGTTCGGTCAAATCATTTCTCTCGCTTTTTCGAGGTCTTGTGGTGTATCTATGTTGATGCCCATTTTTTCCACCACCACCATTTTGAGCTGGATGCCATGTTCCAGGTAACGGAGGCATTCGATTTTTTCGGCTTCTTCGAGTGGGGTCATGGGCCAGGACGTGAACTTCATGAGGGCAGTTTTCCTGAAAGCGTACACCCCTTTGTGTTGGTAATGGATGATTGAAATATCGTTGTTGCGCGGGAAAGGGATAACACTGCGTGAAAAAAGCAGCGAGTTGTTGTGCTGGTCCACCACCACTTTTACGTTGTTGGGGTTTTGTATTCTTTCGGGATCATCCATCACTTCCATCATGGAAGCGACCTGCACTTGCTGTCCTTCTTCTCCCTTGAAGGCGTTCAGCAGGCGGGCGAGTGCGTCCTTGTTCACGAAGGGTTCATCACCCTGCACGTTCAGTACAATTTCAACATCCATATCGGCCACGGCTTCCGCGATGCGGTCGCTGCCACTTTCGTGTTCGTGGATGCTGCGGCGTACGTTTCCGCCGTTCGCGCTGATCTCTTCAAAAATAATATCGCTGTCGGTTACCACCCACACTTCATCGAACAGTCCGGTGGCTACCGTATTATCATAGGTATGCCGGATGATGGTTTTATCACCCAGTGTTTGCATCAGTTTGGCGGGAAATCGTGTGGCGGCATAACGCGCCGGGATCATGGCAATGGTTTTCATGCCGTAAAAATAATGAACTACTGCTTCCGGAATGGCGCTTTCATTAATCCTGAAAAGTTTTCATCTTCCTCATTCGGGTAATACCGGTCCAGGCCATACCTGATGTTAGAAGGATGAAGTCGTAAGAAGGTGCCGAGCAGCCGGTCCCAGATCGCGAAAACCGCCCCGTAATTGGAGTCGGTATAAGGTTGTTTCCAATGGTGGTGCACCTTGTGCATATTGGGAGAAACAAAAATGAAGCTGAGGACGCGATCCAGTTTGCCGGGCAAACTGATATTCGCGTGGGTGAACTGTGTGGCCAGCACAAGAAAGGTCTGGTAAATCATCACCGCATACATGGGCGCTCCCGACACCACAACACCCGCGAGGAAAAAAACGCCGCGAAAAACGCTTTCCACCGGATGGTGACGCAAGCCGGTGGTTACGTCCACATTGTTGTCTGCGTGATGGATCACATGAAACCGCCACATCCATGGCACTTTGTGTTCGGTAACATGAACGAGCCATCCGCCGAAAAAATCGAGGGTAAGCACGGCGATCAGAATAGTGAGCCAGACAGGTGTTTCGAGCCAATGAACAATACCGAAGTTTTTCGCTGAACAGCCGTCGCTCAGGAGAACGATCAGGATTGCGAAACCGGTGTGCAATACAAGGTGCATTACGGTAAAAGAGAAGTTTACAGCAGCGTGCCGCCATTTTGTTTTGCGGTATTGAAGCAGCAGTAGTGGGATTGCCCCTTCTATCAGCCACAAGAGCAACATACCGCTCACGAGGAACAACATGCGTTCCATAGGGCGTTGCTCCAGTGTCTGGAAATATTCGATGAAGGTGTTCATGGCAGGAATCGTGTCCGGTAATTTACAAAAAAAAGAGGTTCCGTTGCCGGAACCCCTTTACAGTTGGATTGGGTTGACATTTAATTGTTCAGCATCAACGGCATTACCAGCATCAGCAATTCGGTATTTTCCGCGTTTTCAGCGGGTTTAATGATCCCGGCTTTGGTGGGGGTGGAAAGTTCCATCACCACTTCCTGGGTATCAGCGGCATTCAGCATTTCAATCAGGAATCGCGCGTTAAAGGCGATCTGGAGGTCTTCTCCGTCGTACTGGCAGTGCATTCTCTCATTTCCTTCAAAGGAGAAATCCACATCCTGCGCAGCCAGTTGGAGTTCGTTCCCGCTGATGGTAAGGGCCACCTGGTTGGTGCTTTTGTTACTGAAAACACTCACGCGGCGCAGGGCGCTCTGGAAGTCGGATTTCAGCACCATCAGTTTGTAGGGGTTATCAGCAGGGATCACCACTTTGTAATCGGGGAAACGTGCATCGATCAGGCGACACACCATCTGTGTGGAGCCATGCACCACGAAAAGGTGGTTGCTGTTGTAAGAAACCGTGATCTCGTCGGCGTTGTCCGGCAATGCGGCCTTCAGCAGGTTGAGCGGTTTTTTGGGAACGATGAATGAGTCGGCCTTTGGCGTAACAACATCCGTTCTTTTATATCGAACAAGGCGGTGCGCGTCGGTGGCAACGAATTGCAGGCCGGTTTTATCCAGTTCGAAGAAAACGCCGGTCATCGCGGGACGAAGATCGTCCGTGCTCACCGCAAAAAGCGTTTTGTTGATGGCAGTTACCAAACCGGAACTCGTCATGGTGAAAGACGTGGTATCATCAGCTACCGGCTCTTTCGGGAAATTATCCGGATTCTCACCCATTACCTTGTATTTACCGTTATCGCTGGTAATTTCAACGGAATAATTCTTATCGATGGTGAAAGTGAGGGGCTGATCGGGAATATTTTTAAGCGAATCCATCAGGATCTTGGCGGGGATACAGATGCGTCCTGATTCACGGGCCTCGATCTCCAGGCTGATGCGCATTACCGTTTCCAGATCGGTGGCCACCACGTTCAGTTTGTTCTTATCCACCTCGAAAAGAAAGTCTTCCAGGATGGGCAATACCGTATTTGCGTTGATAACGCCGCTGATCTGTTGTAAATGTTTCAGTAAAGCCGAAGATGAAACGATGAACTTCATGGGTTTAAAACTTTAGGAGCAAACCTACATTAAAATTTGAAAGCAAAGAACATACATTTAAAATATGTATAGCAGAAAGACATACGGTGTTTTTCTCCCTCCCCGGTAGGTGAAATAACAGGCAAAAAAATTTGTTTCCTAAAATAATTAGGATTAGATTTGCTAAATAATTTAGTGTTGATAATTTGGCCTTGCCGGAAGCAGGCAAGTGGTAATTTTGATCAGCAGTGAATTTTTACTAACCCATTAAAAAAGAAAAACGGATAATATGTCAAATGCGGAAAAACTGAAAGCGCTCAAGCTGACGATGGACAAGATCGATAAAGATTTTGGGAAAGGAAGCGTGATGATGATGAATGAAAAAGGGGAGCAACAGATTGAAACGGTTTCCACCGGCTCCATCGGTGTGGATACCGCATTGGGCATAGGCGGGCTGCCCCGCGGCCGTATCGTGGAAATTTACGGACCGGAATCTTCTGGTAAAACAACCATCGCCACACACGTGATTGCTGAAGCGCAGAAGAAAGGTGGCATGTGTGCAATAATAGATGCCGAACATGCTTTTGATAGTTCTTATGCCCGCAGACTGGGTGTGGATGTGGACAACCTCCTGATCTCTCAACCCGACTACGGAGAGCAGGCCCTCGAGATCGCCGACAGGCTGATCTTATCCGGCGCGCTGGATGTGGTGGTGATCGACTCAGTTGCCGCGCTCGTACCGAAAGGAGAACTGGAAGGCGAAATGGGCGACAGCAAGATGGGCCTTCAGGCGCGTCTGATGAGCCAGGCACTGCGTAAGCTCACCGCTACCATCGCCAAAACGAACACCATCTGCATATTCATTAACCAGCTCCGCGAGAAAATCGGTGTAATGTTCGGTAACCCCGAAACCACAACCGGTGGTAACGCGCTGAAGTTTTACGCTTCGGTAAGGATAGATATCCGCAGGATATCACAGATTAAGGATGGTGATGAAGCCATCGGGAACAGGGTGAAGGTGAAAATTGTAAAGAACAAAGTTGCGCCTCCTTTCCGCCAGGCTGAGTTTGACATCATCTTCGGTGAAGGAATATCTAAATTGGGTGAGATTATTGATATGGGTGTTGAAATGGGCGTGGTGCAGAAAAGCGGTTCCTGGTTCAGTTATGATTCCAACAAGCTAGGCCAGGGCAGGGATTCTGTAAAGAACCTGCTGCGCGATAACCCCGAACTCGCCAATGAGATTGAAGGTAAGATAAGGGCGAAGATCGCTGAAGCTGCTGCTGGTGCGGTTTCTGCCGCAGCCGCTGTTGCGCAGTAAGCACCAGGCAAAATTAGAAGTTGAGCAATAACAATAAGCAGTTAAGCATAAAGTGTTGCCCTGGAACTCCGGGTCATAACGATGGCTACGGTAGCCGAATGACTTGTTACGGCCTCCGGAACACCACGGCTCAAAATAAATGAAGATACTCCACTGCCGGTTTTTACCGGTGTGGCCGGGTTAGTAAGTAAACGAAGGGTTGGGCCGGAAGGCTCAACCTTTTTTGTGCACGTATGTTATCAACAAACCTTAAAACAGCACTATGAAACAACTTCTTTTTGCAGTATGCTGCATCCTCTGCCAATGTGCTCCCTCAGCAAGAATAAGTTCACAACTTGCTCCCGGCGCCGATTTTACCCAATACAAAACCTTCGACTTCTACCAATTGGATGCCTCTGGTGATACGCTTTCCACCAAATTTTCTTCACGGACAAAATCTATGGAATACGCCATTGAACAGGAAATGAAAGCAAAAGGATATACCCGCACCAACACAAATCCCGATCTGCTCTTCAATATCGGGATCGTGGTGGAGGAAAAAACACAAACGCGTCAAACGGATTTCCGTACGGATGCCCCAAGGTATATCGGTCAGCGGAACTATTCCTGGAAATCTGAAGAAGTGCCCGTTGGTACTTACCGGGAAGGAACGGTTACCGTTGATCTTGTGGACCGAAACACCAACCAACGGGTATGGGACGGCGTGGCCCGTGAAATCATTCCCAACAGAGACGATCGTGTGGAGAAAGCCATTGCAACCGGGGTAAAGCTACTATTGAAAGAGGTTCCTGCTAAGTAGTTTTGTCTTTAATAAGGTAAAATACACAGGTGGTTACGAAGTTCCTGAACCAGGGTATCCTGCTTACCAGGTTGTTTTGCACGCGTGGTTTCCAGCCAAACTTCCATTGGTAGATCGGGTTAATGAAGTAATGCAGCTTATGCACGATTTCATACCCTGTTTTCTTCGAAATACGTTCGAACTGCTCTATGGTGATGCTTGTATCGTAGATTTCAAGTAATTCTTTGGTATTCTCTCCAAAAGCTTTCAGCAAACCTTTGTAAAGAGGCCGGGGCAAAAGGTGGTACCAGGGTAACTTAGAGAGCAATTTGCTCTGGCAAATCTGCTGGTGTCCACCGAAGGGCATCATCCAGGGCGGAAACCCGAAAAAGATCACGCCACCCGGGGCGAGGAAGGTCTTCATCCAGGCGATAAGTTTCTCCTGGTCGAAAATATGTTCGATCACATCTTTCAGCACAATAATATCGAAGGCTCCGTGAAGATCCTGTTCCACATCGGCCTGGTAAATATCTTTGGTAACGAAACGGATTCTGCCATTGGCCACTTCGGGCGCAAGCCATATTTTCGCGTTCTCAATACGCGGCGCGTCAAACTCCACACCTACCCCGATGCAGCCACGGTCAATAAAAGCCTTGAGTACACCGGCTTCACCACAACCAATCTCCAGCACGCGCATTCCCGGCTTTATCGGGAACTTCGCTTCAATAAAAGGAAGTACGTATTGCCGCGCATTCTCTACCTGGATATCAAAATATTGCTTCCGGTCCTTGTGAAATTCAAACATATATGCAGGAAAATAGGGCTAAAATTATTCATTCTGCCCGAAAAACAATATAACTTTCGCACATGGCTTTCAAGGCAACCATACAACGTTTCGAAGAACAGGGTGAAAAAACCGGCTGGACCTATATCGAAATCCCCGCCGATGTTGCACAGGAGATTTTCCCGGGCAACAAAAAATCATTTTATGTAAAGGGCAAACTCGATCAGTGGCAGTTCAAAGGGATATGCCTGTTGCCCATGGGGAAAGGCAACTTTATTATGCCGCTGAACGCTGAGATGAGAAAAGCCATTGGCAAGAGAAAAGGTGCTACGCTCGAAGTTCAGTTGCACAAAGATGTGCCGCCAGCGCTTTCCTGTCCCGAACTGATGGAATGTCTGGCCGACGAACCCGGGGCCACCGATTACTTCAACACAGGCATCGCCAATTCCCACCGGAACTATTTTTTAAAATGGGTAATCAGCGCCAAAACGGAGCCTACGAAAACAAAACGCATAGCCCAGGTGGTTACCGCGATGGCGCGCAAAATGAGTTATTCGGAAATGATCCACTTTTTCAGGGACCAGAAAAACAAATGATTACAGCTTAGCCACGGCATCTTTCAAAGCGGCCACCGTTTTTTTATCGTTCCCGATAAAAATCTGCTTATCGAGTATGGTAACGGGACGCTTCAGAAAAGTATATTCTTCAAGGATCAGTTTGCGGTAGTCCTTTTCTGTGAGGGGTTTGTCTTTCAGCCCCATTTCCTTGTATTTGGTGGCCCTCCTGCTGAACAGCGCCTCGTACGAACCGGCCATTTCCTTCATGGCATCCAGTTGCTCCGACGTAATTTTTTCAACCTTGATGTTTTGTAAAGTGATCTTTTTATCAGCAACACCAGTTTCTTCGATGATGCGCTGGCAGGTATCGCAGGTGGCTAGGTGATACATCTTCTTCATCCGGCGAAACTAAACCGTTTTTCAGTATCTTGTATCCCTTAAATCTGTAAAATATGACCTCGCGCCGCAGTTTTCTCCAACAATCAGTTATCGTTGCCAGTGGCAGTTTGCTCCTTCCCTCCTGCATGGCTTCTGCCGCAAATTCATCCGCTAAAAAGCCCTGTGGCATTCAATTGTACACCCTGCGCGATTTTGTTGGGAAAGACCTGAAAGGAACACTGGATAAGATCGCTGCCGCAGGTTATACTGATGTGGAAACGTTCGGCTGGGCGCCGGGAAATACTTTCTTCGGAAAAACGCCCTCGGAATTTTCTAAATTAATAAAAGACGCGGGACTCAAAACCACCAGCGGACACTACCTGCCGGAAAAATACCTTTTTAAAAACGGGTCTTCCGATGAATGGAAACAGATCGCGGAAGCCGCCGCCACACTTGGACAGGAATACACAACCGTTCCCTGGATACCCGAACAGTTCCGCTCGCCGGAAACGTATAAAGTAATGGCCGGGAAACTCAACGAGGCCGCAGCAATCTCAAAAAACGCAGGCGTAAAAGTAGCTTACCACAACCACGATTTTGAATTCGCGCCAGTAGGCGACTCTTTCGGGTTGGATTATCTGCTCAAAAATACTTCCCCGGATCTGGTGGATTTCGAACTGGATATCTACTGGGCAGTAGTGGCTAAAAAAGACCCGATCGACCTCTTCAAGCAATACAAAGGCAGGTTCGCCATGTGGCACGTGAAAGACATGCATAGAGAAGTTCCGACAAAAAACACGGAAGTGGGTTCAGGCTCCATCGACTACAAAGCCATTTTCAAACACGCGTCCACTTCAGGACTGAAGCACTTCTATGTGGAGCAGGAAAACTTCGACATGGAAGCTTTCGCCAGCATCAAAAAAAGTTACGACTACATTAAAACGCTGAAGTTAGGCTAACCAGGCCGCAATCAACTGGGCCAGCGCACCGATCGCGAAACCCGAATACACTTCGATGTTAGTATGGTCCGAAACAAGCATACGCGCTGTTCCTACCAACCCGGAGATGAGTAAAGCGATGGAGAGATATCCGCCCATGGCGATGTCGCCATTGAAAGCGAGCAGCAGCATGTAAGCCGCCATACCACCTATGGCTGTTGTGTGCATACTGATTTTAATGAAGATGTTCGCCATCCAGGCACCGGAAACACCCAGGAAAGCGCCAAAAAGGAACTGCACGAACATGCGGGGCATTTGCGGTTGTTCCCGGAAAACATACCAGGCCCAGAAATAAAATACCAGGCTGGCGGCAAAAGGAATGATGCGCTCCTTCTGCGTGCGGAGCATAATCGAAGAAGCGAACTTCAGCCGCCACAACAGAAACACGACCAGCGCAGGGAAAAAACAGAGGTTGATGAACACCGACATCAATACTTTGATGTGCCCCCTGTTATCGAATCCCGCAAAAAAATAAGGGTATTGATATACGATGAAAGCCGTTACATACAATGGAATGAACAGCGGGTGAAAAACATAAGACACCAGTTGTGCCAGCGCCCTTAAGATGATATTCGGCTTGAAAGTTTGTTCGGCCTGCATTTACAATTCTTTGCGCAGCCTTGCTACGGGAATATTAAGTTGCTCCCTGTATTTGGCCACTGTTCTGCGTGCAATATTATAACCTTTCTCCTGAAGAAGGTCGGTTAATTTCTCGTCGCTCAGCGGCTTACGCTTGTCTTCGCCTTCCACCATATCGCTTAGGATCTTTTTCACCTCTCGGGTAGACACCTCTTCCCCGCTTTCGGTACTGAGTGATTCGCTGAAGAAAAACTTCAGGCGGTAGGTACCGAACTCCGTTTGCACGAATTTGCTGTTGGCCACACGGCTCACGGTAGAAATATCCAACCCGGTGCGCTCCGCGATATCTTTGAGGATCATGGGGCGAAGGGTGGTTTCATCGCCTGTGAGGAAGAACTCCTGTTGATAATCCATGATGGTGCCCATCGTGGAGAGCAGGGTATGTTGCCGTTGTTTGATGGCATCGATGAACCATTTGGCGGCGTCGATCTTTTGTTTGATGAAGATCACGGCTTCCTTCTGGCGTTTGTCTTTTTTAGCGCCTTTGTCGTAATCCCGGAGCATGTCGCGGTATCCTTCACTGATGCGGAGGTCCGGGGCATTCCTGGAGTTCAGGGTCAGTTCCAGTTTGCCGGCGTTGTTGTGGATGAAGAAATCGGGTACCACATAACTTTCGGCTTTGTTCATACTGCCGATATTGCCGCCGGGTTTCGGACTCAGCCGGATGATCTGTTGAATAATCTCTTTGAGTTGCTCATCGCTGATGTTCAGACCCTTTTGTATTTTTTCGTAATGTTTCTTGGTGAATTCATCGAAATAGTCGGTGAGCACTTCGATCGCCTGGTCTACGGAGCGGGACTCTCCTTTTTTCCGTTCCAGTTGCAGGAGCAGGCATTCCCGGAGATCGCGTGCACAAACACCGGCAGGATCGAAGCGTTGTATTCTTTTAATGAGTGTTTCCACCTCCTCTTCCGTAGTGGAGATGTTCTGGCGGAACGCGAGGTCATCTACGATAGAACTTACTTCCCGCCGTAGGTAACCATCATCGTCGATGCTGCCCACAATCTGTTCTGCGATTACCCGTTGTGCATCTTCCAGTTTCATCATGCCGAGTTGTTCCAGCAGCAGTTCGTGGAAGGAGGTTTCTACTTTGTAGGGAATGGTGCGTTGGTCGTCGAGTTCAGGATAGTTATCGTCTTTCAGTTTGTAATCAGCAATTTCCCCGTCATCGTCCGCCACATATTCGCTGATGTCGATGTTCTCGTATTCATCGGCGCTGCCATCCGGCTCATAATCTTCTTCTCCGGCATCAAATTCGTCGGCCTGTTCTTCGGAAAAAGCATCTTCATTCATATCTTCTCCCTGCTCCAACGCAGGATTCTCTTCCAGCTCTTCTTTGATGCGTTCCTCCAGGTTAGCTGTAGGCACCTGCAATAACTTCATCAACTGGATTTGTTGAGGAGATAATTTCTGAAGTAGTTTTTGTTGTAAAGATTGACTTAACGACATAATTCCGGGCCTGGGATTTTTATAACTTTGAATCTGTTCTGCCGGATTTTCCGGCCTCTATCAAAAATCTTGCCGTAAATGTAGGAACAAATCAAATACAGCGCATGCAAAGAGTTGTTATAGTTTTTTTGATCTTACTTAATACTTTGGTATTCAAATCTTTTTCTCAAAAGGTGCCAGAATTTTCTTTGGTGGATACTACGGGAATTTTGTGGAAAAAAAATCATGCCAGCCCTGTTTTCCTGTTCAGCACAAGGTTTTTATCGGCAGATTCGGGAGTTGCCGTTAAGCAAATAATTAAACCTTTAATGGCGGATTTTCATACGAAGCATTGGGGGTTTTTCTGTGCGCAGGAGTGGAAGCTGGAGAAAACAATCAGGTTTCCGGTGAAAATGAGGCTGGGGAGTGTGGAGTATGTGGATCGGATGGAGGGGAAAAGAAGGTAGGTATGGGTTCGCACAGGTGCTTTTTTTTTTCACGCAACTGCTTTGTGCTTCGCACTGCGCAGACGCAATGGAGCAAGGACGCAAGGCCTTGTTTGTTTTTGCATTGGCTTATTTTCGGCATTGGGGCCAGGGCTTTTTATTGCTCGCATGCTTTTGAAACTGGGGTCTGTATAATACAAAATCAGGTGAAGCTGGACTTAAGCTTCACCTGATTCAAAATTGATGATTAACTTTCTACCTACCCCATTCATTGCAGGTGTTTTCCTTTTTTTAATCTATTACGACTACTCAACATGTTGCACCTGCGAGGAATGAAACAGGAAGCTTGTGCGACAACGCGAGAAATTAACCTCTCCCAAACAAAGCTGCATCTACTACTCAAGGCGTTGCGTCTGCGAGGTACGAAGCAGTGCGCCGTTGCGAGAAACAAATTCTCTCCCAAACAAAGCTGCAGCCACTATTCAAGGCCTTGCGTCCTTGCTTCTTGGCGCTGCGCAGTGCGAAGCACAAAGCAGTCGCGTGAAAAACCCCTGCGTGAAAACTACTTCTCCAGCAACTTAAAAAACTGATCCAACTGCGGCAATATCACAATCCTTGTCCGCCTGTTCGCCGCTTTTCCCTCCGCAGAATCATTCGATCCAACAGGATGGTACTCCGCACGACCCGCTGCAGACATTTTCGCGGGATCAAGCCCGTATTCTCCCTGCAGCAAACGGATCACGGAAGTTGCGCGTTTAACGCTCAGGTCCCAGTTGTCGATGAGTACGCCCCGTTTGAAAGGCACATTATCGGTATGGCCTTCCACCATAAATTCAATGTTGGGTTGGTTTTTAAGTACCAGCGCCACTTTGCCCAGTACTTCTTTGGCGCGGTCGGTAACGTCGTAGCTGCCGCTTTTGAATAGCAGTTTATCGGAGATATCGATGTACACCACGCCCTTGTCTACTTTGATGTTGATGTCTTCGTCGTTTATGTTGCCGATGGCGCCTTTCAGGTTCATCACCAGGGCCATGTTAAGCGAGTCTTTGCGGGCGAGTGAGGTTTGCAGATCCTGGATATAAGCGTCTTTCGCGCCGATGTTTTCCATCGATTTCTTGATGCTTTCCGCCTGTTGGGAGCTGATTACGGAGAGGTCCTCCAGTTGTTTCAGCGCCTGGGTATTGTTCTGTTTCAGGAAATCGATCTGCTTGTTGAGATTGGCCATATCGGCTTCCAACTGACTTTTACTGAGCCGGAGCGAAGCCCTTTCATCTTCGCATGCTTTCGCATCGCCCTGAAGTTTGGCGTAGTTGGCGCTTAATTCTTCGTAACGGGCCACCTGCGACTTGTATTTTTTGCTGCTTACACAGGAAAATAACAATACGGGAGCGGCCGCGGCAAACAATAATCTATTCAGTTTCATGTTCGTATAATTTGGTCTGCCCGTAATTTACAATTATCGGGCCAGCCCATTATTATCCCTTTAACAACTATGTTTGTACTTTTGCTGTTTAATTGCGGAAGCAGAAACTTCCGCCCCGATTTTTCATTCAACAGATTCATAATATGGTTCATTTCGACCGATTCACCCTGGCCAACGGGCTAAGGGTGCTGGTTCACCCCGACCTTTCCACGCCCATGGCCGTTGTTAACGTGATGTATGATGTAGGCGCCAAAGATGAGGATCCCGCTAAAACCGGCTTCGCCCACCTCTTCGAACACCTGATGTTCGGCGGCAGCATCAATATCCCGGAATACGATGATCCCTTACAGATGGCGGGTGGCGAGAACAATGCTTATACCACAAACGACCTCACCAATTACTACATACAATTGCCTGCCGAGAACCTGGAAACCGCGTTCTGGCTCGAAAGTGACCGTATGCTGAGCCTGGCCTTCAGCAAAAAAAGCCTGGAGGTACAGCGGAAAGTGGTGTCTGAAGAGTTTAAAGAGCATTACCTGAACAAGCCTTACGGCGATGTGTGGCACAAAATGCGGGAACTGGCCTACAAAGAGCATCCTTACAAATGGATGACCATTGGCCGGGAACTTTCCCACATTGAAAACGCCACGCTGGAAGATGTAAAAGCCTTCTTCTTTAAGCATTACCGTCCCATCAACGCGATACTGGTGGTTGCCGGAAATGTGACCACTGAAAAAGTGAAGGCCCTGGCGGAAAAATGGTTCGGCGATATTCCTTCCGGAGAAAAGTATGTGCGCGCGCTTCCGGTTGAAAAACCACAGCACGAACACCGGAGGCTGGAACTGAAGTCTAACGTTCCGCTGGATGCATTCTACAGAACCTATCACATGGCGGGTAGGCTCCACCGTGAGTATTATACGGCAGACCTGATTTCAGAAGTGCTCAGCGGCGGCGGTTCATCCCGGTTGTTCCAGTCGCTGGTGAAGGAAAAACAACTCTTCAGCAATATCGACTGTTACCATTTCGGCTCGGTTGATCCCGGGTTGCTCACGATTTCAGGAAAACTGGTGCAGGGCGTGAAAATGGAGGAGGCTGAAAAGGCAATAGAAGAAGAACTTGATAAACTGAAACAGGAAGGCATAACCGAAGCGGAACTGGAGAAAGTGAAGAACAAAACCGAAAGCATGATCGCTTTTGAAGACATGAGTGTGATGAACCGCGCCGGAAGTCTCGCGTTCTACGAACTGCTCGGCGATCCCAACCGGATGCAACATGAACTGGAGCATTACAGTTCAGTAACAAGGGAGGAAATCCTGGAGTCCAGCCGCAGTATATTCGATATCAATAATGCAAACACGATTCATTATTTCAGGGAGAACTGATCTTCCTTAAAATACAGCACAAGGTGATAGTAAAAGAAACGAATTTGAAACAAACGCTCAACAGGAAGAAAGCGCCTGCCATCATAGATACCGCATCACTCCATCTCACCCTTCCACCCTACCGGCACTTTAAGCTGAACAATGGTGTGGATGTGTACGCCGTTCATGGTGGTACGCAGGATGTTTTCCAGGCGGAATGGGTTTTTTATGCCGGAAACAGTTACGAAACCAGCAACAATGTTGCGCCCGCTACAAATAGCCTGCTCAAGAACGGCACGAAAAAGCACTCTGCTTTTGAACTGAACGAGCAGTTTGAATACTACGGCGCATATCTTACGCGCTCCTGCTACAATGAAACCGCGGTAATCAATTTATCCGGACTGAACAAACACCTGGAAAGTCTTTTGCCCGTGGTGCGGGAACTCATCACCGAAGCGGTTTTCCCGGAGGAAGAACTGGCCATCTACACGCAGAACGCGAAACAAAGATTGCTGGTGAACCTGAAAAAATGCGATTACGTAGCCAACCGGCTTATTGACGCGCAGATTTACGGTGAAGCGCACCCGTACGGGAAATACAGCCGGGCGGAAGACTATGACGCACTTACCGCCGAACAGCTCCGCCAGTTCTATAAAACCTACTACCAGGAAGGAAAATGTGTTTTGTTCCTCGCCGGTCTGTTGCCCGATAACCTGGAATTGTTGCTGAACAACTATTTCGGCGACCTTCCCCTCCATGGCGCCGCGCCTGAAAAAGTATATCCGCTGGCGCCTGCCGCGCAAAAAAAATCACGGATACAAAACGATCCCGATGGTGTGCAGGGCGCTATACGACTGGCCCGGCCTTTCCCGAACCGCCACCATCCCGACTTCCAGAAAGTACAGGTGCTCAACAACGTGTTCGGCGGCTTCTTCGGCTCCAGGCTGATGAGCAATATCCGCGAAGACAAAGGCTATACTTACGGCATTTACAGTTATATCCAGAACCATATCGGCGATACCGCCTGGGCCATTTCCACAGAAGCGGGTACCGGTGTTTGTGAGGCTACCGTGCAGGAAGTGTATAAGGAAATGAACATCCTCCGCGAAGAGCTGATCGAAGACGATGAACTGCAACTGGTGCGCAACTTCATGATGGGTTCTCTGCTCGGCGACCTCGATGGTCCCTTCCAGGTGATGAGCAGGTGGAAGAATATTATCCTGAACAACCTTGATGAGACGTATTTCAACCGTTCCATAGAAGTGATCAAAACCATTTCGGCGCAGGAACTCCGGGACCTGGCACAGAAATACCTGGTGGACGAAGATTTTTATGAAATGGTGGTTGTATAGGTTTTTGTACTTTTAGCAAAACTCCGTTTATGGTCAGGTTTGTACTCCGCACCTTGTTCACTGCAGCCGTGGCGCTGGGGCTTTCGCATGTGCTTCCCGGTATCAGGATCACCGATTACTGGGCGGCCATCCTGATCATCCTGGTGCTTTCCCTGCTCAACACCTTCGTAAAACCATTGCTGATCCTGTTCACGCTTCCTTTGACGGTGTTCACGTTCGGGCTGTTCCTGTTCGTGATTAACGCGCTCATGATATTGCTGGGCAGCGAAATCGTGAAAGGCTTCGAGGTAAGTAATTTCTGGTATGCGCTGCTTTTCAGCATCATCCTTTCTTTACTGAACTCCTTTCTCGACCGGAAGGAGCGGGAGGCGGAGTAATTATTTCTTCCAGCCAATGTCCTGCAACATCTCCGTATGTATGATGCCGTTAGAGGCTAGTATTTGTGGCTGATAGGGAGAATATGGGTTGCCGTAGAAGTCGGTAACTTTTCCTCCGGCTTCTTCCACGATCAGAAATCCTGCGGCTGAATCCCAGGCGTTGAGGTTGTGTTCATAGAACGCGTCGAAGCGTCCGGCGGCGACCCAACACAGGTCGATGGCGGCGGAACCCAGTCGGCGAACGGGAATACCGCGCCTGATAAAACGGTCGAATACATCCAGCGGACCATTTTCCATATCGAGGTAGGTGTAAGGAAAGCCTGTTACCAGGCAGGCGCTGGCCACTTCATTCTTCTGGCTCACGTGGATGATTTTGTCGTTCAGCGTGGCGCCCCATCCTTTCTGCGCGAAAAAGAATTCCCGCATAAACGGGTTATACACCGCGCCCATCATCATTTCCCCATCCTTTTCCAAAGCGATGCTCACACAACAAAGGGGGATGCCGTTGGCGAAGTTCACCGTTCCATCAATGGGATCGATGATCCATTTGTAAGCGGACTCCTGCACGATGGCGCCGGATTCCTCACTCAGGATATAATGATCGGGATGTTCCTGTTTTATCATGTCCATGATCACTTTTTCACAGGCATGATCAGCCTCCGTAACAAGATTATTGATCCCTTCCTTGTTCGTGATGCGGAAACCTTTTTCAGAGAATTCCATCATTACCTGAGCGGCGGCTTCGGCGGCCTTTATAAGTGTGGTCTTGAACATGGGGGCAAAGATAAATAACACAGGTATATTTTGCGCTCCGCTTCAAATCCGCTTAATTCGTGTTCACAACGCGCGCCCTTACATGCTCATCAGTGTCTTAATCGTCAATTACAATGTCCCGCTTTTCCTGGAGCAGTGTCTTCATTCGGTAAAGTATGCACTGGAAGGAACGGAGGGAGAAGTAATTGTGGTAGACAACGCTTCCGCCGACAACAGCATGCGTTACCTGCCGCCACGGTTTCCCTGGGCGAAGTTCATTCAGAACAAAGAGAATGAAGGTTTCGGAAAAGCGAACAACAGGGCGCTCGCGGAAGCAAAAGGAAAATATATTCTGTTCCTGAACCCGGATACGTTAGTAACGAAAGAAGCCTTCGACACCTGTATCCATTTCCTGGAAACAAATACGGAAGCCGGTGCCGTGGGTGTACGCATGTTGGATGGCAATGGGAAATTCCTGCGGGAATCGAAACGTTCCTTTCCGGATCCGGTCACCTCTTTTTACAAACTTACCGGACTCTCCGCCCTTTTTCCACGGTCTGAAAAATTTGCGCGGTATCACCTGGGATTTCTCCCTGAAAATGAACCTGCCGAAGTGGACGTGCTCGCCGGCGCCTTTATGATGGTGAAAAGAAAGGTGCTGGAAAAAACTGGTGGTTTCGACCCTGCATTTTTTATGTACGGAGAAGACATAGACCTGAGTTACCGTATACAGAAAGCGGGGTACAAAAACTTCTACCTTCCTGTTCGCATCATTCATTTTAAAGGCGAAAGTACCCGGAAGGGAAGCCTGAACTATGTGCGCATGTTCTACCAGGCCATGCGTGTATTTGTAGAGAAACATTATTCGGGGCGGCAGGTAGGACTTTTCCGTACCGCGATCAAAATGGCCATCTCCGGAAGGGCGGCCCTCTCGGCGCTCCGGCGTTTTATGCTGAAAGCCGGGTTACCATTACTGGATCTTTTGTGCATGTTCGCCTCGTTCGGTATCCTTTTGCTGGTTTGGCAGGAATATGTGAAGCCGGGAATCAGTTATCAGTACAACCTGGTGGCTGCCGCGGCGCTTGGATCGGCTATGGTGGCAACACTCGTTCATTACTGGGGTGGGCTATATTACAGAAGTTTCCGTCCGGGTAATATTTTTCTTTGCGCGCTTATTCAGTTGCCGGTGGTCCTATCTATATATGCCTTGCTGCCGGAAGAATGGCGTTTTTCGCGCGGGATGCTGGCTTCGGCCCAGTTGTTATTTTATATGTTCACCTGGATGAACAGGAAAGCCCTCGTAGGATTGGAGGTGCTGGAAGCCGAAAAAGAAAAGATGCCTTATGAAGCATTGGTGGCCGGAACTAAGCCGGAATTTGAAAGGGTGGGCGCATTGATTGCCGCTAATGGGAAAAACACGCAACTGCTCGGCAATTTTTCACCGGAAACAGAAGCAGATTTTCAACTGTATGCCACGATTCCTTATGGCGAAGTAATCTGTTGTTTTGGAGAAGTTCCTTTGGAGTCATTTCTACAGAAGCTGGAAAACTTTCCTAAAGGTGTCCGCATACTCTATTCCGCTTCAGGAAGCGAAAGTATTGTGGGCAGCGAGTCGGCCAACGAAGCGGGAGAGGCATATTCAACGGAGCTTTTCTCCCGGCTGGCCACACCCCGCGAGCGGAGGAACAAACGGCTTACCGATGTGCTGATCGCATTGTACCTCCTGGTGAGCTGGCCCTTGCTGGCTTTTATTATCCCACGGCCTCTTGGTTTACTCCGAAATATTTTCAGGGTCCTCTCCGGAGCGAGAACATGGATCGGATACGCAGGTTCAGGGAAAGAACTTCCGCGCATTCCCCCGGGGATTCTCACCACTACCAGCAGGCCACCAGCTTACAATAAGGCCATGAATACTGTTATATTGGACGCCCTGGATAAACACTATTCGCTGGAATATTCCTTCACCCGGGATATCGCGCTAACGCGAAAAGGATTTTACCACCTCGGCGCTAAAAATCAGTAACTTACCCTGTAAATACCTTTTAAAAGGGGTTCCGTACATTTGCATATTTTAAAAGCACCCAATCACTAGATGGCCTTCTTCGATATCAAGTTACCCAAATCAGTGGCAGCAGCGCTCCGGCTTACGGGGAACTCTCCTAAACGGCAGCAGATCAACGTGTTGAAAAAGCTGTTGAAGAAGGCCCGGTTCACTGAATTCGGGCAACGCTACCAGTTCGATAATATTCTGATCAGTCGCCACCCGGGCAAAAAATTCCAGGAACTCGTTCCCACCCACGATTACAATGCGATCTACCAGCAATGGTGGCACAAAACACTGGAAGGCAAATCCGATGTATGCTGGCCCGGCAAGATAAAGTTCTATGCCCTATCCTCCGGTACCTCGGAATCCGCCAGTAAATATATTCCCATCACCTCCGATCTGCTGCGCGGCAACCGGATGATCATGATCAAACAACTGCTCACGCTCCGCGGGTATGAAGATATTCCGTGGAAATCCGTAGGAAAAGGATGGCTTACCCTTGGCGGCAGTACAGACTTGCAGAAAGGTCCGGGCTATTATGCGGGTGACCTCAGCGGTATTACCGTAAAAAAAGCGCCCTTCTGGTTCCAGCCATTCTATAAGCCGGGCAAAAAGATCGCCCGCGAAAAAGACTGGAACATCAAGATCGAAGATATTGTGCAGGAAGCCCCCAACTGGGATATTGGCTTCGTGGTGGGTGTTCCCGCATGGGTACAGCTCTGCATGGAAAAAATCGTGGAACGCTATAACCTCAAGACCATCCACGATATGTGGCCCAACCTCGCCTTCTTCGTGCATGGCGGTGTTTCCTTCGAACCGTACAAAAAAGGATTCGAAAAACTGCTGGGTAAACCCATGACTTATATTGAAACCTACCTCGCTTCCGAAGGTTTCATCGCTTACCAGGACAGGCAACACGCCAAAGGCATGCGGCTCGCGGTAAACGAACACATCTTTTTCGAATTCGTGCCCTTCAACGAAAAAAATTTCGATGCCGACGGCAACCTCGTTCCCAATGCTGAAACATTGATGGTACACGAAGTAGAGGAAGGAAAGGATTATGCCATCCTGCTCAGTACCAGCGCCGGCGCATGGCGCTACCTGATAGGCGACACCGTGCGCTTCACCGATAAAGAAAGATGCGAGATCGTGATCACCGGCCGCACCAAACATTTCCTTTCGCTGGTGGGAGAACACCTGAGCGTGGACAATATGAACAAAGCAGTGAAGAATGTGTGCGAACAGTTCAATGTGTCCATTCCGGAATACACGGTGGCCGGCGTGCCTTATAATAATTTCTTCGCCCACCACTGGTATGTGGCCTGCGATGATACGATAGATGCCGACCAGCTCCGGAAGGCCATCGACGAACAACTGAACCTCCTGAACGACGATTACGCCGTGGAAAGAAAAAGCGCCCTGAAAGAAGTTTTCCTGGACGTTTTGCCGGAAGAACGTTTTATGGAGTTCATGCGCCTGAAAGGAAAAATGGGCGGTCAGCACAAGTTCCCGCGGGTATTGCGTGGAAAAATGTATGAAGACTGGAAGAACTTTGTGGCGCCCGCTAAAACAACCACCTCATGAACATCATGGAGACCGCCCTCAATACGATAGACCTGGAAGCCACTTCCGTGGCCGGTTTGAAGGCATTCATCAACGAAGATTTTGAACGGACCGTGGAACTCATTCACACGCACAACGGGCGCGTGGTGGTTACAGGTATCGGCAAAAGCGCCATCATCGGCCAGAAAATAGTGGCCACACTGAATTCCACGGGAACGCCCGCATTGTTCATGCACGCCGCCGATGCCATTCACGGCGACCTGGGCATGATTCAGGTGAACGATGCCGTTATGGTGCTCAGCAAAAGCGGCGAAAGCCCTGAAATAAAGGTGCTGCTCCCACTGATAAGGAATTTCGGCAATAAGATCATTGCCATGGTGGGCAATACCGGCTCTTTTCTGGCCCGCAATGCCGATCTTGTACTGAATACCACCGTGAGTCAGGAAGCCTGCCCCAACAACCTGGCGCCCACCAGCAGTACCACGGCGCAACTCGTGATGGGCGACGCGCTCGCTGTTTGTCTGATGAAACTGAAAGGCTTCACCGGAGCGGATTTCGCCAAATACCATCCCGGAGGAATGCTCGGAAAACAACTCTACCTCCGCGTGGGCGACCTCTCCGTACACAACGAAAAACCCGTTGTGGAAACCACCGCCACGCTGAAAGAAGTGATCGTGGAGATCTCCCGGAAAAGACTCGGCGCCACCGCCGTTACGGAAAAAAACGGTACACTGGTGGGTGTAATCACTGATGGAGACGTGAGAAGAATGCTGGAAAACACCATAGATTTAAACGGGATAAAAGCGATCGATATAGCCGGGAAAAATCCCAAAACCATCGGAGAAGAAGCGCTGGCCGTTGATGCGCTTGCATTGATGCGCGCCCACAACATCAACCAACTGCTGGTGACCAGCAACGGAAACTACGCCGGTATATTGCACATCCATGATCTTATCCGGGAAGGCTTGATATAATGGATAAAACTTGCGTACTTTGAGCCACTAAAAATTAAAATCAATTATCCTGGTATGAACAAGCATCAGTATGTGGCGATAATGGCAGGCGGTATCGGCAGCAGATTCTGGCCCATGAGCAGAACGAATTTCCCCAAGCAATTCCTCGACATCCTCAATACCGGCCGCACGCTGATCCAGGCTACTTACGACCGATTCGCGCACTTCATACCCGCCGAAAATATTTTCGTGGTAACAGCGGAAGAATATGTTGACATCGTAAAGGAGCAACTCCCCGAACTGAAACACGACAACATTCTCGCTGAACCTTACCGGAAGAATACCGCCCCCTGCGTGGCTTATATCTCTTACAAATTACTCGCACTCGACCCGGAGGCCACACTCATCTGCGCCCCGGCCGATCACCTTATTCTCGATAACATCGGGTTCAACAAAGTGTGCATCGAAGCCCAGGGCTTCGTAAAGGAACACAACGCCCTGGTTACACTCGGCATTAAACCCACCCACCCCAATACCGGATACGGGTATATCCAGTATGAAATGCAGGCGGTTTCACACAACGTGTACAAGGTGAAGACGTTCACCGAGAAGCCGAACCTGGAACTGGCCCGGACTTTCCTCCAGAGCGGTGACTTTCTCTGGAACGCAGGCATATTCGTTTGGATGGTGAAAAACCTGGTGCAGGCCTTTGAACAACACCTGCCGGAAATGCACGAAATGTTCTTCCTGGAAAAAGAAAACCTCACCGGGAAAGAAGAAAAGAACGCATTGGAAAGAATCTATCCCCAGTGTACGAATATCTCCATCGACTACGGTATCATGGAAAAGGCCTCGAATGTATATGTGATCCCCTCTTCCTTCGGATGGAGCGATCTCGGTACCTGGGCCAGCGCCTACGATAACCTCAAAAAAGACCACCTCGCCAACGCCATCGCCTCCCAACAGGTCATGGTGATCGACTCCGCACGCTGCATGGTACACGCACCGGAAGAGAAACTGCTCGTTTTACAGGGCCTCGATGATTTTATTATCGTGGATACGGAGGATGTATTGCTGATCTGTAAAAAAGACAAAGAACAGGAGATCAAAGAATATGTGGCCGAGGTAAAACGCAACAAGGGCGACAAGTTCCTCTAATTAGTCATTCAACATTAACAGAACTCTAACTTAGTTCAGGGCTAAATTTGAAGGAGTGGACCGCCCCATTCCATACTTTTCCAGCATCGACGAAGCATTCCGAAAAAATGCCAGCATCCATGCCATAAAGCCTCATTTTGAGCTTTATGAACTGGAACAATATCCCGTGCAGGATGTGCCCGAAATAAAACCGTTCCGGCTTAACGCCTATGTGATTGGTTTTATCACCAGCGGTACCGCAAGGCTTACCATCAATTCAAATGAATACGAGATCAAAAGGGGAAGCCTGTATTTCTCTTCTCCCTGGGATATCCGTGCCTACAATACAATGAACGATTGGAAGGGCTTCCTGCTTTTCTTTACACCGGATTACCTTTCCCAGTTCCAGTTTACCGAGAACAGTTTGCATGAAATGGATTTTTTCCAGCCCGATGCACAGGTGGTGCTGTCGTTGGAGGAAGACAGAGCCAGCCAGATCGAAGAATGGTTTCATCGGATAAAAACCGAATTGAACACCGGCCATCCGCACAGTATGAAGGTCCTGTTCCATTACATCCATATCCTGCTCTACAAATGCAGGGAGCTGTACGAAGAAATATTGCCATTGAGCGACAAACAGCGGATGCCTGTCCCGGCGCTCTTCCTCGAAAAGCTCAACCGCTATTTCACCGATATGGCTGCGAGCCAAACAGAGGGACAGGTTACCATTCAGCAGATCGCAGACGAAATGCACCTTCATCCACACTATGTAAGCGACCTCATCAAAAAACAAACAGGAAAAACAGCCACGCAGATCATCCGGGAAAGGTATGTGCAGGAAGCGAAAACATTGTTGCGGAATACAAAGATGTCGGTTGCTGAAATTTCTTACCGCCTGCATTTTAAGGATACGTCCAACTTTACGAAATTCTTCAAAAACGTTGCCGGCGTTACCCCGAAAGCTTTCAGAGAAAAAGGGCCGGGATTCATGCCGTAAATACCTTTCCTTCTGCACCAGTTACCTGCGGAAATATGACTTGAAGGTTAACTTTGGAATACTTCATTGTTAAATATCGGGCCGATGGCCTTCAGATAGAAGAATTTCTTCATGTTGGTTTTAGGGTGGGTTCACTACTACGCGGCGTCCGGGTTTCCGGGCGCTGCTTTTTTATGCCTGCGATCGGGCCGGAAATCTTTGCTGTAAAAGCGACACAGCCTTTTCAAGCGTTTCTTCTTTTTTCGCGAAGCAGAAGCGCAAAACCCGGTCATCAGTGCCATCCAGGTAAAATGCAGACACGGGGATTGCCGCAACACCAGCTTCAACAGTGAGCCGTTTTGCGAATGCGATAGCCGGTTCGTCGCTGATTTTTTCGTAGGAAAAACACTGAAAATAACTGCCGTGACTTGCTAAGGGCGTGAAAGCCGTTGCCCCCATGAGTTGACCGAAATAAACTTTCTTCTGCTCCATAAAAGCAGACAATCCCAAATACGTTGATGCGTCCGAAAGGTAAGCGGTAAGCGCAACCTGGGCCGGACTAAAGCAACTGAAGCAATTGAACTGGTGCACCTTTCGGAACTCGTTCATCAAACCTGGCGGCGCCACGCAATAACCCAGCTTCCAGCCTGTGCAATGGAAAACCTTGCCGAAAGAAAAACACACGAATGCGCGCGCCAGCAAATCGGGATACCGCAGCATCGAAAGGTGTTGCTTCCCGCTGAAAACCAGGTGTTCGTACACTTCATCAGAAAGCAATAAGATATCGGTTCCCGCCACCAGTTCGCGGAGCGCCGTAATATCTTCTGCTGAAAGTACTGCCCCTGTTGGATTGTGTGGCGAATTCAGCACGATCATTCTCGTGCGGGAACTGATTTTTTCTCTCACCTGCTCCCAGTTGATATGATAGTCGGGAAATTCCAGGTTAACGAAAACAGGCGTTGCGCCATTGAGTTCAATATTTGGAACATAACTATCGTAACAGGGTTGGAACACGATCACTTCATCGCCGGGACGTAATACCGCCGTGAAGGCGGAGTAGATGGCGTAAGTGCCGCCAGGCGTTATGGTGATCATGGTTTCAGGATGCACTTCCGCGTTGTAAAGTGTTTTTATTTTTTCCGCCAGTACTTCCCTTAACGGCGCATATCCATTGGTGTGGGTATATTGGTTCCAGCCGTCCAACATAGCACGGTGCACCAACTCCGGGAGTGCGGGTTCCATAGGAAAATCAGGAAAACCCTGTCCCAGGTTAACAGCCTTGTGTTCCGCGGCCAGTGTGCTCATCACCGTAAATATGGTGGTACCTACATTCGGGAGTTTGGAGGGGAGCATCATGTTATTTTGTTTGGGCCACTTCTTTCAATAATAGTTCCGGTTCATTCGTGGTGATGTACCTGAATTGTTTGCCCAGGAGCCAGCGCATGGTGGCGGTGTCGTTCACGGTCCAGGCATTCAGCACAATCTTATTGGCATGGGCGCTTTCGATCCACTCCGGGTGTTTTTGAAAAACGGAATAATGATAATCAGCGCCTGATATACCGTCGGTTTTTAATTGCTCCGGGCTTTTGTCTCCGTTAAGGTATTGGGAAGGAATGCCGGGCTGAAGCCGGTGCAATGTTTTGAGGATATCGTAATCGAAGCTGATGTACACGATCCAGGGCTGCGCCTTCAGTTCTTCCACCATTTTCGCTACAGCGGCGGCGGTTTTCTGACCGCGTTCTTTGCTGATGGAAGAAGGTTTTATTTCCAGAATTAACCTCGTAGCGCGTTGTTGCATGCCGGTTAGAAGGTATTCCCGAACGGTAGGAATTGGTTCTCCGTTCGGAAGTTTTTTGGAAAGAAGTTCCAGGTAGGTGCTTTTCTCAATGTGCATGCCGAAAAAACTATGATCGTGGTTCACCACCAGCGTATCATCCGAAGTAAGGTGCACATCGAACTCCGATCCTTCGCAACCCAATGCGATGGCCTCCTTCAGCGCCGCGATGGAGTTTTCTGGAAGTCCTTTCGCTTTGAACGCGCCACGATGGGCAACGGTTTTGTTGTCCTGGAAATGAAATGACTTATTCATCTTACTGGTGGTGGAGCATGCTGCTATCAGCAAAATGCCTGCAACAAAGGATCCTGCTTTTTTCATGGTGTATTTTTCCGGGGGTGCCGTTTTCAATCGTTTGTGCCTTGCGGTGTAAAAATAGGGTAGTAGTCTGATTCTTTACTTTAATTATCGGTAAACAGTTTCAGGTGAAATGTTGTAGGTTTGTTTCACTTAAATAACCACGGCAAGCCAGATGAAAAAAGCATTCTTCCCGGTTCTTTCCCTGATCTTTCTGATCGCAGCCTGCGGCACATCGAAATCGCAGCTCAAATCTCAACCCAAAGTATTGGTCTTCTCAAAAACAGCGGGTTTCCGCCACGAGAGTATTCCTGACGGTATTAAAGCGATCCGTGCGTTGGGCGACAGCAACCGCTTTTCGGTGGAAGCTACGGAAGACGCGGCCCTATTCCATCCGGATACCTTAAAACGTTTCGCGGCCATCATTTTTCTTTCTCCTACAGGAGATGTGCTCAACGAAGCGCAGCAGAACGCGTTGCAGCAGTACATCAGGAACGGCGGCGGTTATGCGGGCATCCACGCGGCCACAGATTGTGAATATGAATGGAGCTGGTACGGACAAATGGCAGGCGGGTATTTCAACTCCCATCCCCACCAGCAAAAAGCAAAGATCATTGTTACCGATCACAAACATATTTCTACCGCGCATCTCCCCGAAATATGGGAAAGAAAAGATGAATGGTATGATTATAAAACATTCAATCCATCCGTTAAAATACTGATGAAACTGGATGAAAGCTCCTACAAAGGTGGTCGTATGGGGAAAGAGCATCCTATTGCCTGGTACCACGAATTTGAAGGTGGAAGAGTTTGGTATACCGGTCTGGGGCACACGAAAGAATCTTATACCGAAGCTGCATTTTTAAAGCATATACTCGGGGGCATACAATATGCCATGGGGAAATAACACACCATTTTTCAGTATAAACAAAACAACACAGATGAAAAGAATAGCAAGCATCACCTGCTTCGCGCTGGCGCTCTCCGCCGCGCAGGCGCAAACCGATCCGAAAGCCACGGAAGTATGGCAGGATGTTAAACTGGTAACGCCCGGAAAAGGCACCGAAGCACCTTCCGACGCCATCGTTCTTTTTGGCGGGAACAACCTCGACCAATGGAGCGCCAAAGCCGGAGGCCCGGCCCAATGGACCGTCAACGCAGATGGTTCTTTCACCGTTGCAGCCGGAAAAGGAGACATTCAAACCAAACAGTCGTTTGGCGACTGCCAACTGCACGTGGAGTGGAAAAGCCCCGCGGTAGTAAAAGGAGAAGGACAGGGCCGAGGCAACAGCGGAATTTTCCTCATGGGATTGTATGAAGTGCAGGTGCTCGACTCCTACAACAACAAGACCTATGCAAACGGGCAGGCTACCAGCATTTACAAGCAACACATTCCTTTAGCCAACGCCACTTTACCGCCAACTGAATGGCAGGTGTACGATATCTTTTTCACCGCACCGCGTTTTTCTGCCAGCGGAACCCTGGAAAAACCCGCTTATGTAACAGTGGTCCACAACGGCATCCTCGTTCAAAATCACGTGGAAATAAAGGGAGAAACGGTGTATATCGGAAAGCCAGCGTACAAAGCGCATGGCAACGCGCCGATCGCATTACAGGACCATGGCAACCCTGTAAGTTTCAGAAACATCTGGATCAGGAACCTGTAAGCGAAGTAATAGTATTAAAGAAGAAAGCCACTTCAATGTACTGAGGTGGCTTTCTTCTTTGTCCCATTTTTTTAAACATTAACGAAGTGGAAAGGCGATCCCTACATTTGCCTGCAGGGTATTCAGGTTCTCCACTTCTTCATAACGGTAAGGTACGTAGTTATATTGTATTCCGAACTGGAGCATGGAACTTTTATACCTGCCGATGGGAATGGAAACGCCCGCTCCCGGACTGGCCGTAAAAACGAATCCTTTGTCCCGGGAATTGAACTGTCCCCAAAACAGGTCGTTCCGCACAAAACCTCCGCCTGCGGCGAGAGTGGCATAGGGCCTGATCTTTCCTTCTTCTCCCCAATAGTAGCTGCCGTACAATTGAATGGGTACTACCTGGATGCTGCGGGTCTGTACCGCAGAAACCGTCTGCTCACCATCCACATAAAGCTGGCGGGGTAATTTTTTATAATGATCCTGAAAGCCGACCTGTAAACCGGCGTGCCAGTTGGTATTGATGGTGCGGTCAAGTGCTGCGCCCCATCCGTTCATACTTGTTTTATCAATATAGTTTTTCATGCCGCCTAAAGGCTGTGTGGGACTATATTGAAGTTTAAGCCTCAGTTTTTCCTGTGCTTTAGCGGAAATGGATGGAAATACCAGCCCCGAAACCGCTATTATAATTATTGCTAATCTGTTCATTGCTTAAAAGTTTAAGGATTCGTACCGAGGTAACTAGACTGATCGAAAGCTGAAACCACCGCTAACCTGGCCGCTGCCGGAGCAAGAATATTATCGCCTTCCAACTGGGCGTTCCAGATTACTTTCAACTGGTTGTTACTGGTGGCTGCATTTTCCAGGTCGATCATGTCGATACTGATGGAAGAAACCTGTGTGTTGAACACGTTATAGAAAGTGGGGAAGAAATAGTTGTATCCGCCATAGCCCCAGTAGAATGGGTCCCAATAAGCATCATACATACTCCAGTAGCCAGGGTAATAATCCGGAACGATGCTGGTAACGGACACATCAATTTTGGAGACGTTCAGCCCCAGATCCGGGTTCTCGGTTCTTTCCACCCGCCGGTAACCTCTTTTGTTCATCTCAGTTTCAATGGTATTGAGCAGGTCGGCATCCGCGGCGGTCCGTTGTTTGGATTGTCCGTTCGCGGAGATCACCGCAATGGAGTCTACCAGGCTGTAAGTGCCGTAGGAACTGAATTGCGCGGAGGCATCCCGGTTCGTAATATATACGCGTGATTCCTCACTGGTCAGGTTATTGAGCGGGTCTTTGCGGCAGCCGGTAAGGGCGAGTAATGCGCCGATGCCCGCGTAGAATAGCATGTTTTTTGTCATGATATACAAGCGATTTAGGTTAGAAATCAGGCTGATCTGAAACGGCCATAGATAAAGTACAGGAACAAGATGCAAAGTTCAGGCCGCCGGATGTTAACACCCTCTTAAAGCAACGCGCCATAAGGGCCGATTTGCGCCCTGATTTGCTTAATTTTGAAACATGCCATTCAAGATCCATTCACCATATACGCCGGCGGGCGACCAGCCCACGGCCATTCAGCAATTAACGGAAGGAATCAACAACGGAGAGCAATTCCAGACCCTGCTCGGCGTAACCGGATCAGGGAAAACGTTCACCATGGCGAATGTGATCCAGAACGTGCAGAAACCAACATTGGTGCTCACCCACAACAAAACACTGGTGGCGCAATTGTACGGGGAATTCAAACAGTTTTTCCCCGATAACGCAGTGGGTTATTTCGTTTCTTACTACGATTATTACCAGCCCGAAGCATATATCCCAGTAAGTGATACTTACATTGAAAAAGACCTCGCCATCAATGAAGAACTGGACAAACTCAGGCTTCAGGCCACTTCGCAACTGCTCAGCGGAAGGAGAGACATCATTATTGTGGCAAGTGTGAGCTGTATTTATGGTATGGGTAACCCCACGGATTATGAAAACGGAATCATCCGTATTCACCAGGGACAAGTACTGAGCAGACAGGGTTTTTTACACGCATTGGTGAACTCGTTATACCACCGTACCACAACAGAATTTACACGGGGTACCTTCAGGGTAAAAGGCGATACGGTAGACATTAACCTGCCGTATGTGGACTTCGGCTACCGCATTAGTTTTTTCGGCGATGAGATCGAAGAGATAGAAAGTTTTGATACCGAAACCGGTAAACGCATCGGCAAGATGGACAACGCGGCCATCTTCCCCGCAAACCTTTACCTGGCCCCGAAAGATATTCTGCAGCAGGTGCTGAATGAAATCCAGGATGAACTGGCGGCACAGGTGGAGTACTACAAAAATTCAGGAAAATACATTGAAGCGCAACGACTGAGTGAAAGGGTGAACTACGACCTGGAAATGATCCGCGAACTGGGCTATTGCAACGGTGTGGAAAACTATTCCCGCTTCTTCGACCGGCGTGCGCCGGGAACAAGGCCTTTCTGCCTGCTGGATTATTTTCCGAACGATTTTCTTTGTGTGATCGATGAGAGCCACCAGACCATTCCCCAGGTGAGCGGAATGTATGGCGGTGACCGGAGCCGTAAACTGAACCTCGTGGACTTCGGTTTCCGTTTGCCTTCCGCGCTGGACAACAGGCCACTGAATTTTTACGAATTTGAATCCCTGCTCAATCAGGTGGTATTCGTTTCTGCCACGCCCGGCGATTATGAACTGGAAAAAACTGAAGGCATCGTGGTGGAACAGGTGGTGCGTCCTACCGGACTACTGGACCCGCCCATTGAAGTGCGGCCCAGCACCAACCAGATCGACGACCTCCTCGATGAAATTGATAAGCGGGTGAAGAAAGGCGACCGCGTGCTGGTAACCACCCTCACCAAACGCATGGCCGAAGAAATGGACAAATACCTGCACCGCATCAACATCAAATCAAAATACATCCACAGCGAAGTAGATACGCTGGACCGGGTGGAAATTCTTCGTCAACTGCGTTTAGGAGAAATCGATGTACTCGTGGGCGTGAACTTGTTGAGAGAAGGACTCGATCTTCCCGAAGTATCGCTCGTGGCCATACTTGATGCAGACAAAGAAGGTTTTCTGCGCAATGAAAAATCGCTTACGCAAACTGCAGGCCGTGCGGCAAGAAACGTAGATGGCCTTGTGATATTTTATGCAGATAAGATGACGGAAAGTATGCAGCGCACCATCGATGAAACCACGCGCAGGCGGGAAAAACAGGTTGCTTATAATCTTGAGCACGGCATCACACCAAGAACCGTGGTGAAATCGAAAGAACAGGTGTTTGCCCAGACTTCCGTGCTGGACATCAAAGGGTTTGATCCCGATTCAAAATATGCGGTGATGGAAACCAAACCCATACTCGCCGCCGAAGAAGAAGGCGTTTACCAGACCGTTCCTCAGATGGAGAAAGCCATCAAAGAAGTGAAGAAGGCCATGGAAAAAGCCGCGCGGGACCTGGATTTCATGGAAGCGGCAAGGTTGCGCGATGAAATGTTCGCCATGCAGAAACAATTGGAAACGATGAAAACAACATCGTAGGAGTAGGTGTTTTTCTGTTTGGCGTGTATTGAAAAGTTAATATACTTTTGTAATGGAATATGAAAAAAACGAATAGCACGACTAATGCGAAAAGCTCTAAGGGAGCAAGACTCTTCAAAAAAATGATTGAAGAGAAGCAGGCTATTCAAAAACATCTGGCAGAGGGAAAGAAAATTGAGGAGTTAAAGGATAAGTTCAGATTTGTTAAGCCCCTATCAACTTTACGAAAATGATGAACTTACTTACGAGTTCATAACGGATCAGGGGGTCCGCTATAAAATCTATTTTCTGGACACCTCTTATTTATTTGAAGATTATATTTCTTTAAAACAGGAAAAAGTCTATTCGTTTAACATTGACGAAATTGAACGATCTCAAGGGAGTAATGTAGGATTTGATCGAAGGATTGGGTTAACGGTACAGCATATATTTCTTCTTTTTTTCGCACAAATAAATAATGTCGCGATCTATGTTTGCGATAGCCTGGACAACAGGCAACTTGCAAGAAAAAGAAAATTCGACAGTTGGTTTTCTTTTTTTGCTGACGATACGATTCTAAAAGTGAATGGAGAGGCCAACATGGAGGGGACAAAAATTTACAATGCAATCCTTGTGCATAGAAAAAATCCAAAACTCGAAGATTTTGTAGAAGCTTTTATTGACTTGAATAAAATAGCGTCAATCAAGTAGTCCGGTACTTCCTTCTTCCCCCGAAAATTCATATATTGAACATTCAATATAAAACCGGGGCCCATGGTAACCATTGCGTTGTACAACCTCAAAGGAGGAGTCGGAAAAACCGCTTCTTGTGTGAACTTTGCCTGGCTCGCCGCACAGGACGGCTACAAAACCCTGCTCTGGGACCTCGATCCCCAGGGGTCCACCACCTTTTACTACCAGGCTAAGCCCAGGGTGAAAGGCGGGATGAAAAAACTGATGAGCAAAGAGATTGCGCTCGAAGAAGTGATCATGGCCACCGATTATGAAAACATCGACATCATTCCGGCGGATATCTCGGCAAGGAACCTGGACATTATTCTTGGAGACCTTAAATCATCCAAAAAAAGATTGAAAAGCATCCTCCAGCAACTGGAAGGGGAATATGATTTTGTGTTCATCGATTGCCCGCCGGGCTTCTCCGTGCTGTCCGAAAACATCTTCATCGCCGCGGATATTATCCTGATGCCCACCATCCCTACCACACTTTCGGTACGCACTTACCAGATCGTGAAAGACTACTTTGAGGAACGCGAACTTGATCTTTCAAAGATGATGTGCTTCTTCACCATGGTAGACCGGAGAAAGTCTATGCACCAGGACATCATGGAAGAATTGTACAAAGACAACCGCTTCTTCTGGAATTTTATACCCTATCTCTCCGACGTGGAAAAAATGGGCATCCACCAGGCCCCGGTAGCCGTTTTTGCCCGTTCCAGCTACGCCGCCCAGTGTTATTCGGACCTTTGGCAGGAAATAAAAGAAGGTGTACTAGAATAGTTTACGAAAACCTCCGTGGCCGCACAGTAAAAATACGGTATGGCACGCTAGGTGAAATCACCCGATTTTTTTAAGGGCGTTTGGAGTTAAGAATCAGTGTATTACTTTTACTTCAGAATCATTAACCAAACCACTGTTACGATGGATACGGCCAGGGAGGCACGGGGAAATCGGACCAGATATAAACCTTAAAAAATTTCGGGATGAAACGAATTGTGAGTTGGGCCGCTATCGTAATGCTGGCATTCTCCACCTACCTGAATGTGTTCCTTTCACTGGATGAAATGGAGGAAACCACCGCTTCGGCCGCCAAAACCAATACATCTGACACCGCTGATAAAATAGAAGCCGGAAATAAAACGGGAGAATACCCTACAAGCCAGGAATCGCGCGTTGCTTTTAAAACAGCCAGGTAAGCCTTTAGTGTTTTTCTTTTGTTCAGCCGGCCGTCACGCCCATCGCGCGACGGTTTTTTATTTTCCCCCACCGCTTGCTGTTCCATTTGCCTAATTTAGCGGCATGAGCAAGAAACTTTTTCTACTGGACGCACTCGCGCTGATCTATCGCGCCTATTATGCCCTGATACGCAATCCGAGAATTACTTCTTCCGGCAGGAATACGAACGCACAGTTCGGTTTCACCACCACTATATATGACCTCATCAACAAGGAGAAGCCCACCCACATGGCGGTTTGCTTCGATACTGAAGCGCCCACCGAACGCCATACCGGCTTCATTGAATACAAGGCCAACCGGCAGGAAGCCCCTGAAGACCTGATTTCCGCGCTGCCTGATATCAAAAAAATCATCCGCGGCTTCAATATTCCTGTGATGGAACTCGACGGGTATGAAGCCGATGACGTGATCGGTGCGCTCGCCAAACAGGCCGAGAAGGAAGGATACGAAGTGTTCATGGTAACGCCGGACAAAGATTACGGGCAACTGGTCTCAGAAAACATAAAGATTTATAAACCTCCATACCAGGGCGGAAAAGAAGAAATTCTCGGTCCCAAGGAAGTGTGTGAAAAATGGAACATCAAAGATGTTTCCCAGGTAATCGATATCCTCGGGTTGATGGGCGATGCCGTGGATAATATCCCCGGTATCCCCGGCGTAGGGGAAAAAACGGCGGCAAAACTCCTCGCAGAATATGGAACCCTCGAAAATGTGCTCGCCAATGCTGATGGTATTAAAGGCGCTCTCGGTGAAAAAGTACGCAATGGTAAGGAACTGGCTGTAATGAGTAAACAACTGGCCACTATTATCACAGAGCTGCCGGTAGCATTTCATGAAGAAGATTTCAGGTTGAAAGAGTGGAACACGGAAGCATTGGTGGAAGCATTCACTGAACTGGAATTCAAAACACTGGGCAAAAGAATTTTAGGCGAAGGGTTTAATGTGTTCAGCGCCGCACCCGAAGGTGTACAAACTGATCTCTTCGGAAATGCGGTAGCCGCGCCCAAATCCGTAAAAGCTGCGCCGAAAGAAGCAGAAGTGGAAGAAACAGAAGCAGAACCTAATCTGTTCTCCGAAAAGAACATTTCTAATACTCCCCACAATTATACACTTGTAGAGGGAACGGAAGCCATCCTTGCGCTCGTGGAAACTTTATTGAAAGAACCGGAAATCTGTTTTGATACGGAAACCACCGGTACCGATGCCAACGATGTGGAAATGGTAGGCATGAGCTTCGCCATTAAACAGGGAGAAGCATGGTATGTTCCAACCCCTCCCGACCAGGAAAAAACACTGGAGATTATCCGTCTTTTTACACCGCTCTGGGAGCGAAAAGACGTTACCTGGGTAGGACAAAACCTTAAATACGATATGCTGGTATTGAAGTGGTATGGCATTGTATGGAAGGGAAACCTCTTCGATACCATGCTGGCCCACTACCTCATAGAACCTGAGGGCAGAAGAAGCATGGACCTGCTGAGCGCCCAGTTCCTGGGCTATGAGCCCATCCCCATCGAAGACCTCATCGGTAAAAAAGGAAAGAACCAAGGCAACATGCGTGATGTGGAGCCTGAAAAAATCAAGGAATACGCTGCCGAAGACGCCGACATCACGCTGCAACTCAAACATGTTTTTGTTCCCCTGCTCAAAAAGAAGGAGGTGGAAAATGTATTCTTTAAAGTAGAAAACCCATTGGTGGAAGTGCTCACCAACATGGAATACGAAGGGGTAAAAATTGATGTGAACTTTCTTTCGGAATATTCCGGTACGCTTGAAAAACAAGCCAAAGAACACGAAGAAGCCGTATATGAACAGGCGGGCGTTCGCTTCAACCTGGCTTCTCCCAAACAACTGGGTGAAGTGCTGTTCGAAAAACTGAAACTTGATCCCAAAGCGAAAAAAACAAAGACCGGTCAATACGCCACAGGAGAAGATGTATTGCTGAAACTTGCTGCCCAAAATAAGATTGTGGACGATATCCTGGCGTTCCGGGAACTCACCAAATTGAAATCCACCTACGTAGACGCACTCCCGCTGATGATCAACCGGAAAACTGGTCGCGTGCACACCAGTTACGCGCAGGCCGTAGCAGTTACCGGAAGGCTTTCCAGCAACAATCCCAACCTCCAGAACATACCCATCCGCACCAACCGCGGCAGGGAAATCAGGAAGGCGTTCATCCCCCGCGATGAAAGCAGGGTATTGCTGAGCGCCGATTATTCCCAGATAGAACTGCGCATTGTTGCCGCCATCAGCGGCGATCCAAATATGTGCGAGGCTTTCCGCTCCGGCAAAGACATCCACACCGCCACCGCCGCTAAAGTGTACAACGTTGAAGAATCGGAGGTTACAAAAGAAATGCGCTACAAGGCCAAAAGCGTGAACTTCGGCATCATCTACGGACAGGGCGCTTTCGGCCTGGCCGAAAACCTCGGTATCAGCCGTTCCGAAGCCAAACAGATCATCGACAACTACAAACTTCAGTTTCCCTTCATCGAAAAATACATGGACGACCAGAAAAATTTCGCGAAGGAAAACGGCTATGTACAAACACTGATGGGCAGGAAACGCTGGCTGAAAGACATCAACTCGGCCAACTTCACCGTGCGCGGCTTCGCGGAACGCAACGCCATCAATTCACCTATTCAGGGCACCGCTGCCGATATGATCAAGCTGGCGATGATAAAAATCCACGAACGCTTCCAACAGGAAGGGTATGTTTCAAGGATGATCCTCCAGGTACACGATGAATTGGTTTTTGATGCCGTTAAAGAAGAGGTGGACATTATCCGTCCTGTCATCCTGGATTGTATGCGTTCGGCCCTGGCATTGCCACACGAAGTTCCGGTGGAAGCCGAACTGGGCATGGGGCAGAACTGGCTGGAGGCGCATTAAACCAGGGGGAGCGCTGTTTCCCGCTTCACTTCTTTCATTTCAAAACAACTCTGTACCTGCCGGATATTCGGGAGCGGGGCGAGTTTTTGTTCCAGGAAACTGTTGTAAGCGGCAAGGTCGGGCATTACTACTTTCAGCATATAATCGAAATTGCCGGAGAGGCGGCTGATTTCGGTGACTTCGCGCAGCGCTCCGGCGCTTTCCTCGAAGGCGCGGGCCAGTTCTGAAGAGTGTTCCTTCAGGTTGATCAGGCAGAGGGCACTCACATTCAACCCCACCTTCTCCCTGCTCACCAACATCACCTGTTTCTGAACGATGCCCTCCTTTTTAAGCCGGCTGATGCGGTCGTAGGTGGGAGATACCGTAAGGCCGATGGTCCCTGCAATAGCTTTAACGCTCAGGGTGGCATCTTCCTGTAACAATTCAAGGATACGCTTATCAGTGGCATCAAGTAGCTCCATAATCCGGTGTTAGAACCGCAAAATTCCGGAAATTCCCTCATAAAACCGGAATCATTCCTCTCGCTGTGTTGCCGGAAACATTACCCGGGATGTGCGGCCTACTTTTGTTTCAAATTCCTTTTATGCCGCAATTACAGGAGCAGGACCGTGCCGTACTGCATCAATATATGGATCAGTTGGTGGAAAGAAGCTATTCGATGCTGGGCTATCCCTGCGCCCGCGATTTCGACTATTCCGAATTGTACCCCACCCTCCGCTACCAACTGAACAATATCGGTGATCCCTGGGTACCTTCCACCTGTGCCCTCCATTCGAGAGAAATGGAACAGGAAGTGGTGGACTTTTTCGCCCGGTTGTTCCGCGCCCCTGAACAGAACTACTGGGGCTACGTGACCAATGGCGGAACTGAAGGCAACCTTTACGCGCTGTACCTTGCCCGGGAACTGTATCCACAGGCGATGGTGTATTATTCAGCGGCCTCCCATTACAGCATCCAGAAGAACCTGCACCTGCTCAATATGGAAAGCATCGTCATCAAAACCGATGCCCGTGGCGAAATGGACTACAGCGACCTGGAACATACCGTTTCACAGAACAGGCACCGCCCCGCCATTGTGCTGGCCAATATCGGCACCACCATGACCGAAGCCCGCGACAATGTTGCCCATATCCGCTCTATTCTCCAAAGCCTTGCCCTGCGCAGCTTTTACATCCACAGCGACGCCGCGCTGGCAGGAACCTACACCGCCCTCCTTGAACCACATCACCCTTTCGATTTCGCCGACGGCGCCGACAGCATCGCCATCAGCGGACACAAGTTTATCGGTTCCCCGTTGCCCTGTGGTGTGGTGGTGGTGAAGAAAAATTACAAGGAAAGAATTGGCCAGCTGGTGCCCTACATCGGAACATTGGATACCACCATAACCGGCTCCCGCAGTGGCCATGCCCCTTTATTTTTGTGGTACGCCATTAAAAAATACGGCATCGAAGGTTTCCGCGAACGCGCTTTGCGCAGCCTCGAACTGGCGGATTATACCGAGCGAAAATTACCGGAAATGGGCTGGAAGGCCTGGCGGTTCCCTCAATCGCTTACAGTCGTAATCGAAAAACCTTCCGAAGAAATCATCCGCAAATGGCAGCTCGCCACACAAGGTAACCAATCACACATTATCTGTATGCCGGGCGTACAACGTGAACACATAAACGCTTTGCTCACCGATCTTCAAAGAATCACGCACCGCCAACCCTCTTGTGTATAAAACAGCGAGGCACGAAGCTGTCTCCCCGAAAAATACCCCTCACTTCTTTAAAAGCTTTGCGTGAACCCTACTTCTCATCCCCCGAAGGCCCGTACATCCCCGGCACCGGAACGCCCAGCATCCGGTAATACACCATCAGTTGCCCCCGGTGGTGAATGATATGATTGTACACAAACATCCGGATGGAAGCCTTGCGGGGCATCGTGAAAATAACATGCTCACCTGCGCGGAGCGTCCACGGTTCGTTCAGTTTTTCTTCATCGGTTTTATCCAGTTCAGAAAACCCCCAGTCCAGGTTGTTCTCCAATTCAGAGAGCAGTTCGGCCTTGCTGTGGAACGACTGCTTTGCCTGCATGTCTGTACGGGAAAGGTCCATTTCAGGTGTTGAAAGCGTGAGTGGAAGCCAGGAATGCATTTTGGTAATGTGTTCGGCCAGTTCGCCCAACGTATAAGATTTCTCGTGTGGCCGCCAGTTGAAATGTTCTTCCGGCAAACGTTCCAGCGCTTTGGTGGTATTGGCCGATTCGTATTTGAGTTCGGCGATAAGGCTGCTTTTCAACGACATAATGGATCGGGTTGTGGTTTGATGATTTATGTTGCCATAAAACTTCGATTAAGATAAGAAAATTTAGGAAACACCCGCATTGCTTACCTTCGTCCGCCAGGTATGAAGCAAATAGAACAAAACCAGTCCGTTTTCCTTTTTCAACGCGTGATGAATGCGTCTCATCAGGGTATTGCCCTGCAGGAAGCACGTGAATACCGACTGGTGCTGGACCTGCTTTTCCGTTTGCTCACCAAAGATGATCAACGAACCTTCAGCAATCTTTATGCGCGGACACAGTTTGTTTTCGACCAGTACGCCGTTCCTGAAACGGTGCAGGCTGGTGTGAATGGATTGCGCATTTTTACCAATCAGGTCAACAATGGAAGTGTATCGCCCGAACCCTTCCTGTTGCTGGCGAGGAAAACAATTTCCGAAACGATAGCATTCTTTTCCGGAATAGCGGTTCCGGCAGAACTGGCGGAAACCTTCACCGACACTACGGAAAAAAACTGGCCCGTCATCAGTGAAAAAGACGCCTCCGAAAAAGTACTTCCCATTAAAGCGATCGTGCATGAAGTAAAGGAGAATGGCCTTTTGTGCAGGGATGAAAATGCCGGAATCTTTTTTATAGAACTGCCATTGCTGGAAAGAAACGACCTGAGTTATCTGCTCCAGGTGGTTAAACCCTACAATACCCTTTGCATCGAAAATGCCGGAAGGGCCGATGATAGCGGCGAGTATTACAAGGCGTTGCCGGAAACCCAGATCATCCTGGAACCCGACCTGCTGATGGACATCAGCGAACTGGCTGAATGTTTCGCTGCTGCAGGTCTTTTTCCCTTGAACTTCCTGGTGAAAAAACTGGTGCCCCCCACCTTTAGTGAAGCGGCCCTGAAAGGGAATATGGTAAACGCCATATTCGACGCAGCGATCCGCGGCGAACACGATCATATCCGCGATGTATTCAAAGAGGCCGTGGCGGAACAGGTTTTCCAGGCCGCCTCTTTCGGGAAAGAAGCGCTGAACAGGATGTACCGCGACATTTCCGAACACCACTGGCGCAACCTGATTGCAGTAGCCGGAGACATCAAAAAGAAACCTGTCCGCATAGAGCCTTCCTTTTTTTCCGCGAAATATGGTTTGCAGGGAAGGCTGGATGTGCTGCTGGAAGACAGCGAAGACGAATACAGAAAAGAAATCATAGAACTCAAAAGTGGTCGTCCGCCCGAAAAGGATACCTGGGTAAACCACGGTATGCAGGTAATCGGCTACAACATGTTGCTGAAATCAACTTTCGGGGAAGAACGGAAAGGCGCTTCGGCGATCCTGTATTCAGCAGCGCCGCAGGCGCCATTGCGCAATGTGACCAGTAACCTGTATATGGAAAACAGGTTATTGCGCGTGCGCAACCAGGTGGTGTCCTGGCTCATGGAACTGGCCCAGGATAATTTCTCCTGCCTGGATGCCATCACTCCGGAAAACACCGCAGGACTACCGGGTTTTTCACGGAACGACTACGCGTTTTTTCACGAGACCTACTCTAACGCGAATGAAATACAGCGCGCCTACTACCAGACTTTTCTGGCCTTCACGATACGGGAGTACCTGCAATCGAAATGTGGGATGTTCAGTGCGCCTGAAAGGGAAGAAGAGGCGGAAGGCTTCGCCGCATTGTGGCGCACACCCGAAGAAGATAAAGTAAAGAACTTTTCGATTATACGCAGCCTGGAGTTTGTGGAACTGCTGGACACTTCATATTACGCGCGCTTCAGGATAAGCGAGTCCCAGCACCACAATTTCCGTGTGGGCGATACGGTATTGCTTTACCCGCGCCGCAACGGCAAACTGGAACCCCAGCAGCAACAGGTGGTAAAAGGCAGACTGGACGCGCTTACTGCCGGTGAACTCGTGCTTTCCCTCAACAACCACCAGTTGGATGCCTCCTATTTCAGCAAACAACCAGAATGGATACTGGAACATGATGTGTATGAATCGAGTTACTGGCTCTGCACCCGGGCGCTTTTCCAGGTACTGAGAAAAGAAAACGACCACAGGTTCAGGTTGCTGACTGGAGAAACCGCACCGCGCGTTGGTACAGCGGTTGAACTGCCGGAGGATAAAACCCTGAATCAAAACCAGCACCAGCTTTTAAAGGACGCACTCGCCGCCAAAGATTATTACCTGCTGCAGGGGCCACCAGGAACAGGGAAAACATCTTCCATGCTTACACGTATGGTAAAACACCTGTTTCAGGAGCAGAAAACCACGGTAATCGTGGCGTTTACCAACCGGGCCGTGGAGGAGATCGCGGAAAAACTGGAGAAGAACGGTATTCCTTTTCTGCGGATGGGCAACCGGCGCTCCAGTTCCGAACAACAGTTGCGTGACCTTTGCAGGAACGGAAAGATAGATAATGCCGTTTCCCTGATCAAAACCCACAAAGTATTCCTCGCTACCGTGGCCACGATGTCAGCACGCGTAGATCAATGGAAGGCTTTCGGCAATGCCGCCGACACTTTGATCGTAGACGAAGCCTCCCAGTTAACAGAGCCACAACTCCTGCCCTTATTGATGGCATTCCCCCGCTTTATCCTGATTGGCGACCAGAACCAGTTGCCGCCGGTGGTGGCGCAGGACCCTGTTTTTTCTTCCGCGAAAAACCAGGGATTAATCGATGCCGGGATTCATTCTTTGCGCGGTTCTTTATTTGAAAGGCTGATGAGCACCGCGCGGCGGAATGGCTGGCGGCACGCTTACGGCATGCTTACCACGCACTTCAGAATGCACGAGGAAATCGCGGCGCTCATCAATCATTATTATGCGCACCAACTGCAATGCGGACACGAAGATCAGTTAAAAGACGGAGCGGCTTTTCAGTCGGATGAAACCCCTTGGTCCCGTATTTTATCTGCTGGTCGGGCCGTGTTTATCCCCAGTCCAACCGAGCAGACTTCACGCTACCATATTACGGAAGCGGAAAGAGTTGTCTCGCTTTTGAACGTGCTTGAACAACAGTATGGAACGACTTTTTCCCCTGAAAAAGTAGGCGTTGTAACACCGTGGCGCACACAGATCGGACTCATTCAATCCAAACTCCCTGAATCAGGCCCATTAAGAAATATCACCATCGATACCGTGGAACGCTTCCAGGGCGGAGAGAACGATATCATCATCGTTTCCATGGCCCTCTACCATAAAGCGCAACTTCAGTTACTGCATAGTCCCGGAACTTTTGAAGGAGATAACGAACAAGAACAAACGAAAATAGAAGTAGACAGAAAACTACTGGTAACGCTGAGCCGGGCACGGCAACAGGTGATATTGCTCGGCGACGAAAATGTGCTTTCCGCCAGCCCGCATTATGCCGCCGTACTCTCAAAAATGAAAAGAGTGGAACTTAATTCAGTTGCTCCGCAGCCTCCTTTCTGACCCATACCGAAACCGACCTTTCATTCACCCTGAAATCGGCCCAGCCCTCATCGTTGGTGGTGATTTCCTCGGGAATATTACCGGTAACATCCACAAAAACCGCATTCGCATGGTGATCGCCCATGTGCATACTTTTGAAACCTTCTCCTCCGTTGGTGAGGACCACCGCGCAACCTGAATGCGGGGTTTCATCCACCCCCCAGCGTACCCATCCGATGGTGCTGCCATGGTCAAAATAATCGTGTTGTATACCGTAGGCAAGTTGGGCCCGAACTTTAATCATTATCCTTATCCAGGGTACTTCGTTCAGTTCTACCTGCACCTCTTCTTCCCCGTTTTTTTCGGTGTAAGAAGCTCCGAACATGCTGGGGTAAAAAACACAGGGAATGCCTTGCTCACGGAGCAGTATAAGCGCATTGGCCAACGGCTTGAACCAGTATTCCACAAAAGATTCCAGCGATTGGAAGGGCTGGCTGTCGTGGTTGTCCACGAACGTGATCGCGCGTTGCGGATTCCTTTGAATCAACGTATTATCGAAGATGGTACGCATATCAAAATCTTCACCAGCAATAGAAGCTTCATAAAAATTAAAATGCAACGGCACATCAAACAGGTGCGCATGACCTTCCATGGCGTCGATCCAGCTCAATAAGCTTTCCGTATTCGCGCTCCAGTATTCCGCAATGCAGAAGAAATCGCGTTGCAGTTCGTGTTTCAGGTAGGGGAGCCATTCCAGGAAGAAGCGGTAGTTGATGTGTTTCACGGCATCAAGTCTGAACCCGTTGATGCCTGTGGTTTCCACGTACCATTTGCCCCATCTTTTCAGTTCTTCACGCACATGGGG
>CAMLRX010000013.1 GCA_946482545.1 uncultured Flavihumibacter sp. | reverse complement strand
TATGTGGAGAAACTGGAAAACGTTGGCGCCACACAAAACAAAGGATTTGAAGTAACGCTTTCCTCCGTGAATGTGGACAAAAGAGATTTCAAATGGAATATGGATGTAAACTTCGCCGTGAACGATGAGCAATGGGTGGAACTGATGAACGGAAAAGTAGATATGCTCGCACAACGCTGGTTCATTGGTCATCCCATCCAGGTGTTCTTCCATTATGACAACGATGGCATCTGGCAGAATAGCGCGAAAGACCTGGAAGAAATGGCCAAGTTCAATGCGAACGGACACAGGTTTTATCCCGGTACCATCAAAGTAAAAGACCAGAACGGCGATTATAAAATCAATGCCGAAGATTATGTGATCCGTGGCTCAGCACGACCTAAATGGACCGGCGGTATCACGAATACCTTTACTTATAAGAACTGGTCGCTCAGTTCCTTTATTTACGCACGTGTAGGGCAAACTTACTTTGGTGGATTCCCCAACCTGAACGGTGGAACCAATCCCAACGGACGCGTGGAGAACGATGTATGGAGCTGGACCAACCCCAACGGAAGATGGCCAATGCCTATATCAGGCGCGCAGGTGGAGAACTTTACACCCGCTATGCAATACAACAACGGAACTTTTTATGTGGTAAGAAATATCTCCCTCACTTATGATCTTCCCAAGCAATTGTTGAGAAGGGCATCTATCAATGGACTTCAGTTGAATTTCCAGGTACTGAATCCTTTCATTTTCGGCGGGGATATTGTGAAGATGGGACTTAACCCGGATGACGAAACCAACTGGTCGTCGCAATCTCAACCCAATTCCAACGCCACTTCTCCACTTGGGGGAACAAACAACAATACCATTCTTCCACAGAGCGTGGTGTTCGGTGTAAGACTTGGATTATAAGACGCATAAAAGAAAAAATATGAAACGCTATATATTATTTTTCGCAATTGTGCTGGCGTGTATTTCGCTCTCTTCCTGCAAGAAATTCCTGGAAGAAAAGCAGGTAGCCAGTTTAACACAGGATTATTTTAATGATGAAAATGGCCTGAATGCTCTTATTAATGGATTGTATGTGTATACCCGCGTGAAGCACGAATGGGATGCCAATGGTGCCAGGCTGATAGAAGCCGGAACAGATGCTTATATGATATCCAACGCGGCACAGGCGAGAATGGGGGCCGGTGATTATGGCAGCGATGTGGGGCTGATTGCCGGAAACGTGAACAATTACCTGGGGGCCGCGAACGCGAACAATGCTCCGATGGGTGCATACCCCCACATCAACAACTGTAACATCGCCCTTGAGATTATTGATAACGTGAAGCCGGGTAAATTCGGCACCGATGAAAATTTCCGTAAGATAAGGCGTGCAGAAATCCTGATGCTGCGTTCATGGGCTTATTACCTGGTTTCCAATCAGCTTGGTGATGTACCCTTACTGCTTGTGCCCAACCGGGAGGACAATGGGATTTATTATTATCCAAAATCAAGTCTTGAGAATATCTACAAGCAGATCATTGCAGACATGAGATACGCCTATGAAAATCTTCCGCCTACTGTAGCAGCCACCGAGCGTGGCCGCGCTACCAAGTGGGCCGCAGGTCATTTCCTTGCTAAACTTTACCTTAACCGCGCCCAGGCCGCAGCTTTTCAGAACAGCACCGAAACACACCTGAAAATGCTGTACAAAGGCAATGTGGCTACCGACCTCGATTCCGTGATCACCATTGCTTCCGAAGTGATTGGTGGAACCGGAGGTGCATTGGCACCCGATTACTGGACCCTGTTCAACCCCGCTGTATCCGAAACCAACCCGCATTCCGAAGTATTGTGGGCCGCACAATTTGATGTGAACACTTCCCTCAACGGAAGGTTCGGTGGTAACCGCTCCGTGAACTACCATGTCGGTAACTACACCGATCTTACGGGCGTTACGCGTGTCATGGCCTATGGCCGTCCCTTCGGAACGTTCAAGCCTACCGATTGGGGCTACGATAACTTCATCGATAAAGTGAATGATTCGCGGTATTACAAAACATTCCAGTACGAATACATTGCGAACATGCCGCCCGCAACCAGTACTTCCTTTACCTGGAGCGCTGCCGCAGCAGCCTGGTGGAACGCCAACAAGCCTGCGAGTGAACCCACAGTAACCGCTGGCGCAAAAAGAATCTTATCCGGCCAACGCGCACTGATATACATCGAGAACCAAAGGGAAGAAGCGCTCGATTCCGCTATGGTAATGGCGATGCCGTTCCAGTTCATGGTGCGCTGGATTCATTCGGCTGTAACCGGAAGGTACTACTATCGCCTGTTTGTGGACGGTTCACCCATGGGCCTCGCCACCGCCAGGAACGCGCCTTACCTCTCTTCCAAAAAATATGTGGATCCGCTCCGTGGCGGTAGTTCCGATGAAGCCAACTTCAACAGTGAAGCCGGAACACGCGATGCTATCCTGATGCGCCTCGCCGAAACCTATCTGATCCGTGCTGAAGCCTATGGCAGAAAAGGACAGTATGCGCTCGCCGTTAACGACATCAATGTGCTGCGCCAGCGCGCGGCGTATAAATCCGGGGAGAATCGTCCAAATGTATTGGCGCAGTATGAGCCGCAGGCGGCCACACTCACAGCCGGAGAAAGACAGGCGCCCTATACGGCAGCCGCAGGTGCATACAATAAAATCATGGTGACAGAAGATCATTTTACCCCTGGTACCCCGCAGGCCAATCTGGAAAAATACATTCCCACGGTTACCAGCAAGCCGGATATGTTCATCCATTTTATTTACAACGAAAAAGCCCGCGAGTTCCTCTCCGAAGGCATCACCTGGGAAGACCAGCACAACGCCGGTATTCTCTACGAACGCACCATCTACCACAACCAGATGGCTTCGCCCCTCACCGGAAGATGGCCTGTTTCTGCGAACACCTCAGGGTCCAGCGGCCAGGATGGCAACGGCAAAGGGCTCATGCAAAAACATTATACCTTCCGCCCCTGGCCCAACCAATACCTGAGCCAGCTCACGGATGAAACCGGTAAGCCGCTGGACGCAGCCGGAAGGGCGGCCTACCAGAATCCGGGGTATTAATCTTTGCTGATATTTCACGCAATTGCTTTGTGCTGCGCACTTCGCAACGCAAGGGGGCACTGCTTCGTTCCTCGCAGACGCAAGGTGTTGTTTGTTTTTGGGGTGGTAGAATTTACAACCGCTCATTGCGTCCTTGCTCCTGCGAGGTAAGAAGCAGTGCGCTGCTTCCTGCCTGTTAGGGCAGGAAGCAATTGCGCGAAAAAAATACCCTCCAACCCTAATTTCATCGACGGAACCGCATCATTTGCCGCAATTCACATTTTATAAGAAAGCTCCGTTTCTAAGTTTGGCGAAAACAGGCTCATGATCAGGATCTGCTGCAGGATATTGTGTTGCACTATATTTATTTCATGCTCGAAAGAACCCGTTTACATTGAAACGGTAAACGTTTCTGAAAACCCTTACCTCATCAACCTGGATACGTTCAGCGTGAACGCTACCGTTTTCAGACTGGATTCCTTCGAAACAGGAAATACCGGTATCGTAGTAGCCGGGACACATGCCGATCCATTGGTGGGCACTACTTCCGCGAACGCGTTCCTGCACTTTAAACTGCCTACGGTAGATTACAACAATGTCGGGAACCAGAATGAATATTACGATTCCATTGTTTTCGTAGCGAAAATCAATACCACTTACCTGGGGGATACCACCGTTCCTTTCAGGTTAAAGGTGCACCGGCTTTCGGAAGAAATTTACAACGAGGATAACCTGTTTTATAACGTCAGTTCTTTCCGTGAAGAAACGGGTGCGCTCGGTGTTTTTAACCGGAGTATGCGGCCGTTCCTGGGCGATTCGGTGCGCGTGAAACTCACGGATGACCTTGGCAGTGCATTGTTCACGTATTACAAAGAGAAGAATGAAATCATCCGCACCGATGAAGCTTTTCAACGGTGGTTCAAAGGAATAAAGCTGCTGCCTGAAGGCAATGGTCCACTCTATGCTTTTCCTACTGCCGATTCCAGTATTTATATCCGTTTGTATTACCATACCGATGTGGCTGTACGGGAATCGAAGTACCTGCAGTTCACACTTTCGGGAGCGGGAAAAGACTTTTCTGAAATATCAACGAATACAGCCGGAACGGCTTTCGCGGCTGTAACGCCGGGAAGTTCGGTGAAGGCGGAACAACTCAGTAATCAATACCTTTTCTTTCCGCTGGCGGGCATTCGCACGGGATTCAGTTTCCCCACTATTAAAAGCATTCCAGGGTATGGCGACTTCGTCCGGCTCATGGCGGCCCGGTTCCAGTTGTACCCCAACAGCGGTACTTACCGTGATTATACCATTCCCGATTCGCTGAACGTGTATTTCCGGTTGCCCGATCTTTCCTACGAAGGACCGCTTGCTGCTCTGGACGGGGCTTCTGCACAGAGTGGACGATTGGTCAGGGATGACATCTACGGCATCAATACATTTTATACCTGGGATGTTCCCGCTTATATCAGCACAGAAATGACGGCCAATAATTACACCGAACGTGCTTTTGTGCCGCTCTCCGGTAATTACACCGGCGCTTTGCAGGGAAAATGGAACCATCGCTTGGTGGGAACCATGGAGTCGGGGCAGCAAACAAAATTATCGGTTCAGTTACTTGTTTACCAATCCAACAACTAGATCATGCGGAACGTTTTTTTAGCGGCTATATGTATTGTTTTTTTACCGGTTGTATTATTGGCGCAGAACGGGGTGAACTCGGTGTATTCCGCCTATGGTGTAGGGGATTATTCCCTGAGGTCGCCGGGCTATTTTTCGGGAATGGGCGGCGCAGGCGTGGCCGTGAACTCAGGTAGTACCATCAACCTGTTGAATCCTGCCGGATTAACTGGTATTAAGAATGATAAGTTCCTTTTTGAATTTATCACTTCCGGTGCAAGCGTGCAGTATGTAGCTTCGGAGGCCAGACCCAATGCTGCAGACTTTGGCGTGCGCGGCGCGGCTTTCGCGTTGAATCTTTTTAACAACAGCGCCACGGTTTTCTCCCTGAAAAGAAGAACAGTGGTGGACTATCTTACCCTGAGTACCAAAAACATTGACGGTACCGAAAGTGCCGTACTGGATGAGATTGAAGGTTCTGGTGGATTGTATGAATTCGGGGTGAGTCATGGCATGAAAATCGGAAAACATCTTTCCATCGGGGCAACGGCAGGCTACCTGTTCGGTCCCATCAACAGGATGGAAACAATGTATGTTTCCGAATCGGAACAGGTGAACATCGAAAACAATAAGTACTACAACAATTTCTATTTCTCCGGCGGTATGCAGTACCAGTTCAAAACCGGAAAATCGGATTGGACGCTAGGTGCGTTCTTTGAACCATCGGTGAACCTGAAAACAGTAGAGGATAATACGATTTCCGATGCATCAGGCAATGTGCTGGTAGAAGAAAAGTCTGTTTATGGAAGTTTCAAATATCCGCACAAATGGGGTGCAGGACTTTCCTGGAAACAAAAACAACTTCAGTTTTCCGCCGACTATATTCAACACAAATGGAGCGCCACCAATTACAAGGGAACACATTTCACTTCCCGCGATGCAGACGGGTATTCGATTGGTGCGAAGTATGCCTTCATCCGCAAATCCATCTGGGGCAACCGGGAAGGCGTTTCTTTGTTTACGGGTTTCTCTTCAGAAAGATCGTACCTGGTTATCAACAACTATAACCTGAAGAGCAACGCGTTTACATTGGGTGTATCCGCGCCAAGTTTTAATATGCTTCACAACTATTCAGCATACATCAAAGTAGGTTCAAGAGGCGTTGCCACTTACCCTTTAGTGAAGGAGAACTACACGGAATTCGGGTTCATCTTCGGACTAGGCGGTGTATTGCAGAAAGGGGGAAGGAAGTATGATTAATTTTGAATCCTCTTTCCTCCGGAAGAATCTCTGATCTGCATTTCCGGCGTGAGCACTCTTTTTTCGAACTCTTTGATCGGACGTTTGCTTTCAATTAATTGAAGTAACAGTTCGGTGGCGGCTTTACCCATTTCGTAGGCGGGTTGCCTGATTACGGAAAGGGAAGGATTCAGCAATTCAGGAATATCTGTATTGGAGAAGCCGATCACGGCCATTTCATCGGGTACACGTATACCTCTTCTGATCAGTGTTTTCAGGCAACCGGTGGTGAGCTTATCGCTGGTGGTGAAGATGGCGTCGGGTTTGTTCTTTTGCGTGAGCAGGTTGTTCACAGCTTCTTCAATTTCTGAAAAAATCATTCCCCCATAAAAACAATGTTTCACCCAGGAGTTGATGGGTTTGATATCGTGTGCGAGCAATGCTTCGCGGTAGCCGGCCAATCTTTCCGATGTGATCGAAAGGAATTCAGAGTTCGTCAGTGCTGCGATCTTTTTATAGCCATTCTTAATGAGATGTTCAGTGGCATCATAAGCGCCCTGGAAATTATCAGACACCACAGTATGTGTTTTGATGTCATCGGCAATGCGGTCGAACAGCACGATGGGTAAACCTTTTTCGTGCAATGCGCGGATATGACTGGTGTCGTTCGTTTCTGTGGAAACTGAAATCAGCAACCCATCTACAGAGCGGGAAGAAAGGTAATGGAGGTCCATCACTTCACGTTCATAGGATTCATGACTTTGTGAGATGATTACGTTGTATCCTCTATCGTAAGCGATGGATTCTATCCCGTTGATGATCTGCGAGAAGAAATTATTGGCGATCTCGCATACCACCACGCCAATGGAGCGGCTTCTTTTTTCTTTCAGACTTAATGCGATGGGATTGGGGCGGTAGTTGAGTTTTTCGGCGCAATCCAGCACCAGTTGTTTGGTTTCCGCACTGATCTCGTGGCTGTCGCGCAGGGCACGGGAAACCGTGGAGGTGGAGAGTCCTAAGGCTTTGGCAATGTCTTTAATAGTAACCGCTTCGAATTTCATCCTTGATCTAATTGAATGATTCTAAAGATACTGCATTATGCCGGAACGCTGCTCCGAGAAGTGGGAAAGCGGGAGTTTTATGCAAACCATTACGCCAACGATGCCGGGAACGATTGCGTAAAAAAAGACTTTCAAACGTTTTCCCGGCAAGGAAAATAGTGATAGCATTGCTTTAACGATTGAAATTGCTTGTCATATTGCACCCTGAGATGAAACCGATTACACCTTCTGTACCCGTTCAGGTTTCTGTGCTTATCACATCCATATTTCCCTCGTTTCATTAACTAAACAAGTTTGCTGTATGAGAAAGTTATGCTTCACATTTTTGTTGCTGGTGGGCGTATTGGCTTCGGCCCTTGCGCAATCGCGGAAGATCACCGGTAAGGTGATGGACGGCACCACGGGCAACGGACTTCCCGATGTATCGGTGGTGGTGTCAGGTGCCACTGCCGGTGTTCAGACAGACCCTGTTGGGAATTTCACCATTACTACCAATGTACAGGGCAATGTAAAACTGGTATTCAGTTATGTGGGTTACACCACGCAAACGCTCACGGTTTCAGGCGATGCACCTGTTAGCGTTGTGTTGGAGAAATCTGCCAACAGCCTGGATGATGTGGTGGTGATCGGTTATGGAACGGCGAAAAGAAAGGACCTTACAGGGGCCATTTCCTCGTTATCAGGAAAAGAATTGGAGCGTATCCCACTTTCCAGCGCAGCAGAAGCGCTTACAGGAAGGCTGCCTGGTGTGCAGGTGACTACCACCGATGGTGCACCCGGCGCAGAGATTGTTATACGCGTAAGGGGCGGAGGTTCCATTACACAGGACAACTCTCCGTTGTTTATTGTAGATGGCTTCCCGGTTCCTGATATCAATGATATTGCGCCTACAGATATTGAAAGCATTGATGTGCTGAAAGATGCCTCGGCTTCCGCAATTTATGGTGCGAGAGGCGCGAACGGTGTTGTGATCATTACCACCAAAAGGGCCAAGGCCGGAAAGAGTGTGGTTTCTTACAACGGGTTCTACCAGTTAAGGGCTTTTCCGCGTAAACTGGATGTGCTTTCTCCTTATGAATTTACGCTGGCGCAATATGAGTACGCCAGGCTGAGAAGCCAGGCTGAAGTGGACAATTTCCAGAAATATTTCGGTGTATATGATGACCTTGAATTGTACAAGGCGCAGAAAGGAACAAACTGGCAGGATGAACTGTTTGGCGATCCTCCGGCTTCGCAACAGCACAATGTAAGTGTTACAGGCGGTAACGATAAAACGAAAGTGAGTCTGAGTTATACGAACAACAAAGATGAAGGTTTGATGGTAGGCTCTTCTTATGAAAGGCATTACCTGAATTTCAAATTGAACCATGATATCTCAAAGTCGTTGAAGTTTGATTTCTCCACCCGGTATTCCAACGCCACTACCCTGGGGGCGGGAACATCAGGTGGTTCCAGTGTGAGAGTAGGGGATGCGATTACGACGCGTCCGGTGAACGGTATTGCCGACCAGATCGATATCAGCGATTTGGTGGATGGTGCTACGGATGATTTGTATGAGGAGTTTCTAAGAAGTCTGATCAATCCTATTGAACTTACAAAGCAGGATTACAGGAGAAGGATCAGTAATGTGTTAAACCTGAATGGCGGGCTTACCTGGAACATTATGAAAGGACTTTCCTTCCGTTCTGAACTTAGTTTGAACAGGAACGCCGAAGAGAACCGTCGCTTCTGGGGGCCGCTTACCGGCGAATCCAGGAATGTAGGTGGAAACCTGCCTTTGGGTGAAACTTCGGATATCCTCAGAACCGGGTATCGGCTGGCCAATACGCTTACTTATAATTTCAATGTAGGCGATGATCATCGGTTTACTGTGCTGGCAGGTTCGGAGTTGCTGGATGAGGACGGCAGCAGTAAGGGAATGAGGTCCAAGTTTTTTGCGGAGAACATCACGCCTGATAAATTATTTGATAATATGGGTCTTGGAACGGTGGATCGTATTGAGTCGAGCGATAAATACGGTTATGCGCTTCAGTCCTACTTCGGAAGGGTGAATTACACATTGAACGGAAAATATATTTTCGCCGTATCGTTGCGTGCAGATGGATCCAGTCTTTTCTCTGAGCAGAACCGCTGGTCTTATTTTCCTGCGGTTTCCGCAGCCTGGAGGGTGTCTGATGAGAATTTCCTGAAAGATGTTGCGTTTGTAACCGATCTTAAACTGCGGGCTAGTTACGGAGAAGCTGGAAATAACAGGATTCCGATCAACTTGTGGAAATCGGAATACAGCATTTCCAATAACCGTACAATTGGTTTTAATGATGCGCAAAACGCGTACTACCAGGCTGGTACCATGCTGCCCAATCCTAGTCTGAAATGGGAAACAACCATCACCAGGAATGTGGGACTTGATTTTTCGCTGTTTAACAGCCGGATCAACGGTTCTTTGGATGCTTACTGGAATACCACCAAAGACCTGTTGATTTCAGAGCCTGTTCCTCCTGATGCTGGTTACCTTACTCAGATGATCAATATCGGACAAACTTCCAATAAAGGGATAGAACTTGCTTTAAATGGAATGCTGGTGAATAAAAAAGACTTCACGCTTGGTGCGTCTTTTAACATTGGATTTAACAGGTCTAAAATAGACAATCTTGGAAACAATCCATCTGCCTCTTATAATTCTAACTGGGCTGGTACTGATCTCAAAACACAGGATGATTACCGCGTGAACGTAGGACAAACGGTAGGTTTGATGTATGGATTTGTAACGGATGGCTGGTACACTACAGATGATTTTGCTTCTTACGATGCAGCAACGAACCGGTATACCTTAAAAGGGGGAGTGCCTGATCCCGGAGGCTTTATGGGAGGGATATCACTTCGTCCGGGATTACTGAAGTTGAAAGACCTTGATGGAGACGGATTCATTACCGCCGATAAGGATCGCCAGATCATTGGTGTGGCACAACCTAAGTTTTCCGGAGGTTTTGGTTTGAACAGCACATATAAGGGGTTTGATGGGTCCGTATTCTTCAATTATGTATATGGCAACGATGTATATAATGCAGGTAAAATCTCTTTCAATATGTATTACAGGAACTCTTACGGGAACATGCTGAATACAATGAATTCAGATAGCCGGTATAAATACATTGATGGCGCTGGCAACCTCGTAACAAGTCTGGAAGGACTGGCAGAATTGAACAAAAATGCGAAGATATGGACACCTTTCTCCATGGGTAACGCATCTCCCGTGTTCCATTCTTATGCTGTGGAAGATGGCTCTTTTCTGCGGTTGAACAATGTTACGCTCGGCTATTCTCTTCCAAGAAACCTGATATCCAAATTAAGTATGCAACGCTTCAGAGTATATGCAACAGTTTATAACGCATTCCTCTGGACTAAATACAGCGGATATGATCCTGAAGTGAGTGCCACCAGAAGTTCAGGCTACTCTGCGCTTACGCCCGGCGTTGACTTCTCTGGTTATCCCAAGAGCAGAACATATACAGCAGGTGTGAACATTACTTTCTAATTAGTTCGAGTGTAAAAAAAAGTATTATGAAACGAATTGCCATATTATCATTGATCGTTGCCCCGATACTTCTGGGCGGCTGCAAAAAAATCCTCGAAAAAGAGTATAACTCTGCTTTCACAAAGGAAACTATCTATGCCAATGAGGATGATGCACGTAAGGCGGTGAACGCTGTTTATGCGCTGTTTAATCAGGATGCATACACTTCAAGGGTGTCAAATATTTTTACCGGCAACTCCGATATAGAAATAGGAGGAGTAGGAGCAAGTCCGGATAACTCCCGTCGCGACATCTGGTCTTTTGAAGCGACCGATGCAAACGGGGACCTGCGTGTGGTTTATCAGAATGGATACTCTGCCATCAACCGTGCGAACGACTGTATAGAGGGGATCAAAGCAAGCCCGCTGTACCAAAGTGGGAATATGACTTTTAAGAACCTGCTTGGTGAGGCTTCAGCGCTCAGGGCTTACTGGTACTATCTTTTAATGAATCATTTTGGAGACATTCCCTTCCGGGCCAAAGCCACTGTTGCGGGAGATAGTCTATATCTTGGCCGTACAAACAGAGATTCTATTCTCACTTTTCTTATCAATGATCTGAGGACGGTGGAAGAAGAAATGTCATGGGCTGATGAACTGGACTTTGGCATAGAAAGGATCAACCGCGAATTCGTACTTGGTTTTATCGCGCGTTTGTCGCTGATGAGAGGTGGTTACTGGCTGTATCCGGATATGGTAATGCGTAGGAAAGATGATTACCTGCAGTACTACCAGATCGCTCGTGATTATTCCAAGAAACTTATGGACCTTAAGCCACACACGCTTTCTCCGAACTTTTTACAGATATTTAAAAACCAGTGTGAAGGCTTAACTCCAGAAAATGAAGACATTCTTTGGGAAGTAGCATTTCATCCCGGGTTTGGTGATGTGGGCTGGTGCCAAGGTGTAAGGGTGAATTCCGGCGATCATCCATACGGATCAGGATCAAATTACCTCAGTCTGTCTCCGCATTACATGTACTCTTTCGATACCCTTGATCAGCGGCTTGATGCTACTTGTGAAATTGTTTATTATACGGGGATCCGTGGTACAACCGATCAATTGCCTTCTGCAGTTACATCCATTGCTCCGGGAAAGTGGAACCGCCTTTGGTTGAAAGCGCCTCCAGGTGAAAACTCTGCAAAGGGCACAGGCATTAACTGGCCGGTAATGCGTTATGCTGATGTTCTCCTGATGTATGCTGAAGCAGAGAATGAATTAAATAATGGTCCTACAGGTGAAGCCATTGCTGCACTCAAGGCGGTTCGGCAGCGCGCCTTCCCATCTTCAGCATGGGGTGAAAAAGTGGATGGGTATGTTGCATCAGTGAGCGGAGGAAAACAAGCTTTCTTTGAGGCCATTGTGGATGAAAGAGCATGGGAGTTTGGTGGCGAATGCCTGCGGAAATATGACCTGGCCCGCTGGAACAACTACGGCGAAAAACTTGATGAGGCCTACAATACACTCTTCCAGATGGGGGCAGATACTTATGCCGGAACAGGCGCTTATTCAGGCTTGCCCGGGTATCTCTACTACAAAAAGAATGCTGATGGTTCGTTGAATTTCCTCACAAAATACAGGAAGCCCGAAGTGGAGCCGCCAGTAAAAGATGTGCCCACTACCGGTGCAAACCCCAACGGATATATAAGGGTGAACTGGTTGAGATCGCTTTACAACAATACCACCCAGGGGCCGGCAAATTTCATCCTGTATTCCTGGAGAGGTTATATGGAGAATAAGTCCAAGCCGGTAAAATACATCATGCCGATACACAGTTCTCAGATCACAACCAGTCTCGGACGGCTTAACAATGATGGCTATCAGTATTGATCACCTTAAAAATTACTATCGTGCAAAACAACATCAATAAATACAGGATAGCGCTGGTCATGCTCGTGACGGCCGTCGTGCTTAATTTTTCATGTAAAAAAGATGATGAACTTGAAATGGTGCGGCTTTTCAGGCCAGTCCTGGCTGGTGACCTGGTTTCAGATGGCAACTGGATTCAAGCCGGGTGGCAATCCATTAAAGGCGCCACTTCATATACAGTGCAGATTAGCCGTGACACTTTTAAAACTGTTGACCGTACATTGGAGGCCGATTCGGCCGGCATTCGCATCGAAGACCTCCGTTGGGACCAGTTGTACCAGATTCAGGTAAAAGCCAACGCGAATGATTCCATATATAATTCCCGCTACTCCATGCTGGGGAATATCAAAACACTTCGGTTCCCAACTATACTTAATGTGCCGGGAGGCAGCGAAGTGGCCGCCGACCAGGTGAAAATATCCTGGACAACGGATCCTAATCCAGTTACGCTGATCAAAGTGTTGAATGTAGATAGTACTCTGGTTAAGGATGTTGCACTTGACGCCACAGACAGAACAAATCTCTATAAAGTGGTAACCGGTCTTGCCGCTTCTACAGAATACATCATCTACCTCTACAGCGGCACCACCGTTCGTGGATGGGTTAACGTTACTACCGATGAAGCGCTCTCCGGAGAAATTGTGGACTTGTCCGGCATCACCGATCGCCCTTCAGTATTGATCGATACCATTGAATCCGTTCCTTCAGGCGCCACCATTCTCCTGAAAAGAGGAATGACCTACACCATGTCGAAAACACTTAACCTTACCAAGTCGGTAACCATACGCGGTAAAGATGATCTTTCTATTCCTGATATGGCATATATCCGCTTTACAAGTAATTTTACTTTTGCGTCCGGCGCTAATGTGGAGTACGTCAGGTTCGAAAACCTGATACTGCGCAGCGATAATTTCACCAGCAGGTATGTATTCAATGTGAATTCAGCCTGTACTGTAGGTGAAATCAGTTTTAACGGTTGCATGATCGGTGCTTTCAGAGGCATGTGCCGTTTTCAAAACCAGGCTGCCACACTTTCAAATTATAAAGTGAACGATTGTGTGGTGGATAGTGTTAAAGATTACGGTGTCATCAACGCCGATGGTGCGAGTTGCCTCGTAGAAAATATCTCACTTACGAACAGTACTTTCTATAAAACAGAACGGATCGTAATGAGCACCAAGCCTACACGCAGCCCGACTTCACTCACCATTAAAGACTGTACTTTCAACGAAGCACCGCTGGGCGGAACCGGTACTGCAGCAGGAAACTCTATTGCCGATTTTGGCAGTGGCACTGTTACAGGGGCTGTCGTGATCCACAACAACATATTCGGGCCGGGATGGCTTGCAGGAAAGGAAAATGGTATAACAAAAGGTGTGGTTTACGGAACCGCGAATGTGGACGGGTTCAATAATTTCGGCACCTCCGATTTCCAGCACGCATCAGGGGCCATTCCGAATACTGCGCCATATGCCAAAGCGTCCACAGCGCTGTTCCTGGATCCCGCAAACGGAAATTTCACCATCAACGATAATACTTTTGCAGGAAAATCTTCAGCCGGTGATCCGCGCTGGAGACTTTAACAACGAAATCAACTGTTGACAAAACGAGGTTTATACATGCGTTGAAGAATGAAACGCCGGGGAGTAGCTGAAAAGCATCCCCGGCTATTTCAAAAAAGATAAGCTGTATCATGATCAGAAATACATTGCGGGTATTGCGCCTGCCCGGGATTTTATTGCTTTGTTTTTCACTCATCGCCATGAGTTGCAAAAAGAATGTCTTCCCCGATCCTCCGGGAACAGGCACACAGGAAGAGGAAGAAGAACCTCAGGGACCCGTTCAGGAAAAAGCTTTCGCTTTCCCCGGGGCTGAAGGGTTTGGAAAAAATACTACCGGTGGCCGCGGCGGTAAAGTAATTAAAGTAACCTCGCTCGCAGATGCAGGCGCCGGCACGCTGCGTGATGCCATCAGCCAGACCGGTCCGCGCATCATCGTATTTGAAGTGTCGGGAAATATTAAATTGAAAAGTACCCTGAATATCCGGAACAACGACGTAACCATCGCCGGACAAACAGCGCCCGGAGACGGCATTTGCGTGCAGGATTACGATGTGGTAGTGGATGCGGATAATGTCATTATCCGTTACATGCGGTTCCGGATGGGCGATCTCGCGCAGCGCGAATCAGATGCCCTGTGGGGAAGGTACCACCAGAACATTATAATAGATCATTGCTCCATCAGTTGGTCGATAGATGAAGCAAGTTCTTTTTATTTCAACAAGAACTTCACCATGCAATGGTGCTTCATCACGGAGAGCCTGAATAAATCGTTTCACGAAAAAGCCGACCATGGCTATGGCGGTATCTGGGGCGGAAGTAATGTGAGTTTTCACCACAACCTGCTGGCACACCACAACAGCCGAAACCCACGTTTCAATGGAGGCGCGCGTTCCGGTATGACCAATCCTTTCTCCGATGTGGCTGAAAATGTGGATTACCGCAACAATGTGCTGTACAATTGGGGAGATAACAGTGCTTATGGCGGGGAGAATGGCAACCACAACATGGTAGCGAATTATTACAAGCCTGGCCCTGGTACACCAACTTCGCGGAACAAACGCATCCTCGAAATATCCATGGATGCCAATCCCTCCCTTAATCCACCCGGTTTCGGAAAATTCTACATCTCCGCCAATTACCTGCATGGCAATACCGGCATTACTTCCGATAACTGGGCCGGTGGTGTTGATCTTCGTCCTGGTGTCATCCTATCTGTGGCGAAAGCCACCACAGCCTTCCCTTATGATACCATCACGCAGCACACGGCGGAAAAAGCATACGATCTTGTACTTGCATACGGTGGCTGTAGTCTTTCCAGGGATGCGGTGGATGCCAGGGTAGTGAATGAAGTAAAAGGGGGAACTGTAACGTTCAATGGTTCCAAGACAGGCAAAAAAGGAATTCTGGATTCACAAACGGATGCCGGCGGATGGCCCGTGCTGAACAGCAAGCCTGCTCCGGCGAATACCGCAGGCGATGGCATCGCTGATGCATGGAAAACACAAAAAAAACTGGACCTGTCGAAGAATGTAGCGAACGGACGCAACCTCAGCACCGCCTACGACAATCTTGAAGTGTATATCAACAGCCTGGTGGAAGAAATTACCACGAAACAAAAAGGGCAATAAAACAGTACTATGATAAACCGACTGAGCACACTAAGCGTATTGATCTTCTTGTTTGTTGTTGCAAGTACACAAGCCCAGCCCCTGGCCTTTCCGGGGGCTGAGGGCTTTGGCAGATTTACTACAGGAGGAAGAGGCGGCCGCGTGCTGTATGTAACCAACCTGAATGATGATGGGCCGGGAAGTCTGCGTGACGCCCTGAAAGAAAAAGGCGCCAGAACGATCCTGTTCTCTGTCTCAGGAAATATTGAACTCCAGTCCAGGCTGCCCATAAACAATGGAGACGTAACCATCGCCGGACAATCAGCGCCCGGGGACGGCATCTGTATTACCGGCTACCCGGTAAGTGTAAGCGCAGATAATGTGATCATCCGCTACCTGCGCATCCGCCTCGGCGATGCCAATAAAGTGGAGGCCGATGCGATAGGCGGAACGGGGCATAGAAATATCATTATCGATCATTGTTCCATCAGTTGGTCCACGGATGAATGCGCTTCGTTTTACCGGAACCGTGATTTTACACTTCAATGGTGCCTCATCTCCGAAAGCCTGAACGCATCCGCCCACGTGAAAGGTGAACATGGTTACGGCGGAATATGGGGCGGGGAAGGTGCCAGTTTTCACCACAACCTGCTGGCACACCACAAAAGCAGGATGCCCAGGTTCAGCGGTTCATCCTCCACTCAAAATCCGGAAGATGAACTGGTGGATTACCGCTATAATGTGGTGTACAACTGGACCATCAACAATTCCTACGGCGGTGAAAAAGGGAAATACAATGTGGTGAATAATTATTACAAAGCAGGACCCGCCACCCGGAAAACGGTGGTGGAAAGAATATTGAACCCTTCTTCGCCCTATGGTTTGTTTTATGTGAACGGAAATGTATTGGAGAATTCCCCCAAAGTAACCGCCGACAACTGGAAAGGTGTTCATGGTAAAAACGTTGATTCAGCCCGTGCAGATAAACCCTTTCCCGCACCGGAAGTTAACGGAGTGGATGCAGCCAAAGCATACGAACAGGTGTTGAAGTTTGCCGGAGCAAGTTATAAAAGAGATGCGCTGGATGAAAGGATCGTACATGAAGTACGTTCAGGAACGGCTTCCAGAGGCAAGGAAAAAAATGGCATCATCAATACCCTTGAAGAAGCAGGCGGATTGCCTGTTTTGAAATCGACCACAGCGCCAAAAGATACCGATGGTGATGGTATGCCCGATGTATGGGAGAAAGAACACCATCTCGATCCGTTAAAAAACGATGCCCAACTGAAATCCTTACACAAAGAGTATACGAACCTTGAAATATATTTGAACGGCCTCCTGCAACTGCCAGCAGGGAAAGCCTGATTTAAAAACCCGAAGCACCTCGTTTACGCTACACTCCGTAGAAGGTTCCTGCCCCTCTCCCCCCGGGAGAGGGGTTGGGGTGAGGCTCAAAACAACCATCATGAAATATCTTTTATATTGCTTACTCCCCTTCTTGTTTACCTCAAAAGAGAAGATACATATCTACCTTGTTGGTGATTCCACGATGTCCATCAAAAGCACCAAAGCTGTTCCCGAAATGGGTTGGGGTGTCCCTTTTGCTACTTTTTTCGATAGTTCAGCAGTGGTGGAAAATCATGCACAGAATGGAAGAAGTACCCGCAGCTTCATGCAGGAGAAACGCTGGGACCCCATCGTGAGCAAACTGGAGAAAGGTGATTATGTATTGATCCAGTTCGGACACAACGACGAAATACCCACCAAAAAATCAGCCACCACCCCCGATGAGTTCCGGAAGAACCTGGAAAAATACGTGAACGATACCCGTGAAAAAAACGCGTTTCCGGTGTTGATTACCGCCGTGGCAAGAAGGCATTTTTCCCCTGAAGGAAAACTGCTGGACACACACAAGGAATATTCCGACATCACCCGCAGCGTGGCCAAACAATTAAATGTTCCACTGGTGGACCTCGATGAAAAAAGCCGTGCTTTATTGCTGCAGATGGGGCCGGAAGCCTCAAAGCTGCTTTACCTGCACCTGCAACCGGGAGAACATCCGAACCATCCTGCCGGTAAAGCCGACGATACCCATTTCAGCGAACTTGGCGCAAGGCTGATGGCGCAACTGGTGCTGAAAGAACTGAGGTCGCTTAACTTGCCGATAGTGGATCATGTAGTAAACAATCAGAAATAGTTCATCCGCCACAACAATAACCCGCTTAATATGTACAGAATTACCACGCTTTGTTTTTTATTTCTTTCCGCTGCTTTGCTGTCCTGGCGTGCAGATCCTGTTAAACTTGTGGTGGCCAAAGATGGTACCGGCGATTATACCACCATCCAGGAGGCGGTAAATGCAGTGCGCGATCTTTCCCAAGTACGGGTAACCATTCACGTTAAGAACGGAATTTACCGTGAAAAACTGGTGATCCCTTCCTGGAAAATACGGATATCGATTATCGGTGAAAATACGGATAGCACCATCATCTCCTGGAACGATTATTCCGGCAAACCCTATCCCGGCAAAGATTTCACGGGGAAAGATAAATTCAGTACTTATACTTCATACACCGTTCTCGTACAAGGCAATGATTTCATCGCCGAAAACCTGACTATTGAAAATACATCCGGTCCCGTAGGGCAGGCCGTGGCGCTCCATGTGGAGGGCGACAGGTGCATTGTACGCAAATGCAGGCTCCTCGGTAACCAGGATACGCTGTACACCGCCACCAATACCAGCAGGCAGTATTATGAAGATTGTTATATAGAAGGTACAACGGATTTTATTTTTGGCGAAGCAACCGCTGTTTTTCAACGCTGTACCATCTTCAGCAAAAGAAATTCTTACATTACCGCAGCATCTACATCGCCTGCGCAGCCATTCGGATATGTGTTCTTTGATTGTACTTTGAAGGCCGATACTTCTGCCAGGAAAGTTTACCTGGGAAGACCGTGGCGGCCACACGCAAAAACGGTGTTCATCAACACGGACATGGATGCGCATATTCTGCCCGCAGGCTGGGACAACTGGCGCAACCCGGACAATGAAAAAACAGTGTTGTACGCGGAATATGAAAGCAAAGGACCAGGCGCTTCAAAAGAACGGGTGAACTGGGCAAAACAACTCACGGCAAAGGAGCTGAAACAATACACTTTGAAACAAATTTTTACCCGGCACGATGGATGGGTGCCTGAAAATGGGCGGTAAAATGTATGCAAGGCTTTGCTTACGCTGAATCTTTGAGCAAGCCTCAATACCGGTTACGTTCGAAACGTCAAAATTTTGCAGATGAAAAAGCTACTGTTATTGCTGCTGGTTTTCATTGGTGTAATGAATGTAAATGCACAACAGTCTGTTCCGGTAAAGCCCAGGGTGTTGATAAGCACGGATATTGGCGGAACCGACCCCGATGACAATCAGTCTATGACACATTTGCTGATGTACAGCGATAAATTTAAGATTGAAGGTCTTGTTTCTTCCCCGTCATACGGAAACGGAAGTAAGGCTGAAATTTTACGCATGATAGATCTGTATGAAAAGGATTACCCCAAACTGAAAGCGCATGAAAAAGGCCTTTCGTCTCCGGGTTATTTGCGGTCGGTGACCAAACAGGGCAAAAAGGGGAGTGCACCCTACAAAGGATACACATCAGCCACGGAAGGGTCGGAATGGATCATCAAATGCGCCAGGAAGAAATCAGTACAGCCCTTGTGGGTATTGGGCTGGGGTGGTTTGGAAGATGTGGCGCAGGCCCTGCACGACGCCCCGGATATTCAGGATAAGATTCGTATTTACTGGATCGGAGGACCCAATAAAAAATGGAGCGCGAACAGCTACAATTATATCGTTAAGCACTTTCCTGCCCTCTGGTTTATTGAAGTGAATGCGTCTTACTATGGTTTTTTCTCCAAAACTGATATAATCGATAGTATAAGAGGTGATAAATACTACGATAACTATATCCGCTCTTCCGGGCATCTTGGAAAAAATTTTAAAAATTACTATAGCGGGGAAGTGAAGATGGGCGATACGCCATCGTTGCTGTACCTCATGGACGGCGATCCCGCAAATCCCATGCGGGAAAGCTGGGGTGGAAGCTTTGAGCGTTTTACCCGCAGTCCTAAAGTTGTTTTTGATCGTGCTACACAGGTGACCGATACCGTGTCTTTTTGTACGATAGTGGAGTTTGTATTGAAGGGGCCTGAAATAAATATTCCACCGGATTCCGTTTGTTTCTGGATGGAAGTTCCTTATAAAAATGAGGTGCAGAAATGGGGAGGTTATTACCTTGGCGAAGGCAGATACGGGCTGATGTACATTCCCAAGCAGGCCGAAAAGCTGCATTACAAAATCACTTCAGCAATCCCGGGGTTCAAGGAACAGCAAGGTGTGCTCACTGTTACCAACCAATGGCCGGGAAAAGAAAATAAAACGGACTATAAACTTGGTAAAAACTGGTTTACCGATAAGAAAGACCCTCAACTGTATGATGGAAAGATACAGGGCGGTAAAACCGTTTCAAAGTGGCGCGAAGAAGTTTTGCTGGATTGGGCAAAACGGTGGGCATGGCTCAGGGAATGAGCGTATAATGGAATTCGATATAAGGACCGGAACTGGTCTGAAAATCGATATGTATGGATAAAATGATTTCATCCTGAAGTGATCAGATAATGATAAAGAAAATACTTATTGCGTGTTTGTTTTTTAACGGGGTCTGCGCTGGTGTTTTCGCCCAGGAAAAAATAGCATTGTGGCCCAATGGGGATATGCCTAATACAAAGCATCTTCCGATAAACGACAGCATCGCCAATGAACGGGTATATCAGGTGGGGAAACCTTCCATACTTGCATATTTTCCTTCCCGCCAGGAAAATAAAGGTGCGGCTGTTGTTATATGTCCGGGAGGCGGCTACCAGCGACTTGCTTATATGATCAGCGGGGTGCAATTGGCAAAATGGTTCAATACCATCGGTATGAGTGCTTTTGTCCTGAATTACAGGCTTCCGCATTCCCCGGATTTGATGGAAAGATCGAAAGCGCCATTGCAGGACTTGCAAAGAGCCATTCAACTGATCAGGAAAAATGCGGTTGAATGGGGCATAGATTCCAGTCGGGTGGGCGTAACGGGCTCCTCTGCGGGAGGGCATCTTGCGGCAATGGCTGCTGTAAGTTCTAAACTGATGTATGACAGGAAAGACAGTGTTTCATTCATGTCTTTTCTGCCGGATTTTTCAGTGCTCGTTTCTCCCGTAATCAGCATGGGAGAATATGCACACGAAGGCAGCAGGAAAACATTGTTGGGTGAAAAAACCACTGATGAAGATATAGAAGCTTTTTCAGCAGAAAAACTTGTATCCGCTGCCACATGTCCGGCATTTCTTGTTCATGCTGCCAATGATAAAACGGTAGCTGCGGAAAACAGTTTGATGTACGCTGCTGCTATGCTGAAACACAAAAGACCGGTAAGCGTGCATATTTTCCCGGAGGGAGGACACGCCATCGCACTGCGCAATAACCCGGGGAGCACAGCACTTTGGACAGCATTATGTGAGCGCTGGCTTATTGAAATGAATTTCATCTCTGAAAAGATCAAATAATGATAAAGAAAATCCTCGCCGCCTTTTTGTTTTTTAACGGTATCTGCGCTGGTGTTTACGCCCAGACTTATTCCTGGGAAAAACTTCCGGTGGCCCAGTTGCCCTCTTTTAAAAAAGATACCATAAACATCAAAGCTTTTGGAGCAAAGAATGATGGTGTTACGCTCAATACAAAAAACATCAACAACGCTATCGTGGCCTGCTCAAAAAAGGGCGGTGGTGTGGTGCTTGTGCCTGAAGGCATCTGGCTCACAGGACCTGTGGAAATGCAGAATAATGTGAACCTTCACCTGAAAGCAGGCGCTATGCTGTTGTTTACAAAAGACTTCGATCAATACCCGCTGGTAGAAGGGTTTTATGAGGGGAGAAGAGCGGCCAGGAACCAGTCGCCGGTATTTGGAACCAACCTTCGCAATATTGCCATTACCGGGAAAGGTGTGGTGGACGGCAACGGCGATGTGTGGCGTATGGTGGGCCGCGACAGGCTTACGGCATCGGAATGGAAAAAGAAAGTAGCATCCGGAGGAATCGTTAGTGCCGATGAAAAGCTCTGGTATCCTTCTGCGAAAACTAAAAAGGCGCATGAAGAAAAGCGCAGTATGTTGCTGGAACCAGGAAAATCCCTGAAGGATTTCGAAGACATTAAAGACTACCTCCGTCCCAATCTGGTGGTATTCATCAATTGCAACCGTGTTTTACTGGAAGGTGTTACTTTTCAGAACTCACCTGCCTGGAACCTTCACCCCATCATGTGCAGCGATATTACACTGAAAAACGTGACCGTTAAAAACCCGGAGTACGCGCAGAACGGTGATGGAATAGACCTGGAATCCTGTAAAAATTTCCTCCTCGAAGACTGCACCTTTGATGTAGGGGATGATGCTATCTGCATCAAATCCGGAAAAGATGAGGAAGGCAGAAAGCGCGGTATGCCAACAGAAAATGGCGTGGTTAGAAACTGCATTGTTTACAAAGGACATGGCGGCTTCGTGGTCGGCAGTGAAATGAGTGGCGGGGCGAGAAATATTTTCGTGGAGAATTGCCTGTTCATGGGCACCGACAAAGGATTGCGCTTCAAAACCACCCGCGGACGCGGCGGTGTGGTGGAGCATATTTACGCAAGGAATATTTATATGAAGGATATTGTTCAGGAAGCGATATTCTTCGATATGTATTATTTCGTGAAATCTCCCACCGACGGAGAAAGAACGGTTACGCCTGAAGTGAATGAAGGAACACCGGTTTTCCGGAAGGTGTTTATGGAGAATATCGTGTGTGAGGGCGCCAACAAAGGCATCTTCATAAGAGGTTTACCAGAAATGAATGTCCAGGACATCCACATGAAGAAGATGACCCTTACTTCAAAAATCGGGGCCGAAATTATTGAGGGGACCCGTATCTATATGAAAAATATTACGCTCAACTGTACGGTAAAAACACCGGTTGTATTGGTGGAGAACAGCCATGAAGTCTGGGTGAAATCCCTGGAGCATCCGGCTACAGATACACCTTTTGAATTGAAAGGCACACCGGCCTCCGAATTAAAAATCCAAAAGAACTGATCCCATGCGTACGCTTCACCTTACAAGGTTTTTATACCTCGCAGGATGGCTGATGCTGCTTTCCTGTTCAAAAAAAGTACAGGCCGGCGTTACGGCGCAACCCAGGTACGATATGGTGGTGGCCCAGGATGGCTCGGGTGATTTTACCACCCTCCAGGCTGCCTTTAATGCGGTGCCGGATTACCGTAAAAAGACCACCGTGATATTCGTGAAAAAAGGACGGTACAAAGAAAAACTGGTGCTGGCCGAATCGAAGAACTTCGTTACGATTATTGGAGAGGATAAAGACAGTACCATCCTTACTTACGATGACTATGCGCAGAAGTTGAATGCTTTCGGGGAAGAAAAAGGCACTTCCGGATCATCCTCTTTTTATGTTTATGGCAAAGATTTTACGGCGGAGCATATCACGTTCGAGAACAGCTCTGGTCCTGTAGGACAGGCCGTAGCGATTTTAGTGGCAGGAGACAGGGCACGATTCATCGGGTGCAGGTTCCTGGGTTTTCAGGATACGCTGTACACCTACGGTCAGGAGAGCCGCCAGTTTTATAAAGATTGTTATATTGAAGGGACGGTTGATTTTATCTTCGGTTCCTCAACAGCCTGGTTCGAGCGTTGTACCATCTTCTGTAAAAAGAACGGGTATGTCACCGCCGCTTCCACACCGCAGGCAAAGAAGTTTGGCTATGTGTTTATGCATTGCAGGATTATGTCCGATGCTGCTCAGCATAGTTTCTATCTGGGTCGGCCCTGGAGGCCTTATGCCAGAACAGTGTTTCTTCATACTGAAATGGCGGCACACATCAGACCGGAAGGTTGGCACAACTGGGGTAAAGTAGAAAATGAGAGCACAGTTTTTTACGCGGAATACAAGAGTGTTGGCCCTGGTGCACAACCGTTAAAACGCGTACAATGGTCCCGGCAATTAACCGATCAGGAGGCCGGCGCATATACATTGCAGGCAGTAATGGGCGATTGGGATCCGCTTGCCGGCTTATGATTCTGGAGTGGCGCAGGTATTGTTGAATTTATATACCGGTAGCCCTAGTCCTGTAAGCTGTTTTGAAATTGTAGAAAAAGAGGTAATGCTGGTGCATTCCTTGTTTAGCATAATGAACAATATGAAAAGAAACGTACTATATGCGGCTGTTTTGATGCTGCTTTCAGCCACAGTCGATGCGCAGCAGACCACAGTTTCCCAGACCTGGGTTGCCGACAACGGCAATGGAACCTATAAGAATCCCATACTCCATGCTGATTATTCTGATCCGGATGCGGTTCGTGTTGGAGAGGATTTTTACATGATATCTTCCAGCTTTAACCAGGCACCCGGGCTGCCCATCCTTCATTCAAAGGACCTTGTGAACTGGAAACTCATCGGCCACATTCTTCCAAAACAACCTCCGTACGCACATTTTTCGAAGCCACAGCATGGAAATGGCGTCTGGGCGCCTTCTATCCGCTACCATAATGGTAGTTTCTATGTGTATTACCCCGATCCCGACTTCGGTATTTACCTCACCAAAGCGAAAAGTATTAACGGTCCCTGGAGTGCGCCCGTTCTCGTGGAGGCAGGAAGTGGGTTGATTGACCCCTGTCCATTATGGGATGATGACGGGAAAGTTTACCTGGTGCATGCTTACGCAGGAAGCAGGGCGGGCATCAAAAGTATTGTGGTGGTGAAACAGCTGAATGCGGAAGGAACAAAAACCATAGATGATGGTGTGCTGGTGTTTGACGGGCACGACCAGGATCCCACCCTGGAGGGACCGAAGTTCTATAAAAGAAATGGGTACTACTATATATTCGCGCCTGCCGGTGGGGTTTCCACAGGATGGCAACTGGTACTTCGTTCAAAAAACATATATGGTCCCTATGAAAGAAAAGTGGTCATGGACCAGGGTAAGTCACCGGTGAACGGCCCGCACCAGGGCGCGTGGGTAAATACAGCCACGGGCGAAGACTGGTTTCTGCATTTCCAGGATAAAGATGCTTACGGTCGTATTGTGCACCTGCAACCTATGAAATGGGTGAACAACTGGCCCGTAATTGGTGAGGATCGGGATGGAGATGGCAAGGGACAACCCGTGATGGTGTATAAAAAGCCCAATGTAGGTAAGGTATGGCCCCAAGCCACGCCGCCGGAATCTGATGAGTTTTCCGGTCAGAAGCTGGGGTTGCAGTGGCAATGGAATGCGAATCCCAAACTGGGCTGGTATTTCCCTTCGCCTTCGAAAGGCGAACTCCGTCTTTTTACAGCTAAAATGCCTGACAGCACCAGGAACTTATGGGATGTGCCTAACATCCTTACGCAGAAGTTCCCGGCCGAAACCTTTTCTTTTACCACGAAATTCAGTTTTAAACCCAGGCTGCAGGGCGAACGTTTCGGCCTGGTGGTGTATGGCGCTGACTATGCATACCTCTCGCTCGTGAAGAAAGAAGATGGTATTTACCTTTCCCGCGTTACCTGTATGAAGGCGGAAAAAGGCGCGGCTGAAAAAGAAGAAATGCTGCAAAAAATAGCTTCCGGAGATGCCTGGTTCAGGGTAACGGTGCGGGAAGGTGCCGTATGCTCCTTTAGTTACAGCGCTGATGGCGTTACTTTTACCAACGCCGGATCATCTTTCAAAGCCGTTCCGGGGCGTTGGGTAGGCGCACAGGTAGGCTTTTTCTGCACACGGGATGTGGTGACCAACGACGCCGGCTGGTCGGATATCGACTGGGTGCGCGTACACCCGGTGGCACCGCTATAGCGGTGGCACCGGGCACGGTGAAAACACGGTATGCCGTAATCGATGCCGGTAACGATTGCGTAAATAAAGTCGCTAAAACCGCTTACCGGTCGGGAATATCTCGTTACACTTGTTATGAATCATACGATGCTTGCAATGATGAAACACAATTTTTCTGCCTTTTTGATCGCGTTTGCCCTATTTTCTTCCCAGCAAATAGTTGCGCAGTCATTTCCTATGCCCAAAGTGAAACAGCCGGTTTTCCGGAAAGACACGCTCGATATCCGAAAATTCGGTGCGAAGCCGGATGGCGTTACCCTGAATACCAAAGCCATACAGGACGCTATCGCTGCCTGCAACAAGAAAGGTGGCGGCGTGGTGTTGGTGCCTTCCGGGCAATTTCTTACGGGGCCTATCGAATTACTGTCTAACGTGAACCTGCACCTGCAAAAGAATGCCATGCTCTTGTTCACGAGCGATTTCTCCCAATACAAACTCGTGGAAACGAACTGGGAAGGGCTGAAAGCCGTTCGTAACCAATCGCCGGTTTCAGCGCTGAAAGCAGAGAACATCGCCATAACAGGCGCGGGTATTATTGATGGCGGCGGTGCAGCCTGGCGCATGGTGAAACGAGATAAACAAACGGAATCGCAATGGAAGCGCCTCGTGGCTTCCGGCGGTGTGGTGAGTGATGATAAGAAGAACTGGTACCCATCGGAGGGGTCGATGCTGGGCAACAAGAATCCATCGCTCGGCATCTGGAAGGAAGGCATGAAGATCGAAGATTTTCTTCCAATCAAAGATTACCTGCGGCCCAATCTGCTGGTGTTGAACAGTTGTAAAAATATTTTGCTGGAAGGTGTAGTGTTTCAGAATTCCGCGGCATGGTGCCTGCATCCGATAATGAGCAGTAACATCATCATCCGGAACCTGAATGTGAAGAATCCCTGGTATGCACAAAACGGTGATGGGATTGATTTGGAATCCTGCAAAGATGTGCTGATTGAAAACAGTATTTTCGATGTAGGCGATGATGGGATTTGTATTAAATCAGGACGTGACGCACAGGGAAGAAAACGCGCGATGCCAACGGAAAACGTACTCATCCGCAACTCCGTAGTTTACCAGGCCCATGGCGGTTTTGTGATTGGCAGCGAAATGAGTGGAGGCGCCAGGAATATTTATGTGACGGATTGCGCGTTCATTGGAACGGATATTGGTCTTCGTTTCAAAACCACCCGTGGAAGAGGCGGTGTGGTGGAGAATATTCATATTAAGAACATTCACATGTCTGGTATAGTAGGTGAGGCCATTCTTTTTGATATGTATTACGCAGCAAAGGATCCAGTGCCACTGGAGGGGGAGAAGCGAGAATTGCCTAAAGTGGAATTTAAGCCTGTGACGGAAGAAACGCCAGTTTTCAAAAATTTCTTTATCTCAGATGTCGTGTGCAACGGCGCCGCAAAAGCCGTTTTCATCCGTGGCCTGCCCGAAATGCACATCAGTAATATAAACCTTTCCAATATGACACTTCAGGCGGAGAAGGGCATCGAATGCAGTGAGGCCAGTGATATCCGCTTTAATAATGTAAAGATTCTGTCGAAACATACGGCTCCGGTAGTGGACATCGTCAACTCGGACCGTATCTTCTTCAATGGACTTTCGGCTTCTGCCGCACCTGAACTGCTGTTCAGGGTGGGTGGAGACCGTATCCGCCAGATTGAGGTGTCCAACACGACAGCACAGGATGCCAAAAACAAAATTGAGTACGAATTTGGGGCTTCGCCCAGCCAGGTAAAGTTTAAATGATGAATGTTCTGCGCACTATTACGATTGCTTGTTTCGCCACCATAGCCACTTCAACTGTCTCCGCACAGGAGCAGCCGCTATCGGAGGCACTCTCCCGCACTGCCATGCACCAGTGGAAAGACTCTTTCGCACTGGGAAGCGGCTCCGCCAAATGGAGCTACGACCTCGGCGTGATCCTCAAAGGCATGGAAGGCGTTTGGAGGTCTACCGGAAACGGCGACTATTTCCGCTATATCCAGCAAATGATGGATTTCTATGTACAACCCGATGGCTCCATCAAAGGCTACAAAAAAACAGATTTCAACATCGACTTCGTGAACAACGGCAAGTTGTTGTTGCTGCTCTATAATGTGACAGGGCAGGAAAAATACCGCAAAGCCGCGGCCATACTACGGGCGCAACTCGATGAACATCCGCGCACCAAAGAGGGCGGCTTCTGGCACAAAAAGATATACACCTGGCAAATGTGGCTCGATGGCCTCTACATGGGCCAGCCTTTCTATGCCGAGTATGCGAAAATATTCAACCAGCCGGATGCTTTTAATGATATCACGCGCCAGTTCGTTATCATGGAACAGCGTTCCCGCGATCCTAAGACCGGGTTGTTGTACCATGGTTACGATGAATCGCGCGAGCAGCAATGGGCCAACAAAACCACCGGAACATCTCCGCATTTCTGGGGACGCTCCCTCGGTTGGTACGGCATGGCGCTGGTGGATGTACTGGACCACTTTCCTGAAAAACATCCCGGGAAGGATTCGATCATCGGTATCCTGAACCGGCTCGCAACCGCGGTGGTGAAGTACCAGTATCCCGCAAATGGGTTGTGGTACCAGGTAACGGATCGCCCCGATTCAGTCGGCAACTACCCCGAAGCTTCCGCCTCCTGCATGCTTACTTACATGCTCGCGAAGGGAATCCGCAAGGGCTACCTTCCATCAAAATTCAAAGCCAATGCTGAAAGGGCTTACGCTGGTATTCAGCAACAATTCATCCGCAAGAATGAGCAGGGACTTACCATTCTCGGCGGTACCGTGAGTGTGGCAGGGCTGGGTGGAAAACCCTACCGCGATGGCAGTTACGCCTATTACCTCAGCGAGAAAGTCATCGACAACGATCCAAAGGGCATGGGCGCGTTCATTTTATGTGCGGTGGAAATGGAGAACGCCGCCGTCGCTTCCAAAGGAAACGGTAAGCTGGTAGTACTCGATCGCTTCTTCAACAACGAATTCCGGAAAACCGCCGATGGCAGAACAGAACCCTTCCATTATATATGGGAGGAGCAGGACAACGGAGGCTATTCCGGTCTTCAATACATCATAGAACGTTTCGGCAGCAGGACTGGCAACCTCTCCGCCAAACCTGATAAAAAGAACCTGAAAGGCGCTTCCGTTTACATTATCGTGGATCCCGATACTGAAAAGGAAACGGCTAACCCTCAATTCATTACCGCCGACGCGCAAAAGAATATCGCCGCCTGGGTGAAAAAAGGCGGTACACTTTTGCTCATGGCCAACGATAAAGACAATGCGGAGTTCACTCACTTTAACCAACTTGCGGGCATCTTCGGCATAAAGTTCAATGAAGATAGTCATAACCGCGTGCAGAAAAATAATTATGTAGAAGGAACGGTGAAAATACCGGAAGGAAATACCGTGTTTTCACCGGGTGAATTTTTCATCAAGGAGTATGCTTCCATAGAAACTTCCGGTAACGCTAAACCTTTGGTAACGCATGAAGGAAGAACCGTGATGGCGCTGGCCACTTATGGCAAAGGAAGGGTGCTGGCGATCGGAGATCCCTGGATCTACAATGAATATGCTGATGGCAGGCGGTTGCCCGCTAATTTCCGCAATTTTGAAGGTGCGGAGGAATTGGTGAAATGGCTGGTGAAATATCCAAAGTAACAGCCGGAAAAAATTAAAACGATGGCGCGCGTTTGTGCGTGCACGTAATATAAAATCAGGAAGAATGAAACTGTGTGTAAACGCATTACCTCACATCAGCGCCGCCCGGCTGGAAGTTCCGCAGGCAGGCGCTTTGCAGTTCCCGGAAAAAGTACTCCAGTTCGGAACTGGCGTACTCCTGCGCGGATTGCCGGATTATTTTATCGACAAAGCCAACAAGCAAAATGCTTTTAAAGGGCGGATACTTGTAGTGAAATCCACCGCCAATGGTGGAACTGATGCCTTTGCAGAGCAGGATCACCTGTACACGCAGTGCATTAAAGGAATTGAGAACGGACAACTCGTAGAGGAGAATGTCGTAAACGCTGCCATCAGCAGGGTACTTTCTGCAAAATCCGACTGGGATGAAATCTTGGAAGCTGCTGCCAACCCGGAAATGGAACTCGTGATTTCCAACACTACCGAAGTGGGCATTGTGTTGCAAAAAGACAATATCCACGGGCACCCTCCCGATAGTTTTCCAGGCAAGTTGCTGGCCTTCCTCTACCGCCGGTTCCGCATCTTTAAAGGGGATCCCGCTAAAGGAATGGTGATTGTACCCACTGAACTGATCCCGGACAATGGCTCCAAACTGGAGTCCATCATTACTGAACTGGCTCACCAGAATGCGTTGGAACCAGCTTTCATCGACTGGCTGGAGCAACACAACCATTTCTGCAATTCACTGGTAGATAGAATCGTGCCCGGAAAATTACCGGCTGCCGATCAGCAAAAAATGGAAGCAGAACTTGGGTACACCGATGAACTCATGATCATGAGCGAAGTGTACCGCCTCTGGGCCATTGAAGCAAAGCACCAGCGTGTATATGATGTATTGCAGCCACTGGCTGCCGTAGACGAAGGTGTTGTACTGACACCCGATATTCATTTGTACAGGGAACTGAAAGTGCGCTTGCTGAACGGACCGCATACTTTCGCCTGCGGGCTCGCGGTTTTGGCCGGAGTAAATACGGTGAAAGAAGCAATGGATCATCCGTTAATTTCCGCATACATCGCCCGTGTGATGGAACAGGAGATCACGCCCGCTATTGTGGCTGGTGAACTTACAAAAGAGAAAGCGCTGGAATTCGCGTCCAGGATATTGGACCGTTTCCGCAATCCACATATTGAGCACCGCTGGATCAGCATCACGATGAATTATTCCGCTAAGATGGAAATGCGGAACGTGCCGGCTATTGTGCAGTATATTGAAAAGCATGGTGCGGCACCACAGGCCATGGCGTTAGGGTTTGCGGCTTTCATTTGTTTTATGAAAGGAGTGAAGGGGGATGATGGGAAGTATTATGGTGTTGCGAATGGCAGGGAATATCCTATTCAGGATGATAATGCGGGTTGGTATGCGGAGAGCTGGAAGAGCGGTGTGGATGGTGTTGTGGCGGATGTGTTGGGGAATGAAACTTTTAGAGAGAGTGGGTTGGTGGATAGTTTGGTTTGGGGAGAGGCGGTGGAGCATTGGGTGAGGGCGATTGTGGCGAAAGGTGTGGTAGGGGCAATGGAGGAGTGTATGCGTGGGGAGGGGGTGCGGTAGGGGAAGGACATTTTGGAAGTGTTGGGTTTTAGTGGATGGGAGATCGCTTCGTTCCTCGCGATGGGGGTACAAAATAATTTAAAGACAATGTCGAAGAAGATACTACAGATTAATAGGAAAGATAATGTGCTCGTGGCGCTGCAGGACCTCTGGAAAGGAGAAACGGTGCAGTTTGAGGGCGTGGATTATGTATTGCAGGAAGATATTCCCGCAAAGCATAAATTCTACATGAATGATATGAATACGGGTGAAGAAGTGTTTATGTATGGTGTGCTGGTGGGTAAGGTGCAGCAACTGGTATTGAAGGGCATGCGCATGAGCACGGAAAACCTGAAACATGCTGCGGAGCCGTATTTTTTCCGACCGTATCATTACGAATGGCACGCGCCGGATGTGTCAAAATTTGAAGGAAGAACTTTTAATGGTTACCACAGAACTGATGGAAGAGTGGGTACGGCCAACTATTGGCTGTTTATTCCCACTGTTTTTTGTGAGAACCGTAACCTTGATGTGATACGCGAAGCGTTACACAATGAGTTGGGCTATGCGGTAACAGATAAGTATAAACGTAAAGCAAAACTGCTGAAGGAACTCTACCTGGGCGGAAAAGATATCGCTGCCGCTGATCTTGAAGTAGTGGAAGCTGATGTGCATACCAGCCGGATTTTTCCCAATGTGGACGGCATCAAGTTTCTGAACCACCAGGGTGGTTGCGGTGGCATCCGGCAGGACGCGGCCGTACTCAGCAAATTGCTGGCAGCTTATGCAGATCATCCCAATGTGGCCGGGGTTACGGTACTGAGTCTGGGTTGCCAGAACCTGCAGGTGCAGGATTTCAAAAAAGACCTTTACGAGCGGAACCCTCATTTCGATAAGCCGCTCTTCATATTTGAACAACAGCAGTCACAAAGCGAAGACTGGCTCATTACAGAAGCGATCCGCCAGACTTTCGTAGGGTTAACAGAAGCGAACAAGCTGGAGCGCAAGCCTGCGCCGCTGAGTAAGTTGAACCTGGGCGTAAAATGCGGTGGCAGCGACGGATTCAGCGGCATTTCAGCGAACCCTGCTGTAGGTTATTGCTCCGACCTGCTGGTGGCTTTGGGTGGAACGGTATTACTGGCGGAATTTCCCGAACTCTGCGGGGCCGAACAGGACCTGATCGACCGAACAAAAGACGAGGCTGCGGCGAAGAAGTTCATGCACCTCATGAAAGCGTACAGTGATTCCGCTGAACGGGTGGGCTCCGGGTTCCACATGAATCCTTCCCCGGGGAATATTAAGGATGGATTGATTACTGATGCCATCAAAAGTAATGGTGCGGCCAAAAAAGGAGGCACCTCTCCGGTGGAAGATGTGCTCGATTATACCGAGCCTGCAGTTAAACCCGGACTGAACCTGGTTTGTACGCCTGGTAACGATGTGGAAGCCACTACCGGTAAGGCTGCCAGCGGCGCCACGTTGATTTTATTCACTACCGGACTGGGTACGCCCACAGGGAATCCTGTTTGTCCGGTCATTAAAGTGGCCACGAATTCCTCGCTGGCCCAACGCATGTCGGATATTATCGATATTGATACCGGAGGCGTGATCAGCGGAGAAAAGACGCTGGCCCAGATGGGGGAGGAGATACTTGAATACTGCATTAAAGCAGCCAGTGGCGAAGTGATGCCCAAAGCCGTATTGCTGAACCAGGATGATTTTATACCGTGGAAACGCGGGGTGAGTTTATAGTAAATACCGCGGCGCGCTGCGGCGAACGTACAAGAGTGCGACGCAACGATGCTGATGATTGTTCCAGTGCCCGGCCCAACGGGTATTTAAAATTCTGAGTGATGAAAAAATTCCTTGACGAGAATTTTCTGCTGCAAACGTCCACAGCGCAACGTTTGTACCATGAATACGCGGCAAAAATGCCGATTATAGATTACCATTGCCACCTCTCGCCCGAGCAGATGGCGAACGACCATGTTTTTGGCAACCTCACCCAGGCCTGGCTGTATGGCGACCACTATAAATGGCGCGCCATGCGTACCAACGGGGTGAATGAAAGTTTTATTACCGGCAACCGTTCCGATAAAGAGAAGTTTGACCAGTGGGCCGCCACAGTGCCTTACACAATGCGCAACCCATTGTACCACTGGACACACCTGGAATTGCAGCGTTATTTTGATGAAAACCGCATTCTGAACAGCGACACAGCTACGGATATCTATAACAGTTGTTCTGAAAAGATCAGCAGCGCAGACTATTCTATCCGCAACCTGCTGGGGAAAATGAACGTGAAACTGATCTGCACCACGGATGATCCGCTGGACGATCTGGCTTTTCATCAGCAGATGAAGGCGGAAGGTGCCGCTTTGAAAGTGCTGCCTGCTTTTCGGCCGGATGCCGCCATGGCGGCGGATACGCCGCAGAAATTCAGCGCTTATGTAAACAAACTCGAGGCCGTAACCAATATTTCCATCGACAACTTTGATACTTTCCTGGATGCTTTGAAACAGCGCCACGACTACTTCGCAGCCAATGGCTGCTCTGTTTCGGACCATGGGCTGGAAGAGATTTACGCGGATGAGTACACAGAAGTGGAAGTTGCTTCCATCTTCGATCGCATACGCAAGGGCGTGAGTGTGCCGCTGACGGATATCCGTAAATTCAAATCGGCCATGCTGTACATTTTCGCCGTATGGGACTGGGAGAAAGGATGGGTACAGCAATACCACCTGGGCGCTATCCGCAACAACAACAGCCGCATGATGAAGGTGCTGGGACCGGATACCGGTTGGGATTCCATCGGGGATTTCAGCCATGCGGTTGCCGTAGCGAAGTTTCTCAACCGGTTGGATACGGAGGATAAACTTGCGCAAACCATTCTTTATAACCTTAATCCCGCTGATAACGAGTTGATGGCCACCATGATCGGCAACTTCAACGACGGATCTGTTCCGGGAAAAATACAATGGGGCTCCGGTTGGTGGTTCCTCGACCAGAAAGACGGCATGACCCGCCAGATCAATGCGTTGTCTAATATGGGATTGCTGAGCAGGTTCATCGGGATGCTCACCGATTCTCGCAGTTTCCTCTCTTTCCCGCGCCACGAGTATTTCCGCAGGCTACTCTGCAACCTCTTCGGGGACGATATAGAGAACGGGGAACTGCCCAACGATTTGCCCTGGGTGGGAAAACTGGTGCAGGACATCTGTTTCAACAATGCGCAACATTATTTTGGCTGGCAGCAGCTTATTTCAAACGATATAAATACTGAAAAACAAGCGATAGCGGCACATTTGTAGCCGCTATGTGCTATTTTTAAGCCTTCACCAAATAACCGATTGCTAAATGACCCAGAAAATTGGCTCTTTCCGCTGGACGATCTGCGCCTTACTGTTTTTCGCCACCACGATCAATTACCTGGACCGGCAGGTGCTTTCCCTTACCTGGAAAGACTTTATCGTTCCAGAGTTTCATTGGACAAATACAGATTACGGCAACATCACCGCCCTGTTCTCCATTTTTTACGCAGTAGGTATGCTGTTCGCCGGACGTTTTGTAGACTGGATGGATACTAAAAAAGGATTTCTGTGGGCAATTGGGGTTTGGTCAATAGGCGCCTGTTTACACGCTTTCTGTGGAATCGCCACATCAGGTATCCTTACGGGGGAGTGGTTTGTTGGGTTTGAAGGCGCGAAAGAAGCCATTGCTACTGTAAACGATGTTTCCAGGGTAATCAGCGTAAGTGTGGCGCTTTTTATATTTGCCCGTTTTGTACTCGCTATAGGGGAGGCGGGGAACTTTCCTGCAGCCATTAAGGCTACGGCTGAATATTTTCCCAAGAAAGACAGGGCGCTTTCCACCAGTATTTTTAATGCTGGCGCCACAGTGGGAGCGCTGCTCGCCCCGGTAACCATTCCGTTTATCGCGAAAGCCTGGGGCTGGGAGATGTCGTTCATCATCATAGGAGCACTGGGGTTTGTGTGGATGGGTTTCTGGATATTCGTGTATAAAAAGCCTGAATCACACCCCAAAGTAAGTGCGGCGGAGCTGGCTTATATACAACAGGATTCCCTGCACGAACCGCCGGTTGTGGCGCCCGTTTCAGGGAAGCAGGTCTCTTTTATAGATTGTTTCAAACACAGGCAGACCTGGGCCTTTGCTTTCGGGAAATTCATGACAGACGGGGTTTGGTGGTTTTTCCTGTTCTGGATGCCGGCTTACCTTAGTTCGGTATATGGCCTCGACTCCACGCAAAGTGCTCCACAGATATTTGTATTGTACCTACTTACATTGCTGTCCATTTTCGGTGGGTGGCTTCCAACTTTTTTTGTAGAAAAAAAGGGGATGAATCCTTACAACGGCAGGATGAAGGCAATGCTCATCTTCGCATTTTTCCCACTGCTGGCGCTGTTTGCCCAGCCGCTGGGCAGTGTGTCGGTATGGATACCCGTTATCATCATCGGTATCGCTGGTGCGGCGCACCAGGCCTGGTCTGCAAACATCTTCTCCACGGTGGGGGATATGTTTCCGAAATCAGCGATTGCCACGATTACCGGTATTGGCGGCATGGCCGGTGGCCTGGGTTCTTTTCTGATCAACAAGGGATCGGGAACACTTTTCGACCATGCAAGTCTTACGAATATGAAGTTTATGGGCTTTGAAGGGATTGAAGCCGGCTACTTTATCATCTTTTCCATCTGCTCCGTGGCTTACCTGATCGGATGGGTTGTAATGAAGTCCCTTGTTCCGAAAATGAAAATGGTGGAGATCTAACAGTTTCACTATTACTTAACACTTAGGTGTCGTGTTTTATCCGACATTTGTGGAACAAACAACGAATAATTTAAAATTTCTCATAAGCAGTTAGTTTTGGTTACGGGCGGATATTCTTATCTGCCCTTTTTTTATGCCCGGAACTTTCGTGCCGCTATCCCTCAGCGGCTATTCACGCCCGATAACATTTCATTAACTACTTGCTTTTATTGCTTAAAAAGAATTTTCCGCGAAGCGCCGGATAGCATGTCTATCACACAAATATGTGATACTGTGTGAATAAAAATACCATTAACCGGTAATTGTTTTACCATATTTTCTTCCCATCTTTGACCCTGAAAAAAATCGGCAGATATTTGGATTTCTGAAATTTGTTATTATCTTAGCCTTCGAATTGGTATGGATAACAGAAATCTCCACTGATTTTTTCCTCTCCCACATCCATTGAAACAAACCTCTGAAACATTCTAATATTGCCTGTCATTTAGGAACAAGTATCCTGAAAGCCATTACCGATTTCCAATTCTATATGAGCCGTTTCTTCCAAAGTTAAGTCTATGAAATGCCGACTAATCCGTTCACTTAACTACTTAGGAAATGAAACCTCTTATTTTAGCAATAGACGACAGTAAGGCAATACGCTTCCTGTTACAGACCATCCTTGGCAAAAAATACCAGGTGGTAACCGCGGCGGACGCAGCTTCGGCCATGTTCTGGCTTTCTAAAAAGAATTTCCCGGAACTGATCCTGGCAGATGCGCAGTTGCCCGACATGGAGAACTGGGAGTTGATCGCTAACCTGAGGAGCAGTTATATATACAGGGAGATTCCCATGGTGGTACTTTCTTCACTCAGTATGGAGCATACGGAAAGTAACTGCCGCCAGCTTGGCGTGGACAAATTCTTCCTCAAGCCATTTAATCCCATTCACCTTATAGAAACAATCGATCAGCTTGTCAACGAAAAGGTACCCGGCCCCAAAGCCAGGTTCCCACAGGCAATCTAATCACCACCAAACCTGACCTCACATGAAACAGATCGACACACTCTTCACGCAAAAAACCAGTCCTACCTACGTTAAGCGCGTAGCTGTGGCCGGGCCGAAGAAAAAAACACTGGAAGGCTCCTACCTCTACATTGGTAAGGATTTCCAGTATACCAACAGTCTGATGGAAGGATTCAGCAGCAGCTACTACTTCGAGAATTTCTTCTCGGCGCTGAAAGTGTTGCCGCGTTTGGATGATTTGCAAACCCTTCCCGAACTGATTCTGTTTGATGGAAACCAGGCCTGGCAGGAAATTGAAATATTCCTTCAGAAAATAAAAGAAATCTCCGACCTGGCAGGTGTGCCCGTGCTGGCAGAAGTGAAAGACTGCTCCCAGGCGCAGATCAACAAATTACAGAACCACCCCGCGGTAGATGACCTTATCGTAGTGAGAGAATCCGCGGCCAGTTTGCGTAAGAAAGTCGCTTTTCTCCGCAAAATGAAAGAGAACGAAAAGGAATTGATGATAGAAGATCGCCTGGAAACCGAATTTCCCAGGGAGTTAAACCTGAATTATTTCCTGAAACGGGGCTTCGATCTCACCATTTCCGGCAGTTTGCTGCTGTTGTTGTCCCCGATTTTTATTCTGATTGCTATCGCGATCCGTCTCGAATCAAAAGGAAATATCTTTTATGTTTCCCCACGTGCCGGGAGAGGATATAAAGTATTCAAATTTTATAAGTTCCGTACCATGGTGGCCGATGCCGACCGCAAGGTTACAGAACTGTTGCACCTGAACCAGTATGGTGTAAATACGGGACAGCCCGTGTTCTTCAAAGTGAGCAATGATCCCCGCATCACAAGAATCGGTGCTTTTCTCAGGAACACAAGTATTGATGAACTTCCTCAACTGATCAATGTATTCCTCGGCGATATGTCGTTGGTAGGTAATCGCCCGCTGCCACTTTATGAAGCCGCTACGCTTACTTCAAATGAATACGCGGCCCGTTTCCTGGCGCCTGCAGGCATCACAGGACTGTGGCAGATCAAAAAAAGAGGAGACAGCAACATGTCGATCCAGGAGCGTATTAACCTGGATATAGATTACGCCGCACGCCACAATTTCATGTACGATCTCTGGATCATCGCCAATACCCCATCAGCATTGCTGCAAAAAGAAAACGTATAATAAGATAGCTATATTTGAAGTTTATTGCTATTTTGTTGCCTCATTAGTCCGCGCTTACCTCAAAAGAAAGAACAATGTTAAAGGGTAATCCTTTAATATCGGTGGTTGCATTGAATTGGAACACACCCGATATTACCTGTGACTTCCTGCGCTCCGTGCAACAACATTCCGAAGGAGTGAATGTTGAAATGATTCTGGTAGACAATGCCTCTACCGTGGATGCCACCCTGCGTTTTCAGGAAGTTTATACGGGTATTAAAGTGATCAGGAATAAGGAGAACCTTGGTTTTGCCGGCGGAAATAATGTTGGCATCAGGGCTGCAAAAGGAGACTATATCTTCATTGTTAACAACGATACAGAATTTACCCCTGGCTTGCTGGAGACCCTGCTTCAGCCATTTTCATCAGACCAATCCATTGGTGTGGTTTGCCCCAAAATCCGCTTTTTTGACCGGCCCGACACCATTCAATACGCAGGTTTTAACCCCATCAATACTTTTACCGGCCGTACTGAAGCCGTTGGTAACCGCCAGGTAGACGATGGACAATTCGATCGTCCGGGCTATACCCATGGTGCCCACGGTTGCGCCATGATGGTGAAGAAGGAAGTAATCGATAAAGTAGGTGCTTTTCCTGAAAGTTTTTTTCTTTATTATGAAGAATGGGACTGGAGCGCACGAATACTAAAGGCAGGGTATAAAATATATTTTCAGCCAAAGGCGCTGATTTTTCATAAAGAATCTATGTCTGTTGGGAAACAGAATCCCATGAAAGTATATTACCAGACCAGGAACAGGATACTTTATATGCGGCGGAACTCGCCATTCATGCACAGGCTGGTTTTTTTCGGGTTCTTTGGTTTTTTTGCATTGCCGAAGGCCATTTTCCGCTACACGGTTTCACGTCAGTTCAATCATCTCCGTTCATTTCTGAAAGGAATTGCGTGGAATTTCACTTCATCTAAATATTCCCCCGTATAATGAAGCAGCAGATCAAGATACTGGAATGTATCCGTCAGGGTAAGATTGGGGGAGGTGAATCACATTTGCTTAGTTTGGTGGAGAACCTTAACCGCCAGCAATATGAGCCTGTGGTACTGTCTTTTACAGATGGGCCCATGGTGAAGCGGCTGGAAGAGATGAACGTTAAGACCCATGTGATCCATACTGAAAAGCCTTTTGATGTAAGGAAATGGCGGCAGGTGAAGCGTTTTCTCCATAAGGAGGGGGTGAAACTGGTACATGCACACGGCACACGGGCTTGCTCGAATGTGTTATGGGCCGCCCGTTCGCTGAAAATTCCTGTGATTTATACGATACATGGCTGGTCCTTCCACCGCGACCAGCACCCGGTGGTGCAGCGGATGAGAATTATGGGTGAGCGGTACCTTACTGCCAATGCCCAGGTAAACATTGCAGTATCTGAATCAAACCGGGCCTCTGGTAAGGAGCGTATTCCCGCCCTCAACGCCGTAGTGGTCAACAATGGGATCAACCGGCAGAAATTCACACCTGAAAGAAAATTATCGGACATAAGAGCCGAACTTGGAATAAAACCTGAGGAAAAACTGGTGCTTTTCATCGCCCGCTTCACGGCACATAAGCAACCAATAACACTGATCCGGGCCTTTGCGGAAGCGATAAAAGTCCAGCCAGCGCTTCGCTTGCTGATGGTGGGCGATGGCGACCAGAAGGAAGAGGCACTTGCTTTGGTGCAGGAACTTGGCCTGGGCGACCGGGTTATCTTTCAATCGTTCCGGCAGGATGTTCCCGATGTATTGGGGGCATCAGATATCTTTGTGTTGCCTTCTCTTTGGGAAGGATTGCCGATCGGATTACTGGAAGCCATGGCCATGGGAAAGGCTGTAATTGCAACGAAAGTGGATGGCACAGTAGAGGTGTTACAGCATAGAGAGAACGGCATCATGGTAGAGCCAGGGAATGCGGAAGCGCTGAAAGAGGCCTTGCTGGAACTTGGCCAGGACGAAACTTTGCGAAATAATTTTGGTCGGAAGGCACTTGAAACCGTCGAAAAACGTTTCAATGCAGTGTATATGACCCGTGAAATAGAAAATATTTACGAGAAACTGTTGAAGGACGGTTCTCCCTCATAAACCTTAATCAGGAAACCATGGAATTTGAAAGGATTGCCGATATCAAACGGCTCGATTTTATTACAGCAGTGCTGAAGGCAAAACTTCCCACAGGCGCCGAAGTGCTGGATGTGGGCTGTGGAAACGGGGTGATCTCCCGGAGCCTGGGAGAAAAAGGATTTAATGTGCGGGGGATCGATGTAAGTGATATCGCCATCGCAAGGGCCAAAGAATTGAACAAGTTGCCCAATGTGAAGTTTGATGTTATCAGCGCTGAACAACTGGTAGCCGATGGAAATAAATACCATGCGGTTATCTGCAGTGAAGTGCTGGAACACCTGAACGATCCCGGGAAATTATTGAAAGTACTGAACCAGACCCTGCACGATGACGGTGTGCTGATTGTTACGGTTCCCAATGGAAAAGGCCCACGTGAACTCTTCGTGACCCGTCCCGTTATAGCGATGCAAAAGAAGAATGGGTTCGTTTGGAAAACGGTTTCAAAAATCAAATCACTCCTGGGTTATAAAGGTACCACGGTACAATCTTCCGCAAGTGACCTCACCCACATTCAGTTCTTTACGAAAAAGACACTTCAACAACTGGCATCTGAAAATAATTTCGTTATCAAAACCTTCGGCAAAACGAATTTTGTGGAAGACGTGTTTCCTTTCTCCCTTGCCACTAAAAAGATAAAATCATTGCAGAAACTGGATTGTGCCATTGCGGAAGTACTTCCTTACCAGTTCACGGGCGGGTTTGTAACCGTGTGGGAAAAGGCGAACAAATAAACAAGGGAGTATGATTCGATATATACGCAAACTTGCTTCTTTTGAAAATCCAACTCGGCTCGATTGGATTTTTTATTTTGCAGCGTTCTTCGTTTTGCACGTTCCCGCAATCCTGAATTTCTATCAGAACGACGGTGCAAACAATGCTTACCTGCGTTTCGCGGAGTCGTTACTGAATGGTAGTCTTGCGCTTCCCCCCATGGATACGTACAACGACATGATTGCTTATAACGGCGCGTATTACCTCCCGTATCCGCCGCTGCCTTCGTTGCTGCTTGCTCCTTTTGTGGCCATTTTTGGTTACCAGCAGGTAAATACTGTATTCATAGTGGTGGTCATGAGCTGCCTCAACCTTTTTCTGCTGCACAAAATACTGGTGAGGTTAAAGGCGGCCACTAACATAGTTCCGTGGCTCATACTGGCATTTTTCTTCGGAACCGGGTATTGGTTCGCGCTTTTTACCAGTCACCATGTATATTCATTCGCACACATCACGTCGTTAACCTTTCAACTGCTCCTGCTGAACGAGCTTTTGGGTCGTAAACGCTGGTGGCTCGCAGGGGTTTACATCGGGTGCAGTTTTCTTACTCGTCAGTTCACTTTCGCCTATATTTTTATTGCGTTGGGCTTTCTTTATTACGCCTGGAAGCAGAACAGGGAAGACATGAAATTTAAACACCTGGTTCAACTGGGTCTGGGTGCCGGCTTCTTTTTCCTGCTTTATGCGGCATACAATTATGTACGCTTCGGGAACCCAATGGATCCCGGCTATTCTTATATAATTTTCAACGGTGTATTGCGCGACAGGGTGAATGAATATGGTGTTTTCAGCGCCAAATATTTTCTTTTCAATTTTTACAGCATGTTCATCAAGGGATTCAATATTGAATTTGAAGGGGTGGGGAATATGCACATTAAAGATATGGACCTCTGGGGCACCTCATTGCTTTCTGCAAGTCCCTTTCTTGTTGCGGCTGTGAAGGCGAAGTGGGCACGCCCGTTGGCGATCGGGGCCTGTGCCACTATAGGCGTGATCCTTACGGGAACCTTATTTTACCACAATAACGGGTTTCACCAGATCAATACCATGCGGTTTTCTCTCGACTTTCTTCCGCTGCTGTTCGTGTTGTTTGCCCTTGGCGTGCAGCATATTCCCGCATGGCTTTTGAAAGGGATGATTGTATATGCCATATTACTGAACATACTTGGATTCCTTATTCATTTTATCTACCAGTAGCATAAATAGATTTCCATGAGCGAAACAATTATTCCTGCGGCTCCTCCTGTAGTGGCTACCGAAAAAAAGAAAAGAGAGTTCATCGGTTATATCCATAATTTCCGGGGCTTCGCCATCATTTCCGTAGTTGCCGGACACCTCCTGATGGAATGGCCGGAAGGCTCCATCATCCATCAGGTTATCCGCGTATTCTGGGAAAACGGTACTGTTTTGTTTATGTTCATGGCGGGGTATCTTTTTCACCACCTCTCCGCGAATTTTAAATACAAGACCTATCTTATTTCGAAACTGAAATTCGTTGTGTTGCCTTACCTGTTGTTGTCTATCCCAATATTGGCTTACCGCCTGTATTCGGGAGATATACCAGGCTATCTTCTTGCTTACAAGCCGGATTTTATGACCCTGAGCGGATGGGAAAAGTTTGTATTTCTGTATGTTACCGGCGGACACATGCAGCAGTTCTGGTTCATTCCAATGATCGTTATATTCTACCTGCTGGCGCCGGTTTTTCTCTACATCAACCGGCATCCGGTATGGTACTGGATCATTCTCCCCTTAATGGCACTGTCTATGTACATTGGCCGGGATCCTTTTTCCGATATTCCGCGTATGTTCGTTCATTTCCTGCCCTGCTATATTTTTGGAATGTTTATGAGTTATAAACGTGCGGACTATCTTGTATTCGCTCAAAAGTACTGGTGGCTCATTACCGGGGCAACATTATTGGTACTGGGCCTGAACTTCGCGCTTTTCCCCGTTGCCAATACGCAGCTCAATTTTCTGCACAAGATGTTGTTCTGTCCGTTCTTTATTTACTGGTTCTGGAAACTGGACAAAAAGGTGCCCACCATACTTTCAACACTGGCACACCTCAGTTTCGGGATATTCTTTGTACATTATTATGTGTTGCTGGTGCTAAAGGCTGTTTACGAAAAACTGATGAAGCAGCCCATTCCAGGTAACCTGTTGTACTGGACCATTTACCTGGTACTGGTATTGGCCGGAAGTATGCTGTTGATTAAAGCCGCGCAGAAGTTGTTTGGAAAGAACAGCAAGTATTTGGTAGGATGTTGACCTCATTAAATTAGACCGCTAAACAAGTTCAGATGCAGCCGGATAATAAATATGTTTCTTATATCGATGGATTCAGGGGATACGCCATTTTGCTCGTGATCCTTTCGCATTTACACCTTGCGCAAATGGACGTGGCCTTCCTGGGGGTTACCCTTTTCTTTTACGTCAGTGGGTTACTGATCACCAAACTGATGATTGTGGAATACATTAAAATTGGAACGGTGAAACTCGGAGAATTCTATATCCGGCGGTTGTTGCGCCTGTATCCTGCATTGTTGCTGATGCTGCTCGTTTCCATTATAGTACTGTTGCTCCATCACTATACGATCATCTGGAGCGATATACTGGCGGGATTGTTTTATTTCACGAATTACTACCTGGTGTATTTTCATCCCGTGCTGCCCGATGCCAACTACCTGCTGGTGTCAAAAATATTGTGGTCATTGTCTGTGGAAGAGCATTTCTACATGTTATTTCCGTTGCTCTTTATCACGTTTTATTCCAACGCCCACAAGCGGTTGTTTTACATCATATTTTTCCTGTTGTTTCTTTTTCTCGGCATCAGGATTTTTACGTTTATGACTGCTCCCGGGGGAACAACGGTTTTTCAGCTTACTTACTATACCACGCATTGCCGTGCCGACTCTATTCTTTATGGTTGCTTCTCTGCTTTGCTTCTTTATAAGTATCAGTCTAAGTGGTACCAGCGTTTACTTCAATCGCATATTGCTTTTATCATTGCTGTGGCTTTGCTTGCGGTAACGCTTATTTACAACGACCTGTTCTTTCAGTCTACTATAAAATATTCTCTGCAGGGCATCGCATTCGCTATAATCGTTCCTGCATTCGCAGTATTGCATACCAAAGGATTTATCCATAAACTGGTAGACAATAAATTCATGGTGTTTACGGGGAAACTTTGTTATTCCCTTTACCTGTTCCATTGGGTGGCTTTGAAAGTGGGTAACCTTTATTTTGAAAAGAGCAGCCTGGAATGGTATGCGCTTACAATTGTGCTCACGATTGGGTTATCCCTGGGATCGTATTACCTGGTTGAAAAACCGTTTGTGGCGTTGAGGAGGAAGTTTGGTTCCAATGCACGCCCCGCTACTGTTTCCTGATTTTGGCTTACGTATAAACGAAAGAGCGCATCTTGTTAAGGGATGCGCTCTTTTTTGCTTGAATATGTTATTGCTATTTGGCAATTTTTTTAGCCGCGTCGTAAATAATAGGCGGCGTAAGCTGTTTGAGGATGTCTTTGAAAGACTTACCGGATTTTTCGTTTGGCCTTGCTTTGAACAGGGTGGAATGTGTATCGGTGATCTCTTCTTCGGGCCTGCCGTTCGTATAATAGTAAAGCGCCAGCGATTTTCTGCTTCTGTCCGGAGGGCACCTTAACGGATCGGGGTGGCCATGGTAGGAGTCGCTGGTGGTGGTGAACAGGGCCATCCTGTTAAAGATGGGGAGGATTTTTTTAACGGCACCTTTCATTTCTTTGTCCCAGAGTTCAAAATGTCCGCCCCAGGACTCGTCCCAGTCTTTGTTCATGTAAACAAGAATATTCAGCCTGCGGTCAAGGTTGGTGAGTTTGTTTTTATTGAAGTCGGCGTGAATTTTCAGCAATCCTCCGGGCAGAATCTGGTGTGCGCCGCCGCCATCGAAGTAAGGATCGGGGATAAGCGCATCAATACCCGTAAGGATGGAAAGGAATTCCAGGAAAGGCTGGGAATTGAGGAAGTGCATGAACTCCCGTGTTTTCTCACCAAAGCGGTATTCGCCTTTGGAGGCCAGTTTGATCTGGTTCGCGTCGTTGTATTTAAGGTCAGGATTCTGACTGAGATCAGGAAACTCTTCCAGTACCTCCGATAATTTTTCAGCATTGAAGAAATTATCGAAATAAGTGTTGGGGAAAGGCTCCGCCGAAAGGTAATCGGCCCTTCTGCTTTTTGCGAGGTCATGCAATTCAGATACGGACAGGTCGATAAATTTCATGTGAATAATATTATGATTAATGATTGTACGGGTTTCATGTAAATATGGAAGCGTGGTATTGATGAGGTTTTTCCGGGTATTTGGAAGATGTGATACGTGACAGTGAACTCAATCCTGAAAAGCGAAATAAAATTACTCAAAAAAGCGAAACTTCATAGTAAACCGGCCGGAATTACAGAAAAGAATATGGGAAAGATGGGTATACCCATAAAGTGGTATTGGAGCAAACTACTGGTTTATAGTACTTTTGTGCAATAGCAACAGATGTGCAAAAATAATTATACCGGGAAGTTGCAGAATTTAAAAAAAGATACTTCCTTTGTATGTCCTATGTTATAGCTACCCCTGATTCAGCATCCTAGTAATACCACACTACATCTTCAATCTCCTCTGTTGAATTCCATCGTTCCAATCTCCTCCATGGATATTACCGCTTAACTTTTTATCTAACGGCGACAATCCGTATTTATACTGATCGAATCTGAAACCAACCGTGGCTGAAGTAGTGGGCCACACAAACCTTAAAATTAGAGTATGAAAACTTTTACAAGAATTTTCAGCTTACTGGCGATTGTTCTTTGTGCTGCCTTGGGGAACGCTGCGGTGGCACAAACCGGCGTCCTGAACCCGGACGACCCGATCGTTGTTTATAACCCCAGCGCCCCACCGGCTACTCCGGCTTATGGAACGCTTGCCAAATGGGTGAAAACAAACCGTGTTTCTTTCAACACATCTTCCTTTAAAGCTTACTACTACAAAGGCATGGCCTTCCGCCTGAAATTTCCGAAGTCTTACAAAGACTCACTGGGAACAGGTAAGAAGTACCCCATCTTCATATTTTTTCACGGGATAGGTGAGAAAGGGACTATTTACGATAACGAATACCAGCTTTACCATGGTGGCCAACGTTTCATGAACTATGTGGACAATGGCAACTTTGATGGTTTCCTGCTTTACCCGCAAACTTCTTCCGGTTCCGGGGCTTTTAATACTGGCCACTATCAGAATATAAAAGAGTTGGTCGAGAATTATTTTGTTCCTCAGATCAATGTGGACATCAACCGTGTGATCGTTGACGGCCTTTCCGGCGGTGGCGGTGCAACATGGCAGATGTTGACCAACCACACGAAACTTGTTGCAGCCGGTTTACCCATCAGCGCCGTTTCTGTAGCAGATGGTGATGCAAGTAAGGTACAATCCCTGAAATGGACACCAATCTGGTTGTTCCAGGGTGGACTTGATAAATCTCCCGCTCCCTTCACTGCAAGAGGAGTGGTTTCTAATTACAGGAATGCGGGCTCAAACATCAGCTATACTGAATACCCCAATCTGGGGCATGGTTGCTGGAACCAGGCCTGGGTGGAACCTCAGTTTATTCCATTCATTAATAAAGCGCATAAAGCTAACCCCTGGCCGTTGAACGGAAGAACCGAATATTGCCCGGGTGATCCCATCAACCAGGTGATTGGTCTTACCGCCGGCTTCGATGGTTATGAATGGCGCAAAAACGGTGACCTGATTGTTGGCGCCAATTCAAATACGATTACAGCTACTTCGGTAGGTGTTTATGCTGCACGCATCCGCCGTGGAACTGAATGGTCTCCATGGTCTCCCATCCCCGTTGAAATTAAACTGAAAGGTGCCACTGTTTCTCCTGATATTCAGGCGGAAGCGGGTACCACCCGTGTTATACCTGCTCCTGACGGAACAAATTCAGTTCAGTTGTTTGTACCGGAAGGATATGCTTCTTACCAATGGGTGAAAGATGGCAGTGCTACAGTGTTGGGTACTTCCAATACATACGTGGCCACTTCAGCAGGTGCATACCGCGTGAAAGTGACCGAAGAGTTTGGTTGTTCAAGCGAGTTCTCTAATCCTTTCACTGTAATTGACGCGAATGGTGCCAACGGACCTTCAGCGGCTTCAGGTGTAATTGCAACTGTTCTTTCCAAAACTTCCATCAAACTGGACTGGAACCAGAGCAGCAATCCTGCTCCCGGAACAAATGAAACAGGATTCGAAATCTACCGTTCGCTCAACGCGGGCTCCGGTTACGCGCTGATTGCTACTACTGCTGCGGATGCCACAGGATATACAGATACCGATCTTAACTCAAATACGCAGTATTTTTATCGTGTAAGGGCTATCAACCTGAACGGCGCTTCCGCCACTACCGACCCTGTTAATGGCACAACGCTTTCAGATATCCAGGCGCCGTCGGCCCCCGGAAGCCTCAGTATTACAGGAACCACCAGGAACTCTGTTTCCCTCACCTGGAGCGAGTCGCTGGATGATGTGGGTGTTGTTGCTTACGATATCTATGTAAATGGGGTTAAGTTTTATGAAACAGAACTTACCGCCTTCACCGTGTACAACCTGCAATATGGCCAGTCGTACAACTTCAAGGTACAGGCGAGAGACTTTGCAGGTAATAAATCTCCGTTCAGCAGCCAGGTAACCGGCCAGCCTTTATTGAATGGACTGAACTACAAATATTACACCTTCACAGGCACCTGGAATAACCTGCCCAACTTCAATGACCTGGATCCTGTGGCAACCGGTGTTGTGCCAAATGTAACACTTGCTCCACGTTCCCAGAACGATAACTTCTCATTCCTTTGGGAAGGATTTATCAATATCACACAGGCCGGAACATATTACTTCCGTACCAACTCTGATGATGGAAGCAGGTTATGGTTGGGTGCTCTTGGACAAACAGCGTCCCCTTATTCCTTCGGAACAGCTTCAACTGTAAATAACGATGGACTGCATGGATCCCAGAACAGGGAATCCGTAGCACTGAACCTATCTGTTGGTGTCTATCCCATCGCTATCGCGTTCTACGAACAAGGTGGTGGAGAGGCTATGACAGTTTCCTGGAGAACTCCTTCCACTGGTTCAAGTTATGTTACCATTCCCAACAGCGCGTTCTCTGATCCTCCCGTAAACAACGGCTCGGCTCCGGCGGTTCCATCTGGATTGAGCGCTAATACGGTTTCCTACAAACGCATCAATCTCGCCTGGACAGACAATAGCAATAACGAAAGTGGCTTTGAAGTGTGGAGGTCTACAAACCCAGTGGATGACTACGCTATTATCGGAACAGCGGCTGCAAACGCCAATACATTTGCGGATACGCTTGGGCTTGATGCAAGTACCACCTACTATTACAGGTTGCGTGCTATCGGTCAGTACGGAGAATCTGGGTTCATTCCTGCCGTAACCACTGATGCGCAGGCACAATGGCGCTTCAATGGTAACCTGACAGATGCTTCCGGCAACGGAAGAACCATCACAGGAAGCAATAACCCCGGTTACGATGCGAACGATAAAAAAGAAGGCTCACACGCCCTTACATTCAACGGCTCGAACCAACACCTGGATGTAACTACCTCTTCGGGCGACTATATCCGTGGCGGTTATTCTTCCAAGTCCATCTCTTTCTGGATGAAGTCCAACTCGAATACTGGTAACAGGGTAGTGGTTGATTTCGGAGGAAGTGACGATGGTCTGGCCATCAGGTTAGATGGAAACAGGCTTTATGCCGGCGCTGCTTACACAAATTTCATTTTTGTTACCCGTAAGAGCATTTCTGCTCCTTACACCAGCACAGATTGGAATTACATTACGGTTGTTTACAACGCGAACAGCCTGAAATTATATATTAATGGTGCAGAAGTAGCAGCCGACAATAACCTTGGTTTCAATTCAATAGGAGAAACTTCAAACGCTTCCAGGATCGGTACCGTGAACAGCAGTAATGCTTTCAATACTGCTACTGGCCGCTTCTCCGGAAAACTGGATGATTTTGTAGTGTTTGGTAAAGCTCTTACTGTTTCAGAAATCAATCAGTTGATGAATGATGCCTACGGAAAAGTATTTGCCACTACACTGGCGCTTCCACCTGCTCCTGCCGCACCAACCGGACTTGAAGCAAATGGAACATCTACTTCATCCATTGCTGTAACATGGGCAGATAATGCGAACAACGAAGAGAAATACGAACTCTACCGTTCCACTACTTCCAACGGGGTGTATGTGTTGCTCGCCAACCTGCCGGCAAATACTACTTCTTATAATGATACTGCGCTGCTGTCCAATGCGGTATTCTACTACAAAGTGCGTGCGGTAAATGAAGGTGGTAATTCCGCCTACAGTAACGCTGATAGTGCGGCCACGCAGAACAATGCACCTGCAATCACGGCTATCGACAACCAATACATGCGTTTCGGTACGCAACTGAACCTGCCTGTTTCTGCTACGGATGCCGATCCTGAGACGCTGACCATCCAGGTGAGCAACCTGCCCGCCTTCGGAGCTTTCCAAAGCACTGGCAATGGCACAGGATCCCTCAGCTTCAGTCCTGCGCTTTCCGATGCCGGTACTTATAATAGCATCACCGTTACCGTTACCGACGAACATGGTGGATCCGCCAGCACTGTCTTCAACCTGGTGGTGGACGCAAACTACCAGCCTGTTGTAGCTGCTGCAAGCAATGTAACACTGAACGAAAAAGCCACCGCGCAACTCAACCTCAGCGCTACCGATGAGAATGAGAACGACGCACTGAGCTGGTCGTTCACCGGGCTGCCTTCCT
>CAMLRX010000012.1 GCA_946482545.1 uncultured Flavihumibacter sp. | reverse complement strand
CCTGTAAACTGAAGCTGCGAACGGTCCGAAAAAACCATTCTCCCGTTTTTCTCTTCCACCGGCCCATAGCCTTCCACCATCGAATCGCCCTGTTTCAAAAAGCTCACTTCTCTGATAGATACTTTTCCTTCCGACATAAAAGTGTATTCCCCGAACAAAGTATCCCCGGAAGCCTGCAATACCACCATGCCTACATTTTTATCCTTCTCAAAAAGATTGTAAGTCAGGTTACCTTTTATAGAGTCCGCGCTCACGATCATCGACATGCTGATGGTGTCCTTGCCATTTATGCCGGCGTAGCAAAGCGCCACATTGCTTTTCGGTACAAAAGCGGAGCCGTTCTTCCCCCCTTCCACACCATCGGGACTGCTTGGTTTAGGATCTGCATTGTTACAGGAAAAAAGAAAGATGGCTGCCGCGAAAGCCGGAATCTGAAAAAGTTTCATGGTAATTTTTTTTAATGAACACAAACCGTGTCCATTCATAATGATAAAATTTAATAGAATAAAGATAATCGAATTCGTGGGCGGAATAAATGTTAACAGGATGAAAGGAAAATTTTGAATCCAGAATACTGAAAGAAAATAACGGAAGGGCTTCCTGGCAAAACACTGATTCGGGTAACGGAAAACAACGTCGGTGGCACCGATTTTGCGGATTTCACGCCCAAGGGCCTTTTCTTCCAAAAGATTAACACGGTGAACATCAGCAGAAAAACACGGTACCCGGTGGCACCGCTATACCGGTGGCACCGGGGTACGCAATTCCTTCGTAAATTGCACCCATGTTTAATTACCTGGAAGGATTGAATGAGCAGCAAAGAGAAGCTGTATTGCATAAAGACGGACCCATCATGATTGTTGCCGGCGCCGGCAGCGGAAAAACCAAAGTACTCACCACCCGTATTGCCCACCTCATGGCACAGGGGGTGGACGCGTTCAACATACTCGCCCTTACCTTTACCAATAAGGCCGCGGCGGAAATGAAGGAAAGGATTGGAAAGATTCTCGGCAACAGCGAGGCGCGCAATTTATATGTGGGTACTTTCCACAGTGTTTTCGCGCGGATTCTGCGCGGGGAAGCCCACAACATCGGGTACCCCAACAACTTCACGATATACGATACCGACGATTCAAGGAGCGTGCTGAAAACGGTGATCAATGAAATGAATCTCGACGACAAGCACTACAAACCCAATGTAGTGCACAGCAGGATTTCAGGAGCAAAAAACGCACTCGTTGGCCCCGCAGAATATGCCACCGATTATTATATTCAGCAGGAAGATATGCGGCAGAACCGGCCGGAGATCGCCCGCATCTTTGACGCATACGTGAAAAGGTGTTTCAAAAACGGCGCGATGGACTTCGACGACCTGCTGCTGAAAATGTATGAACTGCTGAACACGCAGCCGGATGCGCTGCACAAATACCAGCATAAGTTCAAATACATACTCGTAGATGAGTACCAGGATACCAACCCCGCCCAGTACGCCATCATCAAGTTGCTCGCAGCCATGCACGAAAACATCTGTGTGGTAGGTGATGATGCGCAAAGTATCTACTCTTTCCGGGGGGCTACCATCGAAAATATCCTCCAGTTCCAGAAAGATTATGATGATGTAAAAGTGGTGAAACTGGAACAGAACTACCGCTGCACGCAGAATATCCTGAACGTTGCCAACGAAATCATCAGCAACAACAAAGGACAGATTCCTAAAAACCTCTGGACCGACAATGCCCAGGGCGAAAAGATCAGGCTGGTCCGTACGATGAGCGATAATGAAGAAGGACATTTCGTTGCAGATACCATCCAGGAACAGAAGCTGCGCAACCATTTCAACAACCGCGATTTCGCGATTCTCTATAGAACGAATGCGCAGAGCCGTGCATTTGAAGAGAGCCTGAGAAGAAAAGCCATCCCCTATAAAATATTCGGCGGCATGTCCTTCTATCAAAGGAAGGAAATCCGCGACTTCGTGGCCTACCTACGTATCATCGTGAACGGCCAGGATGAGGAAGGACTGAAACGGATTATCAACTACCCCGCCAGGGGAATCGGGAAGACCACCGTTGAAAAAGCGGTGATCGTTGCCAATGAGCAGAATATCTCTATGTGGCAGGTGCTGGAAAGAGCCGGAGAATTTGGTTTCAAGGCGGGTACGCTGGAGTCGATCCAGCAGTTTGTTCAGATGATAAAGTATTTCCGTGCCTTACTGAACGATAAGAATGCTTACGATGTGGCACAGCAGGTGGGCAAGCATACCAACATGGTGAAAGAACTTTTCTCCGATAAAACATCAGAGGGCCTGGCGCGTTACGAGAACGTGCAGGAATTGCTGAACTCTATCAAGGAGTTCACCGAAACCCCCGATACGGAAGATGGAGAGCAGGTGGATAAATCACTCGGGGCTTACCTCCAGCAGATCACACTGCTCACGGATGCCGATAACGACGAAGATGAGAATGCCGATGTCGTGAAACTGATGACCATCCACGCGGCGAAGGGGCTTGAGTTTCCGGTTGTATTTTCTGTGGGTCTCGAAGAAACATTGTTTCCCAGTGCCATGTCCATCAATACCAGAGAGGAACTGGAAGAGGAACGGCGGTTGTTTTATGTAGTTGTTACCCGCGCGAAAACCAGGTTATGGATTTCTTATGCAAATAGTCGTTACCGCTTTGGACAACTGGTGCAGAATGAACCCAGTCGTTTCCTCGAAGAAATTCCCGATGAATACCTCGACCGCAGCTACTCAGGTGGTGGTGCCCGCAACCAGGGTGCCTCTTTTACCGGAGGTTCAGCTTTCGAAAGAATGAAAGGTGGTTTTGGCGCAGCTGCCCAGGCTGAAAAAATGTATGGTCCGCCGCCAGCCAAAAGAAAGGATACCAAACCGGCGTACATGCCGCCCCCGGCGCCCGCCAAAGTGGTGGAACATGTGCCTTCAACCGATTTTGTTGCCAGTGATACCAGCAACTTACAGGCGGGCCAACAGGTGGAACACCAGAAGTTTGGGTTCGGAACTGTGGCCAAGTTGGAAGGCTCCGCGCACAACCCGATTGCCACGATTAATTTTCAGCACAACGGGGAGAAAAAGATTATGCTGAATTATGCGAAGCTGCGGATAGTGGGGTAGGTTCTGAGAAGAAGTATTTTTTCACGCAACTGCTTTGTGCTGTGCACTGCGCAGACGCAAAGTAGCAAGGACGCAAAGCCTTGTTTGTTTGCATTCCTTGTGTATCTCATTACGCGAGAACAATAGATTGTGATGCTGCTTATTAAGCAGCAAAAACATGCTCATAAAGTGCGCCCTTATTCAACCATTCCAAAATTAAACCACTCCTTGCGTCCTTGCTCCTTTGCGTCTTTGCGTGAAGCAATTGCGAGAACCTCTTACAACAACACTGCGAGACTCCGTACCACAGCCCCTAAACGTACCGCATCGTGGATCTTTTGCTTCGAAGCCCCGTGCAATACAATGTTCTTCTCGTGTGAAGTCACGCACATTTCACAACCATTCACTGCGCTCACCACCAGGCTGATGGTTTCGAACAATTCCTTGCCCAGCACTGGATTGGCCATAATACTCATGCGGATACCTGCGGGAGCGGTATTGTAGAACTCTTCGTGCATAAAATGGCGGAAGCGGTAATAAACATTGTTGGCGGTCATCAGTGAGGTACAACTGATCACTTCGGCCAGTTCCTTATCCGTTGCACCTTCTTCTTTTGCCTTTGCGGTGAACGCTTCCTGGAGCAGTGTATTCTTTTCGTTTACGGCCACGGCATAAGCAATGAGGTAAGCTTCTTTCCTTGGCAGACTCTCGGCCTGAAGGGAATTGGTAATATTGATCTTCAGGTCTTTAAGGTAACGGGCATCTGTAGCCGCGAGTAATTTGAGGGAAGGCGTAACGGCTGCTGAATCAATGCCGAGGTCCTGGAGCAATGCAACAGCATTGTCCGTAGTATTTGCGGTTCCGAACATCATGGTAGTAAATTTGAGGAGAAAGGAAACCGGCTATCCTGGGTCGTTCATCCGGGCTGTTGTTTCTTGTGTTGTGCTGGGATAGCCGGTTCCTTAAGAAGATAAAGAAAAAATTATGCGGTCAGTGTGGCTTCACCTTTCTGCCAGTTGCAGGGGCAAAGTTCATCTGTTTGCAGTGCGTCGAGTACGCGGATCACTTCTTTCACGTTACGGCCAACGTTCAGGTCGTAGAGAGATACCCAGCGAACGATGCCCTGGGGGTCAACGATGAAAGTGGCGCGGTAGGCGATCTTTTCTTCCGCTTCCAGGATACCGAGTTGTTCGGCCAGTGATTTGGAAGTATCGGCCAGCATAGGAAATTGCAGGTCGCGAAGGTCTTCGTGGTCCCTTCTCCAGGCAGCGTGAACGAACTCACTGTCGGTGGAAGCGCCCACCAGTACTGCATCGCGGTCGGCGAAGTCCTGGTAGTGTTTGTTGAATTCTGCGATCTCTGTAGGACAAACGAAAGTAAAGTCTTTCGGCCACCAGAACATCACCATCCATTTTCCTGCGTTTTTGATCTCATCGTAAGAAAGATCATAAAACTCTTTTCCTTTCTCAATGGATACTACTGCTTTCTTGTTGAATCCGGGAAATTGCGCGCCGAGCGACAAGGTTGTGTTTTGCATGTATTAGCTTGTTTTAGCGCTGCAAATTTCCGCCAGTTCAACTTCAAATCAAAATCAGGAAACTTTCTTTTTTTAATATGAAAGGAAAGATCACGTGAAACCCTTTGCTGTGGCAGTTTCTGTTGAGTATTTCTTTTCTCTATTCTTCAATAGACAAAATCGATAACATAAATAATAATATTGATTCTAAGTTCTAGGGTAAGATTTCGGCAACTTCCCACGTGTTGTTCGCAGTTTTAATGATCCGGATGGTGACGCTTGGGGCGCTTTCCACGCTGTTGTGGCTAATGGCGCAAACCTGGAACAGCATCTCTTTTGCCATTTCGGGGATCACTTCTTCGAAAGAGCACGAATCGCTGCTGAAGTTAACTGCCCTCAGTTGTTCAGCACTTTTCAGCTTCAATTCGGCTTCATTGCCACCTCTGTAAAGGACAAATCCTCTTATGGGCCGTTGTTGGGAAAGCCGTTTAACAAAGAAAACAGCTTTATTTTCTTTTATTTCCACTTCTTCAACGGAAGGCACTTCGGGCCGGGTGGTGTCCATCCAGGACATGGAGGGAACGAGCGCTTTGTATTTGTAATAATTCAGCCTTAATGAATCGTTCCAGCCATTCGGATTATTGAGGAACGATTTGGTGCTGAAATACATGCTGCCCTGCACTTCCGGGTATTCGCGCAGCAGCCTGATCTGTTCCGGGAGTTCCTGTTTGTTGCGCCAGGCCGCGGTAACATTTTCCTGGGTGCGGTATAGGCCATGACCAATGTACAGGTGTTTTCCATAAGCAAATCCCGCCCACCAGTCTAACAGGATTTCATAGGCAACTAACTTATGGCCACGTTCCCAGTACAACTGCGGCACAACATAATCGATCCATCCGAGTTCCAGCCACAAAAGAATATCTGCGTAAAGGTCGTCATAGTTGGATAGACCACCCTTTGTTGGTGATCCATCGGGGTCCTTATCGTTGTTTCTCCATACCCCGAACGGACTTACCCCGAATTTTACCCAGGGTTTTTCCGTGCGGATAGCCGTGAAAAGATTGTGTATGATGCTGTCGGTATTGCTCCTGCGCCAATCGTCGCGGGAAAGGTTGTTGCCGTATTTTTTATAAGAAGCATAGTCGGGAAATTCTTTTCCGGGAATGCGGTAAGGATAGAAGTAGTCGTCGAAATGAACGGCATCAATATCGTATCGTCTCACCACATCGCTGATCACTTCGGTAAGGTGTTTCCGAACTTCTGGATTACCGGGGTCAAAATATTTTTTATCGCCATACGTCAGGAACCATTCCGGTTTCTTCCTCGAAATATGATCAGGCGCAATGGAAGATGTTCTGATATTGAATACCGCGCGGTAGGGGTTGAACCACGCGTGAAATTCCATCCCGCGTTTGTGTGTTTCTTCCACCATAAAAGCGAGCGGGTCGTAATAAGGTTGCGGCGCACGCCCTTGTTTGCCGGTGAGCCATTCGCTCCAGGGTTCATATTCGGAGGGATAGAACGCGTCTGTTGCGGGACGAACCTGCACCACCACGGCGTTCATACCGTTGCGCTGGTGCATATCGAGCAGGGTTTTGAATTCCTGCTGTTGCTTTTCAGGATCATAATTTCCACGTGAAGGCCAGTCGATATTGTCCACCGTGGCGATCCATGCGGCGCGCATTTCATATTTTGGAAACTGCTGCGCCTGTGCAGAACTGAAAAATAAAAAGGTGGCCAGCAGGGCCGGCAATAGCATCGCTTTTTGCATAGTTATTGGACGTGTAAAAGTTATTGGGAGTTGCGCATCCGGTCAAGAATACCGTTCAGTGTTTTTGCTTCATCGGAAGAGATATGGCCCATCAGGCTGTCCATTTCTTCCTCCATCTCATCAAATTTTTCCAGTATTTTTTTTCCTTTCGGGGTGATGGTAACATCAACAAGGCGTTTGTCTTCGCGGCAGGTCGATTTTTTAGCAAGACCTTTGGCCACAAGCCTGTCCACGATGCGGCTGGTGTCGCTCATTTTATCGAGCATACGGTTCCTGATCTGAAGGGTGGAAAGTGGTTCTGGCAGTGCACCACGAAGAATACGGAGGATATTGAACTGCTGGGGCGTCAGGTCTTCTTTCCCAAACATGGCTTTCATTTTTTCCATCATCCAGTTGTGGGTATAAATAATATTGATGAGCGCTTTCTGGTGCTCATTCCTGAAAACCGACTGGTTAATATCCTTCTCAATTCCCATAATTATGCTTCTTCTTCGCGTGCAAAAATAGGGTATAATCGTTATGTGTGAATGTACGGAATATGTGTCAGGATTCCCACACGCGGGTGCCTTCGCTGCAGTTCGCACAGATGTCAATGTTCTTTCTTCCCGTCAGCAGTTGCCTTCTGAAATCAATGTAGGCGGGGTTCTTCCATATTTCGCGGAAGCTTTGGTGGCGCAGGTTTCCGAGTCGGTGCAGGGCATCTTTATCGAAACAGCAGGGCACTACAAGTCCATCCCAGGTAATCACGTTGGCGTGCCAGAGTTTCCAGCAATGGTTTTCCAGCTTGTTTTTCTGAATGGTTTCCCCATTGGGCAAACGTTTGTACCGACTGTATTTCGGGTTCTGGGGAATCAGTTGGTGCGGGTCGTTTTCATAATCATACACCTGGGCTGTTTTGAACCACACATCATCCACGCCCACTTCCTTTGCGAGTTGTTTTACCTCCTCAAGCTGGTGCTCGTTCGGACGTACAACAAGAAACTGGAACACCACAAAGGGCTTTTTGCTGTTCATTTCTTTTTTGGCCTGCACAATGTTCTTTGCCCCCTGTATCACTTTTTCGAGATTACCGCCCACCCGGTATTGTTTGTACACTTCCTGCGTGGTGCCATCAATGGAAATAATAAGCCTGTCGAGTCCGCTTTCCACTGTTTTGCGTGCATTCACTTCCGTAAGGTAATGGGCGTTTGTAGAGGTGGCGGTATATACTTTTTTGGAAGAAGCATATTTAACCATGTCCAGGAAATCCGGGTTCAGGTAAGGTTCTCCCTGGAAATAAAAGATGAGGTACAGCAGGTCCTTATAAATATCGTCGATTGTTTCTCGGAAGAAATCGCGGTTCAGCATACCCGTTGGGCGGGTAAAAGCGCGCAATCCGCTGGGACATTCGGGGCAACGAAGGTTGCAGGAAGTGGTGGGCTCAAAAGATACCGAAACAGGGTAACCCCATTGCACGGGTTTCCCGGAGAGCCTGCTGATGCGGTAGCTGCTCCATACTTTCAACATGTTCCAGGCACGGCGTGGCGTGAGTTTGGAAAGCAGGTTAATGGCATCGTGTCGGTGAAATTGTCCCATGAAGTTCAAAGGTAGGGAATAATGATGGTGGATTATCTTTGCACCCAACCATCCGTTCATGGCAAAGAAAAAATCCGCTAAAACACCGAAGGGCTACAAAATACTCATTGCGATCATGATCGTTTCCATTGTGGCGATGTTCGGCGTTGCTGGCTATGAATGGTGGAAAGTGCGCCGCGCGAAGTTCATCCGCTACCCCGAATTCGGCATTGATATGCCCGTGAATTACGAAATCCACGGTATTGATGTCTCGAAATACCAACAGACCATCAACTGGGAAGCGGTAAAAGAAATGGAAGTGGAGGGCATCAAGCTCGGCTTTGCCTTCATCAAAGCCACCGAAGGGCTGGGCAATGTGGACCGTCAGTTCCGCCGCAACTGGAAACGCGCCGGCGACGCCAATATGCCACGCGGCGCCTACCACTTCTTCCTCGCAACCAAAAGCGGCAGGATACAGGCTGAAAACTTTATCAGAACGGTAGAACTTGAGCCCGGCGATTTACCCCCGGTACTGGATGTGGAACAGACTTACGGCGTGGCCACCGCGAAAATAAAAGCGGAAGTAAAAACCTGGCTTGATATCGTGGAAGTACATTATGGGGTGAAACCCATCCTTTACACGAATGTATCGTTTTACGAAAAATACCTGGGAGAGGATTTTGACCAATACCCGCTTTGGGTGGCCCATTACCTGCAAAAAGAACGTCCCCGCATCGGCCGTACCTGGCACTTCTGGCAACACAGCGAAACCGGTCGTGTGAACGGCATCCGTTCTTTAGTGGACTTCAACGTTTTTAAAGGAGACAGTTCGGATTTCAGGGAGCTGTTGGTGAAGTAATGCTGAATGATGGATTTTGAATGAAGTTTTCACTGCTGGTGAAAATCTTCTTCAGATGAGGGTGTTTACACTGAAGAAAAGATTATATCAAAAGAGCGCTTCGAGCCATCTAAACTTATCGTGATTTCGAACCCGGTGCCACCGACGTTGTTTTCCGGTCTGCTCGTCCGTTGAAACACCATTACTCAGGTAGGTTGTTTATGCCGCATAGAAGAAGGAAAATACTTGTTTTGTGCAAACACTAATATCCACCGTGACTTTATCAGATAAAGCCCATTTTATTATTTACCGAAAGTATCAATAGAGGAGGTTCTGCAAACTGAAGACATGGCGATGATTAAACTATGCTTATTTTATTCTGCCCATAGTTATTCTGTTCAGTTTCCAGCAATGTAAAAAGGATAGATGCGTAGAAGAGAATGTTGAATCTTGAATGAAAGGTTCCCTCCATCCAAAATCCAACATTCAAAATTTATAATTTCCTATGCTACCCAAAGTTTTTCTCCTTTAGTATAAGGAACGCAGGCATCAAACCTTCCCGGAGTCTCTACATAGCGCATCGCTTGTTTAGAACCGATTTCTGAAGTGAAATAACCCAGCAATGTGAGTTCTTTCATGAGCCTGAAATAGTGTTTGGGTTCTTCTTTTTTCTTTGTGTTCTGGAATTCTTTTTGTTCCGCATCGAGTGCGGTGAGCAGCTCTTTGCGTTGTTCCGGCGTGCAATCCATAAAGCCTTTACTGAACTTCGCCTTGCAGGCATCTTCCAGTTTTTTAAAGCCTGCTTTAAAGGCTTCCTGTTCTTCTTGGGTGTAGCAATCGCGCACCATCACGTTCATGAAAGCGCCTACTTTGGCGGCTTTCGCGCCCGGGGTAGACGTGGTAGGGATGATGGTTTCGGCCACTTCATCGAGCCATGCGATCTGCTTGTCGGTGAATAGCATTCCTTCGCCGGGTTTTTCTTCGGCGGTATTGCAACCTGTAAGGAAAACATTGGCGCCAACAATGGTACCACCCATCAGGAGTGCAACGGCGGAGAGGGCATCTCTTCTGTTCATGGTTGTTATATTTCGGTTACAGGTTTTGTTTTTTAAGTTCGCTCACGGCATAATCCACTGCGCGTGCAGTAAGTGCCATGTAGGTAAGGGAAGGGTTCTGACAACCGGCGGAGGTCATAGCCGCGCCATCGGTCACGAACACATTTTTACAATCCCATACCTGGTTGTTGCCGTTCAGCACGGAGTTTTTCGGATCGGAGCCCATGCGTGCGGTACCCATTTCGTGGATGCCCATGCCCAGTGCCTGGTCGTTTTCGTAACCGTGCACATTTTTAAGCCCAACGGCTTCCAGCATAGCAACGGCTTCAGACTGCATGTCTTTACGCATCTTCCACTCATTGTCTTTCAGTTCCGCGTCGATGGCGAGAACGGGAAGGCCCCATTTGTCTTTTTTGTTTTTATCGAGCGTCACTTTGTTTTCGTGGTAAGGCAGTGTTTCACCGAATCCGCCGATGCCGAAGGTCCATTTACCGGGTTCGGTCAACGCTTCTTTCAGTTCTGCGCCGATGGACAGTTCAGGGATTTCCCTTCTCCAGTCCTGGCGGCTGGCACGTCCCTGGTAACCGAATCCACGGATATAATCGCGTTTATCGTCGCCAACGTTTACGAAACGTGGGATATAGATACCGTTTGCACGTCGACCAAAATAATACTTGTCTTCATAGCCATCCACTTCTCCGCTGGCGCCCACGCGCAGGTGGTGGTCCATCAGGTTGTTGCCCAGTTGTCCGCTGCTGCTGCCCAGACCTTCCGGCCATACATCTGTAGCAGAGTTCATCAGCACCCAGGTTGAGTTAAGTGCAGAAGCGTTGAGGAAGATCACTTTGGCGAAGAACTCGTAAGTTTTGTTGGTTTCCGCGTCCAGCACTTTCACCCCTTTGGCCTTCTTCGTATCCTTATCGTAGATGATTTCGGTAACGATGGACCATGGCCGCAGGGTGAGGTTACCCGTTTTCATGGCTGCAGGTAAAGTAGAAGATTGGGTGCTGAAGTAGGCGCCGAACGGACAACCCAGCCAGCATTTATCGCGGTACTGGCAGTTTACACGACCCTTGTGCGGAGCCGTGAGGTTAGCCACGCGCCCGATGATCATGTGACGGTTGCCTTTGTAGTATTCTTTCAGTCTTTTAGAAACATCTTTTTCTACGCAGTTCATCTCCATCGGCGGCAGGAAATTACCGTCCGGAAGGTGGGGGATATTTTCAACCGAGCCTGAGATGCCGGCGAATCCTTCCACGTAATCGTACCATTTTTCCAGGTCTTTGTAGCGGATGGGCCAGTCGGTGGCGATACCATCTTTTGCGTTGGCTTCGAAATCAAGGTCGCTGAGGCGGTAGCTCTGGCGGCCCCACATCAGGGATCTTCCGCCAACATGGTAACCACGGTACCAGTCGAAGCGTTTCACTTCGGTATAGGGACAGTCTTTTTCGTTGACCCAGTAATCCAGGTTCTTTTCGTTCAGCGGATAATCCCTTTTCAGCACGGGATAATCTTCGATCATCTGCTGTGTTCTGCCACCACGGTGTGGGAATTCCCAGGGACCCTTATTGGCATTCACATAATCTTTACCGTGTTCTATGTTTCTGCCGCGTTCCAGCATCAGGGTCTTCAGTCCTTTTTCCGTGAGCTCTTTTGCTGCCCAGCCGCCACTGATCCCCGAGCCGATCACAATGGCATCATAGGTGTTCTCCGCCATAACAAAATTGTTTTGATTTTTACTTTATTGCTTTAACAGTCGTTACAAATATTACACATCACATATCGTGATGGCTTGCTTCAGTGAAGCGATTTTATCGGGTTGCTTCGGAACAAATTCCTGCGCCACATACCCTTTGAACCCGGTGGAAAGAATGGCGCGCATGATAGCGGGATAATACAATTCCTGCGTTTCATCGATCTCGTTTCTTCCCGGTACACCCGCGGTGTGGTAATGCCCGTAGTATTGATGATTTTGTTTGATGGTGGCAATCACATCCCCTTCATCGATCTGCATGTGGTAAATATCGTACAGCAGTTTGAAGTTTTCGGACCCTACTCTTTTGCAGAGTTCCACACCCCAAACGGAGCGGTCGCACATATAATCTTTATGGTTCACTTTGCTGTTCAGCAGTTCCATGATGATGGTGACCCCGTTTTTTTCTGCCAGCGCCATGATTTTTTTCAGGCCCTCAGCACTGTTTTTTAACCCGGTTTCATCATCCATGCCCCGCTTGTTGCCGGAGAAGCAGATCAGGTTTTTGTAGCCTGCCTTCGCCACCAGCGGAATCATTTCTGAATAATTCTGAATGAGTTTTTCGTGGTACTGGGGATCGTTCCATCCTTCTGTAAGACTGATCTCTGCACCATTACACATAGAAGAATCAAGACCGTGCTTTTTCAGGGTGTCCCAGTCTTTCGGTCCCACAAGGTCCACCGCTTTGATGCCCAGTTGTTTTACCGCGGCGCAGAATTCTTCGAAAGGAATACCGCCATAGCACCAGTAACAAACAGAATGATTGATATTTCCTTTCAATGCCGGACTTTGCTCCAGCGCAGCTTTTTCAGCCATGGAAAGGGAGGGGAAGGCTCCTACGGCGATGCCACTCATAACCAGATTTTTTATCGCCGAACGGCGGGTATTAGAAGATTGCATAGTATCGAAAAGTTGAAATTAAGGAACCAGACCCGTTGTAATTGTTAAAGAAAATGTTAAGCATGTACAGGCTGACGCTTTCTCATGTAGAAGAACAGGCCCGCGAAAGCTACCACCAGTATGATGGGAATCACCAGCGTTACATTGATGATTTCCGGTCCCGCTACTGCCTGTGCCTGCGCAAATGCCGCCGCTTCCGGTGTTCCGGCTGCCGCGCTTTGGTAAGTTTTGAGGTCTGCGCCAGCGGGCAGGTTCTTCGCAATGATGTTATCGTAAAAGCCACCCATGAAATAAGTATAAACGGATACGGCGAACATACCTGCGCCGCCCATCAGGTTCATGCCCAATGCGCCGGATTGCGGGATATTTTCAGAAACGAATCCCAGCATCGTGGGCCAGAAATACGTGATGCCCAAACCAAAGATGATGGCGGCCACAATCAGCATATTACCTGATACTGACCCCATCAGGTACAGCCCGATCGCGGAAAGAACAGCCGAAACCAGCAACACGCCCGATGGCGAAATACGGTGAACGATGGGCCCCGCCACCGCACGACCCAATACCTGTACACCCGCGGTGAGCGCGAGGATCAGGATACCATGACTGGTTACATTCTTCAATAAAATCTCGATCCACTGGTTGGTGAACAACTCAGTGATTGCGGTGCCGAACATACAGATGAACATGAAGATGAAAAGCGGGCTGGTTACAGATTTATACATCTGTGCCGTGGTTACGCCGGAAGCCACACGTTCGGTAACGGGAAAGTCGAGTTTAAGGAAAAGATAACCATACAGAAAAGTGGGGATAAGCATGGTTGCCACTTGTATTTGCCAGCCAAGGCCAAGTTCACTTAAAAAGTAAACGATTAATGTACCTACAACAATTCCACCGGGGAACCACAAATGGAAGTGGTTCAGTTTGGTGGTTTTATTGTCTGAATAAATAGTTGCCACCAGTGGGTTACAGGCCGCTTCCACCGTCCCGTTCGCCATCCCGATGAAAAGTGTGGAGATGAACAATGGCCAGAAGCCTGAACTGAAATAAGGGGTGCAGATGGTGAGCACGATACCAAGCAGGTGCAATACAAATGCCGCTACCAGCAATCGTTTCATGCCAATGGCATCTACAATGAAACCGCCGATCACCACCGCGAGGGGAAATCCCCAGAAAGCGGTTCCGGTTATGATCGCGAGTTCCTGTCCGTTTAAGTTGAACTCCACGCCGAGTTTACCGAGGATACCGGCACGGATGCCGAAAGAAAGAGAGGTTACCAATAATGCCAGGCAACTGGCTACAAAAAGTTTGTTCCGCTGGATGGCTTGCATACCGCTAGGTTGTTTTGATTGATTGATCGTTTGGTTTTCCCAAGGGTTCCGGGGAAGGCATAAATGTAATTTTTTTCCGGGTAAAATAAGACCACCTCACCCAACATTGTGTAAAATTTACCCGTTTTGAAAATTTTTGTTCCTAACTTAATGCCCGTTTTACCTTGCTGCCTGTTTTGCGCACAACAATTTAATCACCGGCAATCTTTTGTAAATACAAATGATAAAATAATACCATCATTTGTTATAAAACAGCAGGCATTAAGGTAAAATTGCACGGTAACTTCCGCATATTCTAAACTTAAATAGAGCAGCATGAAAAGAAAACTCAGAATGGGCATGGTAGGAGGCGGTATCGGCGCGTTCATAGGCGCTGTGCACCGCATTGCGGCGGCTATGGATGGAGAAATTGAACTGGTTTGCGGCGCTTTCAGCAGCGATCCTGCAAAATCTAAAGAGAGCGGCATAATGCTGGGGCTTCCACCTGAAAGGGTATATGCTTCCTGGTGGGATATGATTGAACAGGAGCGGCAACTGCCCGAAAATGTAAGGATGGATTTCGTGAGCATCGTTACGCCCAACCACGTGCATTTCGCACCCGCGAAAGCGGCTTTGGAAAATGGTTTCCACGTAGTACTGGATAAACCGATGACCTTCACGCTCGCAGAAGCGAAGGAGTTGAAACAAGTCGTGGAGCAAAGCGGAAAACTGTTTTGTCTTACGCATACCTATACAGGTTACCCCATGCTGAAAGAGGCGCGCCAGGTGGTGAAAGAGGGAAGGCTGGGGAAAATCCGGAAAGTATATGTGGAATACCCCCAGGGCTGGCTCAGCACCCTCGCGGAGAAAACGGAAAACAAGCAGGCGAGCTGGAGAACCGATCCTTCCAAAAGCGGTATCGCCGGTGCCATGGGCGATATCGGCACACATGCTTTCAATATGGCGGAGTATGTTACCGGCGCAAAAGTTACCGAACTCTGTGCCGACCTTAATATAGTAGTCGAAGGAAGACAACTCGACGACGACGGCATGGTGATGTTGCGTTTCGACAACGGCGCATCCGGTATGTTGTTCGCCACACAGGTAGCTGCGGGTGAAGAGAACAATGTGAAGATCCGCGTTTACGGAGAAAAAGGCGGCCTTGAGTGGCGCCAGGAAGATGCGAACAGTCTTATCCTGAAATGGCCCGATCTGCCCGCGCAGATCCTCCGCACCGGAGCAGGTTATCTCAGCAGTTACGCCGCGCACAATACAAGAACACCTCCGGGGCATCCGGAAGGTTACCTCGAAGCGTTCGCTAACCTCTACCGCAATTTCGCGCAGAGCGTGGTGGCGATGGAAAAAGGAGAAACGCCTTCCAAAGAATCACTCGATTTTCCCGGAGCAGAAGATGGGGTTAGAGGGATGGCATTCGTGGAGAATGTGGTGCGGAGCGGGAAATCTGCTGAAAAGTGGGTGGCTTTTGAGGTGTAAATGGTCACGCAAAGACGCAAAGGAGCAAGGACGCAAGGAGTTGCTGATGTGGTGAATGTTTGCTTGTTTTCGATGCTCCTTTGATGTGATAAAACGTGCTCTACCTGATGCCATTTGTTAACAGCTTTATCAACATAAACGAACTTTGCGTCCTTGCTCCTTTGCGTCTTGGCGTGAAAAAATAATCTTAAATCATCTTCTTATGACAACAATAAAAGGCCCTGCAATCTTCCTCGCCCAATTCCTCGGCGATGAACCACCATTCAATAACCTCACCACCATCTGCAAATGGGCCGCCGATCTCGGTTTCAAAGGTGTACAGATACCCACCTGGGATCCCCGTTGCATCGATCTGAAAAAAGCGGCGGAAAGCAAAACCTACGCCGATGAACTGAAAGGCACCATTGCCGCCGCCGGACTGGAGATAACGGAATTGTCCACGCACCTGCAAGGACAGCTCGTGGCCTGCCATCCCGCTTACAATGAGTTGTTCGATGGGTTCGCGCCCGCGGAACTGAAAGGTGACCTGAAAGCCAAAACCGAATGGGCCACCCAACAGTTGAAATACGCCGCGAAAGCCAGCGCCAACCTGGGCCTTAACGCGCACGCCACTTTCAGCGGATCGTTGCTGTGGCATACGGTATACCCCTGGCCGCAACGTCCCGCCGGATTGGTGGAAACCGGGTTCACAGAACTCGCCAACAGGTGGAAGCCCATCCTGGATGTATTCGATGAGAACGGCGTGGATGTTTGTTATGAAATTCATCCGGGAGAAGACCTCCACGATGGTATTTCCTACGAAATGTTCCTGGAGAAAGTGAACAACCATGCCCGCGCATGTTTATTGTACGATCCCAGCCATTTTGTATTGCAGTGCCTCGATTATATCAGCTATATCGATCATTACCATGAACGCATCAAAGCATTCCATGTGAAGGATGCGGAATTTAATCCCACGGGAAAACAAGGGGTGTACGGCGGGTTCCAGGGCTGGATCAACCGGGCGGGAAGGTTCCGTTCACCAGGTGATGGTCAGGTGGATTTCCAGGCCATTTTCAGCAAACTGGCCCAATACGATTTTAAAGGATGGGCCGTTATGGAATGGGAATGCTGCCTTAAACACCCGGAAGACGGGGCCCGCGAAGGTGCACAGTTCATCGCGGACCACATCATCCGCGTTACAGAAAAAGCATTCGACGATTTCGCCGGACAGGGCGCGGATGAAAATTTTAACCGCAGGATTCTGGGATTGAACTGATTCTTTTCAGAACTTTAGCGGCGACGGACTATTTTACTCAATATCAACAACAATCAAGATGAAAAAACTGGCTTTTGTAGTGCTGATGGGCGCACTTTGCTACGCCTGCGGTAACAGCGCGGAAGAATCCACCAAAACAAACACCACCGAACCCGCCGATAAAACGGCCACAGAAACACCAAAGCCCGCTGACGACATGAGCAGCAACCCCGATTACACAAAAGGGCTCTCACTCATCGGGAATTCCGACTGCCTTACCTGTCATAAAGTGGACGACAAACTTATCGGTCCTTCTTACCGCGATATCGCCAACAAATACGAGAACAACGAAGCCAATCTTTCCATGCTGGCCGAAAAGATCATCAAAGGCGGTAGCGGCGTTTGGGGACAGGTGCCCATGGCCGCCCACGACAATATTTCCCAGGACGACGCGAAAGCTATGGTGAAATATATCTTCCTGCTCAAAAACAATTAACCCATGCGTAACACCTTTCTTACCTTACTGGCCGCAGGCATCGTAGCCGCAGGCTGCAGCAGCGCTAAAAAAAGCACTTCCATGACTACAGCATCTTCCAAAGAAGGATGGATCAAACTCTTCGATGGTAAAACCACCAACGGATGGCACACGTTCAACAAGTCCACAGCGGGCGATGCCTGGAAAGTGGAAGATGGCGCCATCACCCTCGTGAAATCCCCCGGAACCACGGGAGGTGACCTCGTAACAAATGAAGAATACAGCAACTTCCACCTGAAACTGGAATGGAAAATTTCTCCCAAAGGAAACAGTGGGATCATTTTCTTCGTGAAAGAGGATCCGAAGTTCAGCCAAACCTACCTCACCGGTCCCGAAATGCAGGTGCTGGACAATGATGGCCATGCCGACGGAAAAATCCATAAACACCGTACCGGCGATCTGTACGATCTGATCGCGAGTTCCTCCGAACCGGTAAAACCCGTTGGACAATGGAACCTCGCGGAAATCATTGCCAACAAGGGGAAACTGACTTTCATGCTGAATGGTGTGAAAATAGTAGAGACCACCATGTGGGACGAAAACTGGAACCAGCTCGTGGCCGGAAGCAAATTCAAATCCTGGGCAGATTTCGGGAAATACAAATCCGGACGTATCGCGTTGCAGGATCACGGGGATCAGGTTTGGTACCGGAATATTGAGATAAAGAAATTTTGAATTTTGAATGATGGATTTTGAATGGAGAAAAATTCATTCAAAATAATATTACAGGGTGTATCGATAAGTTTTCGGTACACCCTAATTTATTTTTTCGCCCTTACTTAGTGATCCTATGGTTAACGTAGCCGGTTTTTATGTTGAATTAATCCCTACAATTCCATAACTCAACCGCCTTAATTCAAAATTCGACATCCATCATTCAACATTCTTCCTCAGAATCGATGCACCAAAGCCAACCCCGGTGCCCCGTTCACTACCGCCGGCATGGCCACTGTTTTCATTTCTTTCTGTTTGAATATCGCCCTGTTGATGGTAGGGTAGAGCCAGTAAGCCAGTTTGGAAGAAGCGATACCAATGCCTGCACCGGCCACCACATCGCTGAGCCAGTGGCGGTTGTTGTACATGCGCATGGTACCCGTTAAGCCGGCCACGGTATAACCCGCCACGCCATACCACAACGATACCTCTTTGTATTCCTGGTGCAGGAACTCCGCGGAAAGAAAGGCGTTGGCCGTGTGGCCGGAAGGGAAGGAGCGGTCGTTGGAGCCATCGGGACGTTCGAAGTTGGAAGACTTCTTTAAAGTGCTTACCGTGGTATTCATAATCAGCGACGACATCAGGTAGATGATGGTCCTGTCTTTGAAATTGTGCTTTCCTTTGATCCCCGCGGCATTCAATCCGTAAACCGCAACTGCCGGGGCGTACTGCAGGTAGTCGTCAATGCGGATGTGTTTATAATCCTTTTCTACAATCTCCGCCCGGATATTGTTGTTCCATTTCTGGATCTGGTGGTTTTCGAGTGAAGTAACGCCATAACTGATCATGGCCGCGGGGATCAGCAACTTCGTGACCGGGAACCGGGGCGCTTCCGGTAAACTGTCCCTTTTCATTACAGACTGGGCCAAACAGGGCAGGCAGGCGGCGAACATCATCGCGGCGGCTACTAATCGCTTCTTAAACGGGGTCATGCTCTTAAATTACAGAATTCTACACATCAAGAAAAGTTGCCGGGGGAAATTAACGTCTGCTTAATCGCCTTTTCTAAAATTATTCTACCTTCGGTGCCTCAATGTTACGAACCATGAAATCCTTCGCAGCGCGTGTGCGCCACTAATCCAGGGGGTATTTGCTACCCATATCGTACAGCGGACATTTCCTGCCTGTAATTCAATTATTTACCTATAACAGTCTTCTCATGACATCTTATCCCAGGAATACCAGAACGGTATCTGCCTATATATTATTGTTGAAACAGGCCCTGAAGGGCGGCGAAACTGATTACACGCAAGGCAGCATCCGCAAGGCGGTACTGCTGCTCGCCATTCCCATGATGCTGGAAATGATCATGGAATCCGTATTCGCCCTTGTGGACCTGTATTTCGTTGGGCACCTCGAAGATTCCAGCGCAGCCATTCAAACGGTTGGACTTACTGAATCCGTACTCACCATTATGTATTCGATCGCCATCGGAATGAGTATGGCCGCCACGGCAGTAGTAGCGCGGCGCATCGGGGAAAAGAATCCTGAAGCGGCTGCCCATGCAGGGGCACAGGCCATCGTGATCGCCACGGTTGTAACTGCCGCGCTGAGTCTGACCGGTGTTTTTTTCGCGAAGGAATTGCTGCTCCTGATGGGGGCAAGTGCAGAAACAGCCGAAAAAGGAACGGCTTTCGTGCGCATCATGATGGGCAGCAGTATTGTGATCATGCTGCTCTTCCTCATCAACGGGATCTTCCGTGGCGCGGGCAATGCGGCCATCGCGATGAAAAGTTTATGGATCGCCAACGGCTGCAACATCTTGTTGTGTCCGCTGTTCATCAATGGGTGGGGGCCCGTTCCCGCATTTGGTCTCACCGGCGCGGCCATGGCCACCGCATTGGGCAGGGGTATCGGCGTAACGTACCAGTTGTACCACCTCTTCTCCGGGAAACACAGTTTGAAGATCAAACCTTCACATTGGAATATAGACCTCCCGCTGATGCGTTCGCTCGTGGGCATCGCCACGCCGGGCATCTTCCAATTCGTGATCGCCTCGTGCAGTTGGATTTTCCTGGCGCAACTCGTGGCCACTACCGGAGGGGAAGCCGGTTCTTCCGGTTACCAAACCGCGATCCGGCTCATGATGTTCTTCATGCTGCCCGCCTGGGGTTTGAGTAACGCGGCATCTACACTGGTGGGGCAGAACCTCGGCGCCAACCAGGTGCAACGGGCCCACGATTCCGTGATGAAAACGGTGAAATACAACGCCATCTTTATGTTGCTCGTAACACTCGCATTCTTTTTTCTCGGCAACTGGATGGTCTCCTTCTTTACCTCAGACACCGCAGTGATTGAAGTGGCACAACGGGCCATGCGTATTATGAGCCTCGCATTCGTTTTCTACGGCATTGGCATGGTGATGATCAACACTTTCAACGGAGCCGGCGATACCTGGACGCCCACCTACATCAACCTGGCCGGCTTCTGGCTTTTCCAGATTCCACTCGCCTGGTACCTCGCCAAACAATTGAGCATGGGGCCAACAGGCGTATTCGTCGCGATCCCCATTGCAGAAACGGCCATCACCATCGCCGGATTTATTCTCTTCAAAAAGGGGAAATGGAAAAAAGTGAAAGTATAGGCCGCGGTTATTGGTTTACTTTGCAGAAAAGGTAAAAGAAGAAGTTGTATGGAAGACCTCACGATCAACGTGGCAGAAATAGAAGAACTACAAACCATCGGCAATACCGATGAACTGAACCGCATATTTGAAAAAGGAAAACGGTGCATCGTAAACGGGTGCACTGTAATCCTCGCCAGGAAACAACCTGGTGGTTCCCTGGAAAAATTCGATGCGCTTTCCACGCTGGAGGATTTTGAAAACTACCGCAAATGGGTTTTTAAATTCCTGTAAACTGAAAAACGTTGCGCCGTAGCGTCGTTGCGAGAACTCTATTCTTTCCTGAAAGATGTAATTTTTATCTCTCGCAACGACGCTACGGCGCAACGCATGTGAAATGCTTTTTACAGCAGCTTCGGCTTCTCCTTATAGGTTTTCCAGAGAAACTCACCGAACAACGTATTTGCCCATGCAAACCATTTCCTTGTAAATTTCTTTGGGTCGTCTTTATGAAATGATTCGTGCATAAAGCCTGTATCGCCATGGGTGGCTTTTAGCGCCTGGATACACTGTTTTATTTCCGTGTCACTGGTACTGGTGAGGCCACGCATCGTAATGCTCATGGGCCATATCATGTCCAGTCCGGCATGGGGGCCGCCGATGCCTTCGGAAGCGGATCCTTTAAAGAAGAAGGGATTCTCTTCACTCCAGATCAGCTTGCGGGTGCTGAGGTAAAGGGGATCCGTTTTTTTCATGGCGCCGAGGTAGGGCAATGCGAGCAGACTGGGTACATTCGCGTCGTCCATCAGGTTATAGCTGCCGAAGCCGTTCACTTCGTAAGCATATACCTTCCCGAATCTGGGATGAGAAACAATGGCGTTCTGTTGCAGGGCGGTGGCCACTTCTTTGGCGAGCGCTGCGCATTCGTTCGCAAGATTGGTATCTTTTTGAATGGCTGAAAGCATTTCCGCGGCCTGCGTTAAACTTGTGACCGCGAAAAAGTTGGCGGGTATGAGGTAAAGGAACAAGGTGGCATCATCGCTGGGACGGAACACGGAACAGATCAGTCCATTCGGTTTTACGGGATACCCATATCCACCGATGGCCACACCATCTGTTGCCCAGGCGGTGGTGCGTTGAAAAGTGTAAGGACCTTTACCGTTTTTTCGCTGTTGTTCCCGGAAGGTTTTCACGGTAAGTGCGATGGCTTTTTTCCAGTTTGCATCAAAAGGGTGGGTATCGCCGGTTTGTTTCCAGTATTCATAAGCGAGCCGGATGGGATAACAAAGGGAGTCGATCTCCCATTTCCTTTCGTGGATACCGGGTTTCATGGCGGTAATATCCGATTTCCATTCACCCACTTTAGTGCGTTCCTTGTAAAACGCGTTGGCGTACGGGTCGTAAAGGATACAATCCGTTTGCCGGTTGATAACCCCTTCCACCAGTTCTTTTAATTTTTTATCTTCTTTGATAAACGAGATATAGGGCCATACCTGCGCGGTACTGTCGCGGAGCCACATGGCATCAATATCACCTGTGATTACGTAGGTATCAGGTCTTCCGTTGTGTACGGAAAATTCGACAGTGGTATCCAGGGTATTGGGGAAGCAGTTTTCGAAGAGCCACCCCAGTTCTTTGTCGGACACATTTTTTTTGAAAGTGGCGATAGCATTTTCAATGGCTTCGCTTTTAAATTTCCTTTCATTTTCGGGCGTTCTCACGGTGGGAAATTCCTGCGAACCCATTGAAAATGTCCATCGGGGCATCATCCCTGCGGCGGAGGCGAGGGCTGCCGAGCGTATAAAATCTTTTCTTTGCATGGTGCTGAAAAATGAACTGTAATGATACTAAAAGAAAAGATGCTGTACTGTTAACGGATATTTATTCGTGGTAACTGAGGTCGGGATGTTTTTTCATAGCCCTGCGCACCAGGTCGGCAAATTCTTTCCTGTAGCCATGCTTGTCTTTGCCTGAAGCCGTTTCTGCTATATCCAGCACTTTCTGAAAACTTGCTTCCTGCCTGAATTCGGAGTTGCGGAGCAGCATACCGAAGGCCGCTACCGAAGTGGAGAAGCGGAAGTTGTCGGATGTTTTAGTTAAGGGCAGTACATTGCCGGAAACGGGCTGTTGCAATAAAATACTGCTGTCCTGGTCAGGTTGTTTGTACCTGATTTTCACATGCAGCCACTCGTTGCTTTGATAAGTGGAGGAAGGATTACCGTTATTGTTTCGTTGGTACTTCAGGTCATCAACGGAACCGATGAAAGAAGATTCGATCCCCACCGGAATGAGTTCATACAATGCGGTTACCGTGTGTCCGCTCCCCATTTCACCGGCATCTTTTGTATCGTTGTTGAAATCTTCTTTGGCCAGCATCCTGTTTTCATAACCAATAAGGCGGTAGCCCTGTACTTTGGCGGGGTTGAATTCCACCTGCAATTTCACATCTTTCGCGATGGTGAACAGCGTTCCGCCGAATTCGTTTACCAGCACTTTTTTCGCTTCCGAGATACCATCGATATAAGCATGGTTGCCGTTGCCCTTATCTGCGAGTTTCTGCATTTTGGAATCCTTGTAATTGCCCATACCGTAGCCCAGAACCGTGAGAAAAACACCAGATTTTCTTTTGGTTTCGATCAGTCTTTCCATGGCATCATCACTGCTTTCTCCGATGTTGAAATCACCGTCGGTACAAAGAATCACGCGGTTGTTGCCGTCCTTTACAAAATTTTGCTGCGCAATTTTATACGCCATGGTAACACCGGCCCCGCCTGCTGTGGAGCCGCCCGCTTCGAGTCTGTTGATGGCATCTTTGATCACCTGTTTGTCGGCTCCGCTGGTGGAAGGAAGTGCCACCCCCGCATTGCCCGCATACACCACCAGCGCAACGCGGTCTTCTTCGCGCAACTGATCTGTAAGGAGGTTCAAGGATTGTTTCACGAGGGGAAGTTTGTTTTCACTCATCATGGAACCGGAAACATCTACCAGGAAAACGAGATTGGCGGGAGGAAGGTTTTCCTGCGGAATATGTTTGCCCTGTAACCCTATCGACACAATATGGTGTTTCGGGTTCCAGGGACATTCACCCAACTCCGTATATACAGCGAACGGATGTTTTCCCACGGGATCTTTGTAGTGGTAATCGAAATAGTTGATCATTTCTTCAATGCGCACCGCGCCTGCTGGGGGAAGCTGACCACTTTTCAGGAAACGGCGTACGTTGCTGTAAGAAGCCGCGTCCACATCAATGGAGAAAGTGGAAAGCGGATTTTGCAAAGATGAAAGAAACTTATTCTCATTGATAAAATCGTAAGACTCCGTATTGTGCGGGGTTTCGTAGGTGTTTCCGAACATCACCGGCGTGCTGTGTACGGAGCCAACGATCCGCTTCATTTTTTGGGCAGCATAACCTACGACCACCACATCCTGCAGTTCCTGCGCCGTGGCCTGCAACACCACGTTCACCACGCCCGAACTGCTTACCGGCCTTTCTTGTCCTGTATAGCCCAGACTGCTGAAGACAAGTATGGATTGCGCATTGGAAACTGTAATGGAATAGTTTCCTTTTGCATCGCTTTGAACGGTGTTCCTGGTGTTTTTTTCACTTATGGTGGCGCCAGTTATTTCCTTGCCCGCTGCATCCGTTATTTTACCGGTAATGCGGATGGGAGAAAACGAGTTAAAAGCGGCCAGTGCAAATACAACGATGGCCAGTAATGTACCCAGGCTGAAGGTTTGTATGCGTTTCATCTGTATGGTTTTTATTGTTTAAGAATGGGGCCCGCAGGCAGGATGCTGCTTTTTTCAGGATTACACAATCATCCATTTTATTTATTTTCACCCCGGATGTCGTTCCTTCCCCACATATCATATTCTACCGCCACCGATCTGGAATTGGTAACTTTATACCGTGAAAAAGGTGACCTCGAAGTATTGGGAGCATTGTATCAGCGGTACATGGAACTGGTATATGGCGTATGCCTTAAATACCTGAAGGACCCGGAAGCCAGTAAGGACGCGGTGATGCACATATTTGAAGAGTTGATTGTAAAACTGCCGCGTTTCGAGGTGACTAATTTTAAAAGCTGGCTCCATGTGCTGAGTAAGAACCACTGTTTGATGCAGTTGAGAAGTGGGAAAAACAAACAAACCACTGAATTGAAGGAATGGGATGTGCAATCGGAGGAAAACCTGCATCATGCCGGTATATCGGAGCAGGAAACGAATCTCCGCGTTATGGAAGACTGTATTACACAACTGGTGGCCGAACAGCAACGGACCATCCGGCTTTTTTACCTGGAAGAAAAAAGTTACAAGGAGATCGTGGAACTTACGGGGATGGATTGGAATAAAGTGAGGAGCCTGGTACAGAACGGCAGGCGGAACCTCAGAATTTGTATGGAAAAAAACAATAAATAACAACTGGAACAAAAACAACCATACGGTCCATTTACAGCGGAGGATATCCGGCGTTACCATGCGGGTGAAATGACTGCACAAGAAATGCATGCGCTGGAGAGAGCTGCCCTGGAAGATCCGTTCCTGGCGGATGCGCTGGAAGGGTATGCACCGCATGTTGAAACAGTTTCGTCCGACGTTGCTGAATTGAATTCGAGGTTAAACGAACGGCTGAAGGAAAACAAAGTTGATAAACCAGCGCCGGTTGTTCCTTTACGACGCAACTGGTGGTGGTCCGCCGCTGCTGTTGTGCTGATTGTTGTATCGGCCGCGGTAGCTTACCGGTTGATATGGAACAAAGAGGAAAATGCTATTGCGCATAAAGAACCCTCCGTTAAAAAAGCTACAGAAGAACCGGTTGTTGATACAATGGATATCAGTGAAAAAACGGATGATCCGGCGGTGCATTCCATGGAAAAAACGGCTCCTGTTCAACATTACAATACGGCAGAAAAGGCGATCACAGCAAAAGCCAAATCTTCAGCCCCTGACATCCCGGAAAAAAATGCGGCATTGAAGGAAAATGCAGCCGTTATGGAAGATGTAGCCCGCCTCGAAAGTAAGCAGTCCCAGCAACGGACAAACGCTTTTTTAAAAAAAGAGCTTCCTGCATTCAATATACGGGGGGAAGTGCTGGATGCGCTGCAGAAACCGGTTGCAGGCGTAGTAGTCCGGCTTGAAAATGAAAAGACCGCAACGCTCACAGATAGTATGGGAATGTTCAGCTTACGTTCCAAAGATTCTTCTGCCATCGCAACACTGAATGTGTTGGGGTTTGTGCCCCAGAAGGTGGAACTGAAAACTGATATCGGAGCCAACAGAATCATGCTTGAAAGCAATTCCGCAACCATGGATGAAGTGGTAGTAGTGGGATATGGTGTTAAAAAGAAGTCGACGAAAGTTGGCTCAGTTTCCACAATTGTAAAAGCTAATCCACTGAAAGCCGTTCCTGAAGGAGGGTGGCCGGCTTACAACCAATATCTCCTGGATAGTGCGCGGCTCAAAGGTGTGGAAGGTATGCCCACATCCATCGTTATTGTATCTTTCGAAGTACGGCCATCCGGAAAACTGACACGCTTTCGAATTGAACAGTCGGCAGGAAAAATTTACGACAAGGATGCTTTACGGCTCATTAAAGAAGGTCCGTCCTGGAAAACGACCACCGGTAAAAAAGAGACCGGCCGCGTAACGGTGACTTTCAAATAAATTTTACCTTCCTTCCATGAACTTACTTGGAAACCTCATCTGGCTCATATTTGGAGGATTCGCCTCCGCGCTCGGTTATTTGTTCGGCGGCATTGTGCTTTGCTTTACCATCGTTGGTATTCCTTTCGGCCTGCAGTGTTTTAAACTGGCCGCACTTGTTTTGTGGCCCTTTGGCAGGCAGGTGGTGTACAACTCTTCCAATAACGGCTGTTTTACGTTGGTGTTCAATGTCATCTGGTTGCTATGTGGGGGTATATATACAGCGTTAGTCCACTTGTTTTTTGGTGCGTTATTACTCATCACCATTATCGGTATTCCCTTCGCGAAGCAACATTTTAAACTGCTTGAGATCAGTATGATGCCCTTCGGTAAGGAAGTGCGTTAAGCAATTGTGTAAACCCGGTTCTCCAATTGCTCAACATCTGTAATGCTACAACTTTGTTCAGATGACAAGGTCTTTATTACCGAGCCCATCAGTTATTCCATAAATTGTTTGACTGGTCTCAACACACTAGCTTAAGCTATATTCTTTAGTGCAAGGCTTTAGCTTCTACAAGTGGTTGTTACTCGTGTAGATAAAAACAAAAAAGAATAGGAGAAGCCGCAATATGGACTTTCAGTCCTTTCTCTACCTATGGGTTTCTAACCATAGTGGTTAAATGCTCAGTTTACGGGCACGCAAAACAAATCTTAGTGTGTGTTTTATTTTCCACGCATAGTACTGCATGTACGCTAAGCATGGTAAGGCGTTTTGGCTGAGGTAATATGGATTACTATTCAGCTTGGCTTGAGCAACGATACATATTAACTCCAGGACTTTATTGACCTGAAGATTGGCTGGTTCTTATATGTAACCATTGTTCATGTGTCATTTCAAACTTTATTTCACCATTTCCATATATGCCGGTTTCCCTCCAGCCTGCGGTACGGTAAAAAGTTTCAGCCCTTGTGCCTGGCGCGGTACTCAGCCACACCGGCTTTTGTGTTTGTTCAAAATACCAGTCCAGCATAATATCATGGAGCTTCCTGCCGATTCCTCTTTTCTCGAAACCAGGCAAAAGGAAAAGCGCCCAGATATTATTCCCATTCAGGTCTGCTATAGAGAACCCTACTATTTCACCTGCTATTTCGGCCACCCAACCTTTTCCACGCTCCGTGATGAAAATCCTGCAATCTTCATCGGAAACCAGTGCAGGGTTCGATAGCCTATTTTCACTAACCCCATTCCTGACCCTTTGAATGGACGGAATGTCTTCAACTATTGCTTCTCTTATAACATGCGCGTGATCAATTAGCATTGTATATCCGATTTGCCCTGTAAATTTAGGGAGAGTCAGAAACAAGTAACACAGTATTTTAACGGTAGAGCAGAGAGAAAAACACTGAAGTATATGAAAACGGAACTTACACAGACAGAAAAGGAACTGGTGCTGAACAGTGAGTGGCTGTTTGCGAAACGGCGCATCATCGATAAAGTGTGTGCACTTTTCGGATCATTAAGCGACTCTTATCGTGCACACTCAATACATTCTTCCCTTCCCGTAGAACTGTTCAGCATCTCCCCGAAAATATCCCGTGGCGAAAACTACCAGGGGCTGCCGTATGTAATGCTCGACTATCCGAGGATTTTCGGGAAGGAAGATGTTTTCGCCATCAGAAGTTTTTTCTGGTGGGGAAAAGGGTTCAGCATACACCTCCATTTACAGGGAAAATACATGGAGCAATACCGTGATTTGGTTTTGGAAGCTGGCGTAAAATACAGATGGCTGATTTCTGCACATTCATCTCCCTGGGAACATGATTTTGAACAGGATGGATATGTTCGAATAAACAGGGAAAAGTTGCCTGCGCATGGTTTTCTGAAAATTGGAAAACTGCTACCCCTGAAGCATTGGGAAAGCGTCTTCGATTTTTACAACAAGGCGTTCAGCGAATTGAACGGGCTCCATCGCTCCGCATGATGAGTTTTCCCATGCATACAATAAAAGCGGAAGGCGCACCTTTACTGAAGTGCGCCTTCCGGCCTGGCTCCCAACCCGCTTCTATCTGCCTTACCTTCGCTTGGCTAAACATCCGTCAGGAGGGGATCCTATATATTTGGAGTGTTAACTGAAGTATATATTTAAAAAACGGGGCCAGTATTTCTTCCGTTGCCATCATAAGAAATTGTGCATCTGTTTCCCCTTTCGTCCCGTAAAATGTGGAATGCCGGGAACATCTCCGGCCTATCTTTGTTGACATTCAAACTTTACCATGCAGAACTATAAGAACCACGTCCGTTTTTACACCCCACACCACTTTGTTTTTTACCCGATCATGTTGTTGCTGATTATCGTTTCAGTACGTGGTATCTGGCAACATCCGGAAAGCAGGGCGGAATATATACTGCTTACAGCGTTGGCGCTCGTTATTACCTGGCTGAGTTTTATGACCAGGCAACATTACGCGCTCACGGTGCAGAACAGGATTGTTCGTATGGAAATGCGTTGGCGTTACCACCTGCTAACCGGGAAAAGGCTGGAAGAACTGGAACCGCAACTCAGCTTCGGACAAATTGCTGCCCTGAGGTTCGCTTCAGATGCAGAACTTCCTTCGCTCACCAAGCGCACCATTGAAGAAAAGCTTTCCCCGGATGCCATCAAACAGCAGATCGTACATTGGGTTGCCGATGATATGCGTGTTTAATTGCTTACTTTCAAGTACTCAAACCACGCCATTATGATGCAGGAGCCTGACTGGCAGGAAATTGCGCGCCAACTTGGAAACCCAAACGGCAGCGAGGGTATAAAAACCGCCGAAAGGATGCAGGAAAACAATGCCGGTATGATCCGTAAGGCCATTGATGTACTCCGCATCAACAACGATGACCGCATTCTTGAGATCGGCTTCGGCAATGGAAGCCATCTTCCTTATATTTTATCCCAGGCTGAAAATGTTGTTTACACAGGGATAGATATTTCAGCCACCATGGTGGACGAGGCCTGTCGGCTGAACAAGCATGCCATTGAACAGGGGCAGGCTTTTTTCTCTTTGTCTGATGGGAAATCACTTCCTTTTAACGACGACACATTCGACCATATTTTCACGGTAAATACCGTGTATTTCTGGCGCGACCCCGGGTTATATCTCCTGGAAATGATCCGTGTTTTACGGAAAGGCGGGAGACTGGCACTTGGTTTTGCCCCTGCATCTTTCATGGAAAAACTGCCGTTCACCCAATTCGGGTTCAGGTTATATACGCCCGAAGCCTTGCAAAACCTGGTTACGGAAGCCGGATTCCATATTGAACGCCTGGAAGAAGAAGAAGAGGAAGTCCGCTCTAATGGGGAAGTGATCCGAAGAAATTATATGGTGCTGGTGGGCGTGAAATAACGCTTTCAGCCGGATTCCTTTAACATGATTAGTGGATGGTAGATTTTCCCGCGGCGACACGACAAACACTGTGAAGTGATTTGCTTATTTGTACTTCTTTTAATAATACGCTTCTCGGCGGTAGCTTCCACTTAATCTATCGTGCAATGCACAGCCTTCCCTTATCTGGTTTACGGTTTAGTCATGGTTTGGACCTTGGCTGAATGGAAAATCACCCCGTTCATCCATTCTATTTGCCGTTCTTCCCAAACACAATCATTTGTCTTTCTATCAAAATTGAAGGAAACCCTTGTAAACATTGGATTCTCCCTTTCGCCCAATAGTACTCATTAAAAATTACCTGTAAAAAAATGGTACTATGTGTTGCATAGTACTGAATTGTTTCTATCTTTGTGTCTGAGATAGCCAAATAGCCAAGAAAACAAAGCCGGGGAAAGTAGCCGGCCATGAAAAACAAAATCAGTTCACTCTAAAAAAGATGCGGTATGAACATTGAGAACACCCAGAGCCAGATGCGGAAAGGAATACTGGAATTCTGTATCCTGAGCATCATACGGCGGGGAGAGGCTTATCCTTCCGACATTGTGGAAGAGATGCGCGGAGCGAACCTCCAGATCCTGGAAGGAACGCTTTACCCCCTGCTTACCCGGCTCAAGAACGCCGAGATGCTGACTTACAGGTGGATAGAAAGCAGCAGCGGCCCTCCCAGGAAATACTTCTCCCTCACTGAAAAAGGAGAAGTATTCTACAAAGAACTGGAAGCCACCTGGAACGAACTGGCCAACGCGGTAAACACGCTCGCCTCCAAGCAACAAGCCTTACAAAGCACACCAACCGACAACCAATAACACAACCTATAAATCATACGGAGATGAAAAAGATTATCAACATAAACCTTTCGGGAAGGCTGATACCCATTGAGGATTCGGCTTACGATATACTGCGGGGCTACACGGAAAGTCTGAAGCGGTATTTTGCCCACGAAGAAGGGAAAGAGGAGATCATCAGCGATATTGAAAGCCGTATTGCCGAATTGTTCCAGGATAAGATCAAAAAAGGCGCGCATTGCATTACGGATGCTGATGTGGAAGAAGTAATGGCTTCCATTGGACGCCCGGAAGATTTCGACGCAAATGAAGAAGCTACCGCCCAACAGGCTGCTGCTTCCGGATTCAATGGCGGCGCAGGTTCCGGAGAATACGAACAACGTGCTCCCCGCGGACGCCTTTTCAGGAACGAGAACGACAAAATCCTGGGTGGTGTGTGCAGCGGCATCGCAAATTCCCTGCGCATCGATCCTTCCCTGGTGCGTATCTTGTTCGCCCTCATCACTTTCGGTGGGTTCGGCCTGGGCTTCCTCATCTATATTATCATGTGGATTGTGCTGCCGAAAGCGTCTTTGGAGCAGAATGTGCAGAAAAGACTCTTCAGGAATCCTGAAGAAAAAGTGATCGGAGGTGTGGCTGGTGGTATCGCCGCTTATTTCAATGTGGAAGTTTGGATTCCCCGGCTCGTATTCGCTGCCCCGCTGATTCTGAACATTGCCTTCAACATCGTGGGCAGGGGTTGGTACTGGTTCGATTTCGGCAGCGCCGGTTTCATATCCAGTTCTTTCATGGGCACTTTCCTGCTGGCCTATATCATCCTCTGGATCGTGGTGCCAATGGCATCCACCACTTCGGAACGTTTGCAGATGAAAGGACAGAAGGTTGACCTGGAGAACATCAAGAATAAAGTGAAGGAAGAAATGCAGAGCGTAAAAGGTCGCGCGGAAAAGTTCGGTGCTGAACTGAAGGAGCGTGCCGAAAATTTTTCTCAGACAGAAGCAAAGCCGCTGGCTTCTGAGATGGCATCCGCGGCAAAACCCGTTGCTTCCGGTTTCGGACACGCGATTGGGGTGATCTTCAAAGCGTTCTTCCTGTTCGTTGCCGGGACAGTGGCCTTCGCCCTGTTCGTGGCCCTGATCGCGCTCTTCGGCGCGGGGCTGGGATCATTGCCCTTTAAAGGCTATATTCTTGAGGGTCCTACGCAGAACCTGCTGGCCTGGGGTGGAATCCTGCTCTTCCTGGGCGTACCCATCATCGCCTTTATCGTGTGGCTGATCCGCAAGATCATGGGCATCAAAACCAAGAACAGCTACCTCGGCTATACTTTCGGAGCCCTCTGGCTCATCGGACTGTTCTGCGCCATCGCGCTCGGTACGCAGATCGGCAGGAACTTCAGCACCAAAGCACGTATCCACGAGGAAATGCCCGTAACGCAGCCTTCTACCGGAAAATTGATCGTGAAAGTGGCAGATTCTAAAGTGAAAGTATATGGCGGATGGTTCAAAACAGGTGGCATCCAGCTCACGGAAGACAGCCTGATTATCAACAGCATCAGGCTGAAAATAATCAAGAGCCGCGATTCACTCTACCATGTCAGCGCACAGAAATACAGTCGCGGAAGAAACGGTAACCAGGCGCAGACCTTCGCTAAGAATATCAATTATGCGGTGAACCAGGCAGACAGTGTGTTCTATCTTGATAATGGATTCTCCATCGCGGAAGGGGGAAAGTTCCGGGCACAGCAAGTGGTGCTCACCCTCGAAGTGCCTGTGGGTAAAAAAGTAAGGATCGACAGAAGCGTTACCCGCCGTCTTGGATGGTTCTCCCTCGATGATGAATGGGAATTCGATGACAACTGGGATGATGACCTGCGTTGGGAAAGTGGTGTGGAATATGTAATGACCATCGGCGGATTGGAAAGAATTGAAAAGAAATCGGAAGAAGTTTCCGTAGAAGTGAATGGAAAAGGATACCGCTACCGTGGTTCCGTAAAAGAGATTGACCAGGCCATGGATTCTGTGATCAAAGAAACCGAAAAAGCGAAACAGGAAATCCTGGAAGCAAAAGAAAAAGAACTGCGTGAACAACTGAAAGCTATAGAAGAAGCGAAAAAATCACGTACTGAAAATAACGACGCACCAACCGAAGAACCCTCTGGTGAAGAGGCGCAGGGTGTGGGAAAAGTATCCGGTAACCTCTTTTCTCCGCTGCTGGCCCTTTCGAGGAGTTTACGCTAACCTTTTGTTCCCTCCGGAACAGCAGGTTGAAGTTGAGTCGGTTAAAGGCTCTTTCTCAAAAGGAAAGGGCCTTTTTTTGTGTGCTTGCCATTATTACGATACTTTTGGAGCCATCCGACCCCCTTTTTTCCATTATCGAAATGAAAAATACGATCATCATTCTTATCAGGATTTGCTTAGGGTTGATCTTTTTCAGCTCGGGAATGGCGAAGCTGTTTGCCGAACATAAGTTCCCAGGTGTGATAGGCCCCGTTTGGCTGGAAGAGGAATTATCAAGGTTTGGCCTCGCCCTTTACGCCCGTTTTGTGGCATACGCACAGGTGATCATCGGCTTCCTGTTGCTCACACAGCGGTTTGCCACCTTAGGCGCACTCATGCTTTTTCCCATGATCCTCAATATCCTGATGGTGACGGTTTCCCTTGAATGGAAAGGGACTCCCTGGGTGAATCTCGCATTGCTGGCCATGAACCTGGTACTGCTGATCGGAGATTACCACCGGATCAAATTCCTGTTCAGCGATGAACCCGCGAAGTTGAAGAAAATAGATGCCGACAGAAACTTTCCGTTTCACGACCTTGTTTTCCTGATCGGCATGTTCATGGTGATGATCACGCCTTTTATTTCAAGAGTGAGTCATTTCCTGGCTTATTTCCTGGTGGTACTCGGTTGCGGAATCTGTTTTGGCATCCAGTATTATGAACAAAGGCTGAAGCGGTCGTTGAAAGAAATGAACCGGAACTTTTTTGAATAGCATTAAATTATAGTTGAATATGAGTGAGCGCACAGAAATAAACGCTTTGGGAGAGTTTGGACTGATTGAACAACTTACAAGGAATATAGAAATCCAGAACGCGTCCACGTTATTAGGTGTGGGCGATGATGCCGCGGTGATCGACCATTTCGGTAAGCAAACGGTGATTACCACCGATATGCTGGTGGAAGGCATCCATTTCGACCTGATGTACACACCGTTAAAACACCTGGGGTACAAGTCTGTGGTCGTAAACCTCAGTGATGTATATGCGATGAATGCCACTCCCACCCAGATCACATTGAGCATCGCTTTCAGCAACCGTTTCTCGGTAGAGGCGCTGGAAGAATTTTACGAAGGTGTTTACGCCGCCTGTGCACAGTATGGTGTGGACCTGATTGGGGGTGACACTACATCTTCGCAGAAAGGCTTCATCATTTCCGTTACGGCCATCGGAGAAGTAGCCCCTGATACGTTTGTAAAAAGAAGTACCGCCAAAAAAGGTGACCTGCTTTGTGTGAGTGGCTACCTTGGTGGCGCTTTCCTGGGGCTCACCCTCCTTGAACGGGAGAAAAAAATATTCATGGAGAATCCGCAGATTCAGCCCGATCTGGAGAACCAGGATTATATCGTGGGCCGTCTGCTGAAACCGGAGGCCAGGAAAGATATCATCAATTTTTTTGCCGAGAACGACATCCTGCCCACGGCCATGATGGACATCAGTGACGGACTGAGTAGTGAGATTCTGCACATTTGCAAACAGAGCGAACTGGGTTGTGTGCTCTACGAAGAAAAGATCCCGGTACACGAGCAGGCCCGCCAATTCGCCTATAAATTGGAACTTGATCCTACCGCCTGTGCCCTGAGCGGCGGGGAGGATTATGAACTGGTGTTCACCGTTGCGCAGTCTGATTACGATAAACTTGTGCTTAACGAGCAGATCAGCGTGGTCGGTTATATGGCAGAAGCATCCGAAGGCGCGCACATCATTACCCGAGGCGGCAACCGTCATGAGTTGACGGCCCAGGGATGGAACGCTTTCAAAGGCGCCTGATAACGGAGCTGAACCTTATCTTTATACAATATGATCTTACGAAGGTGTGTTTCCTTTTTGCTGCTCCTGCTGGCTACGTTGCAACTGGCGAAAGGCCAGGAGCAGCGGCGAATGCCCGTTTTTACAGCCGAGGCGCTCCGGCAGGATTTTGAATTTCTGTATAACGTACTCGAAAAAGCCCACCCTAGCCTTTACTGGTATACCAATGAGGAAGACCTTCACCGTTACTTTTCCTGGTCCTTCAACAGCATTACGGATTCCATGAACGAAGTGCAGTTCAGGAACCTGTTAGCGTATGCCGTTTCAAAGATCAGGTGCGGGCACACTTTCGTGAGACCCTCCAAAGCATTTGGCCGGTATGAGCGCTTCAACAGGGGCAGCCAGTTCCCATTTAATGTGCGGATATGGAGCGATACGATGGCCGTTAGCCATAGCTGGCTCCGAGGTGATTCCGGCCTGCCCAGGGGAACACTGATCACCTCCATCAACGGAAGGCCGGTGAAGGAAATACTTCATTCGCTGTACGAGTTCATGCCGATGGATGGTTATTCCCAGGGCGTAAACGAGATCCGCCTGAGTTATTCCTTCCCTTCCTATTACCGCAATGTTTATGGTACGGCTACCGAATTCCAGGTTGGCTATACTACATTGAGCGGAGAACCCTTTGAACGGAAGTTCTCTGCGTATAAACCATTTTCCGATTCCTCCCGGAGGCCCCGTCCCGATTCCTTCCAGGTGAAAAAGCCCCGTCCTCCGAAGGTGCCCGCCAGGCAGCGAAAACAAAATCAACTGAATTCGGCACGGTCTTTCAGGATAGATACCTTGCGCGGAACGGCCATTATGGAAGTGAATACTTTTTCCAACGGGTACAAACTCCGTTCTTTTTTCCGCAAAAGTTTCCGCGAACTCGAGGCGGCTCAATTGAATAACCTTGTGGTGGATGTACGCGATAATGGCGGGGGCAACATCCGAAATTATATCCTCCTCACCAGGTATTTGCGGCATACACCTTTTCGTGTGGCCGACACCGTGGCTGCCATTACCAAAAAGATGCCCGCCGTAAGGTTTATGGAAGCCGGCTTCCTGAATGATATCTACATGATGTTCTCTGCAAAGAAAATGCGGGACGACCGGTACCATTTTCTTTACTTTGAAAAACACCGCTACAAGCCCCGGAAGAAGCAACACTTTAACGGAGACCTCTACGTAATCACCAGCGGCCAGACTTTCTCCGCAGCCACATTGTTTGCCTCCGCGCTGAAAGGACAAAAAGGATGCACCATTGTTGGCGAAGAGACCGGCGGAGGCGCTTACGGCAACAACGGCATGCTGATTCCAAATGTGACGCTTCCCAATACCAGGATACGTGTTACCCTTCCCATTTTCCGTATGGTGATCAACCCGGATACAGCCCTCAAAGGAAAAGGTGTGCTTCCTGATGTGGAGGTGAAACCTTCCGTTCATTCCATCAGCCTGGGATTAGACTCAAAAATGGAACGCACACTTCAACTGATTGATGGCCGTCAAAAGAGGACCGGCGATTACAGTTCCAGTGAAAAATGATCCTGGTCTTTAAGAAAGGGCAACTTGTTTCTTATTGCTATCAGGTTATCGGGGAATAGCGTGAACGTGGAAACATCGGGTTTATCCGCCACATGGTGCATGACTTCTCCCATGGGATCAATGAGCATAGAGTCTCCACTGTGGTAAATATTATTTCCATCTTTACCGATCCTGTTTACCCCTGCGACAAAGCACTGGTTTTCTATCGCCCTCGCCTGCAATAGTGTTTTCCATGCGGCACTTCTTCTTTCCGGCCAGTTGGCTACATACAGCATCAGGTCATATTCAGGGGTGGCCTGCCCCTCTTCATCTTCCACCATCCTGTTTCTGGCCCATACAGGAAACCGCAGGTCATAACACACCTGGAGGTTTACTTTCCACCCGTTCACAGATGCGATCAGCCTTTTCTGCCCGCGGGCATAATGTTCATCCTCTCCGGCATAGCCGAAAAGATGGCGTTTGTCGTAATATCCAAACTGTCCGTTCGGCAACATCCAGATCATCCTGTTGTAGTAGCGGTCCCTTTCTTTGATCATCAGGCTGCCGGTAAGGATGATCCTTTTTTTCGCCGCGATCGTTTTCATCCATTGGAGGGTTTCACCTTCCATCGGTTCCGCCAGTTTTTCAGGCTTCATACTGAATCCGGTGGTAAACATCTCGGGTAGCACCACCAGTTGTGTGGGCGTAGTTAATGCCTCGATCAATGCTTCGAACCTGTTCCGGTTGGTTGCCGAATCTTCCCAGGCCAGGTCCTGCTGCATTAATGTTATGGTGAGTGGTCTCATGGTCAACGTTTCATTTTACAAACTTTCTTCCACCTGTTTAAGGGCATCCTGAACCAGCGCTTGTTCATATCCCTTCTGCAACAGGAAGTCCCGGGCTTTTTTCAACTTCGTGAACCTGTTCTTCTCCCGTTTCAATTCTTCCCATCTTTTGTGGGCCAGCTTAAGCAATGTCTCATAGTATTCGTCTTCAGGAATTTCTTTCAATGCCTTCCTGATACAATATTCACTCACCTGCCTGCTTTTCAGCTCATATCTTATCTTATTCCTTCCCCATTTCTTCAACCTGTATCTCCCTCCTGCAAATTGAATGGCGAACCTTTCTTCATTCAGGTAATTCTCTGTGATGAGTGTGGAGATCAGCTCATCCACCTCATTGGTCCTTAACCCATAGCCAAACAACTTTTCCTTTACCTCGGAGTGGCACCGCTCCTGGTAAGCGCAAAAGTGTTTCAGTTTCTGAAAAGCCTGTTCTTTGGTAAGCTTTTCCTTTTTTTTATCTTTTTGCCCGTCTTCGTCCCACATGGTTAACAAATGAAATGATCCCGCCATCAATTCCACACAAATGTACGCCCGGCATTTTTCCCCGACAATCGTGTTTTCACCGTTTCCGCACCGTTTTTTCACCGCTCTTCCCAACGCGGTTACTTATAGAAATCTGAATCTTATATTTGTTAGCTAACAAACCTATACATGAGACACTTACTGCTGCTGGCGGTCTGCGCGCTGCTTTCCGTGGCCACTTCCGCTCAAACGGAAGCCTCCTGGCTGCGTTATCCCGCTATATCCCCTGATGGTTCAACCATTGTTTTTACGTATAAAGGAGACCTGTATACCGTTCCCGTTGGCGGCGGCAGGGCCTATCCGTTAACCCAACATGAGGCGCAGGACTTTATGCCTGTTTGGAGCCGCGATGGTAAAACAATCGCCTTTGCATCGGACCGGTATGGCAACTTCGATGTATTCAGCATTCCGGCTACCGGCGGAACGCCATCCAGGCTTACCTGGCATTCCGGTCAGGAATATCCTTATGCATTTAGTCCGGATGACAAACATATTTATTTCGGCGGATCGCGTCAGGAGGACCTGGCTTCCAACCGTCAGTTCCCCGCGGCCTATCAGCCGGAACTTTACAAGGTTGCGGCAAAGGGAGGAAGGGTGGAACTTTTTCTGACTACCCCGGCGGAAGACATCAGTTGGAGCCGCGACGGAAAGAAAATGCTTTATCATGATAAAAAAGGGCAGGAAAACCAGTGGAGAAAACACCATACTTCATCTGTTGCAAGAGATTTATGGATGTACGAGCCTGCATCGGATAAGCATACAAAACTTACGACTTTTGCCGGAGAAGACAGAACGCCTCATTTTACCGCGGATGAAAAGGAGATCATCTACCTCAGTGAGCAGAACGGCTCTTTTAACGTGTTCAGCATGACACCTGGAAGCGGGATGGGTAAAGCGCTCACGTCTTTTAAGGACCACCCCGTCCGTTTTTTAACGGTGGCTGGTAATGGGACATTTTGTTATAGCTATGACGGTCATTTATATGTTCAGCGATCAGGTGAAAAACCCCGTAAATTGTCCGTGTTAATCACGGCGGATGACAAGTCTAATCCGGAAAAACTAATGCCCGTAAACGGTGGCGCCAGCGATCTCTCAGTTTCTCCCAATGGAAAAGAGGTGGCCTTTATCGTGCGGGGAGAAGTGTTTGTGAGTTCGGTGGATGGCGGAACAACGAAAAGGATTACGAATACAACGGAACCTGAACGCTCCGTAAGTTTTTCCCCTGATGGCAAAAAGCTGGTTTACGCCAGTGAAAGAAACGGCTCCTGGAAGATTTATGAAACGAAGATCGTGCGGGAGGAAGAAGTTTATTTTTCTCATGCCACCCTTTTGAAAGAAGAAGCCATCATCGCCAACAACAAAGAAAATTACCAGCCGGAATATTCTCCGGATGGTAAAGAGATCGCTTTCATCGAAGAACGCAATCATCTTAAGGTGTACAACATTGCGTCCAAACAGGTGCGTACGCTGCTCAATTCAGATCAGTTGTTTTCCATGCGCGACAATGACCAGTATTTTACCTGGAGTCCGGACAGTAAATGGATCCTTTTTGAATACAGTGAAAAAACGGTATGGAGCGGGGAGATCGGACTGATCGCCGCAGACGGAAAAGGCGGTATCACTAACCTTTCCCGCAGCGGGTACAACGATGGATACGCACATTGGGCTATGGGTGGAAAGATGGTTTTCTGGACCAGCAACAGAGATGGTCTCCGCAGTTTCGCCAACAGTGGCGGCTCTCAATCGGATGTGTATGGGCTTTTCCTGGACGCCGATGCGTGGGAGCGTTTCCGTTTTACAAAAGAAGAAGCCGCGCTGGCAAAGGAACAGGATGAAAAGGCGGCCAAGGATTCTGCCAAAAAGAAAGAGAAAAAAGATACCCTGCTTAAATTCGACCTAGATGGTATTCCTTACCGCAAAGCACGACTCACACTGCATTCTTCCAGTCTGGCAGATGCTGCGCTGAGCAAAGATGGCGAAACTTTATATTACCTCGCGCGCTTCGAAAAAGGATACAACCTCTGGAGCACCAACCTCCGCACTAAAGAAACTAAAATGATCGCCCCGCTGAACGCGGGCTCGGGGTCGCTCACATGGGATAAGGAGCAGAAAACACTTTTCATCCTCGCCGAAGGCAGGATCAGTAAACTCGATCCGGCAACGGGTAAACAGGAGCCGGTTTCCATCAGCGGTGAAATGACCGTGGACCTGGCGCAGGAACGGAAAGTGATGTTCGACCATGTCTGGCGCAGGACTAAAACAACATTTTATACCGCAGGGTATCACGGCGCCGACTGGGAAAAACTAGGAAAAGCTTATGAAGCCTATCTTCCTCACATTGGAAACGCTTTTGAATTCTCGGAAATGCTCAGTGAGTTACTGGGTGAACTGAATGTTTCGCATAGTGGTTCCAGTTATTATTCGGCTAATCCTTTGGGTGATGCCACCGCTTCATTGGGCGTATTTTACGATCCAACCTATAAAGGAGAGGGCGTTAAGGTGCAGGAAGTAATTAAAGAAGGACCGCTGGATAAGCCTATGCTGAATATTACGCCCGGCACCATCATTTTAAATATTGATGGATCGTCCATTTCCGCGGATACTGATTTCGCACGTTACCTGAACAGAAAGGCCGGCAAGTATATTTTACTCACCGTTACAGACGGAAAAACACGGAGAGAATTACGTGTAAAACCCATATCACTTGGAGAGGAAAACACCTTGCTTTACAAAAGATGGGTGCGCAGGAACCAGGATGAAGTGGACAGGTTAAGCAACGGTCAACTGGGTTATGTGCATGTTCCCGGCATGAACGACGGCGCTTACCGCACCACCTACGATGATGCGATGGGCAAATACGCGACACGCAAAGGACTGGTGGTGGATACCCGCAACAACGGCGGCGGTGATCTTGTCGCCGACCTGGCCATGTTCCTCAGTGGGAAAAGATTCCTGGAATACACAACCGATAACCGCGTGGTTACCTACGAACCTACGTTCCGCTGGACAAAGCCCTCCATAGCGCTGGCCAACGAATCCAATTACAGCGATGGACATTGTTTTGCCTTCAGCTACCGTGAGCTTCAACTGGGAAAACTGGTGGGAATGCCCGTTCCGGGAACCTGTACTTTTGCCGGATGGGAAACATTGCAGGACAACAGTGTTCGCTGGGGTGCGCCGCCATTGGGTGTAAAAAGCATGAGTGGCAAATACCTGGAGAACCTGCAAACCGAGCCGGACATCAAACTGATGAACGAGTACCAGCAGGTAGGAAAAGGAAAAGACCAGCAGTTGGAAAAGGCTGTGGCCGAACTGTTGAAGGAGCTCAATTAACGCCTTCGGAGAATATTCCTGGGTTTGATGTAGAGTTCCACCACATTGCCTTGTCGCATCACGATCACCCTTATGCGTGCATTGGTTTGTTGCAGCATGGTTTTATAGGTGAGAATATCTTTGTTGATCACATTTCCGACACCTATAATATAGTCGCCGGGCCTGAAGCCAGCCTTCTCGCCCGGCGATCCTGGTAATACGTCCACCACTTCAATTTTCTCTTCAATATAATAAATGCCCAATCCGGTATAGGAATAATCGAAGGCTTCTCTGAAATGCGTATTGGGCGTGAGGTAAAACTCTCTTCTGGGGTAATTCAGGATCACATTAAAGCGGCGCAGCAGGTCGTTGCCCAACAATCCGCCCAGGAAAGGATAGGAGGTTACATTGTATTCGTCATCAAACACGTAAGCAGGTACGTTTTTAAACTTGTATGGTCCCAGTTTTACTTCTTTTACAGCGGTCAGCTCCATATTGATTTTTCCGCCGAGTCCCTCTCCCTGGGTTAAAACACGAGGCCTTTTGCGTGAAATAAACATGCTGTCGTCGGTGAATTCCTTAGAGAAAAGCATACACAATCCCGCCCCGGTATCGAAATAATACCTTGCTAGGATAGGGTGTTCATCTCTCACCTTTACCTGCATGATGGGTAAACTGGTGATGAGCGGGCGGTACATGAAGCCCCCTTTGGGGTACCGGAAAATACCGGGGGTATGGAAATCCATCCAGGAACTGTCGTAGTTGATGTGCACCACATACCTGCTGAGTACGCTGTAACCGATGATGCCGTCGATTTTGATGCCGTAAACACTGGTGAGCAGGTCGTAATCGTTGATGTGGAAGTTCAGGCTATCCACACTTAATCCGGGGAGGTGCAGTTTGTTGTTGTTGGCGAAACTGACTTTCTTGATGCCACCCAGTCCTCGGATGGTTCTTTCTGAAGGAGTGAGGGGGAGATCAATTTTATGGTGTGTCGCGGAATCAAGCGATATGCCACCACTACCGGTATCGAGGATAAAATGAAGGCTGTCGGGGTGATTGTTGATGGCGGCTTTCAGAATAATGATACCACCGCTCAGTAACCTGAACGGCACGCGGGCGATCTTCCGGGAAGGTGGCGGAACAAATTCTTCCTGCGCCTCTCCTTCACCCCCAAAAGCCAGCAGCATCAGTAAAAATGCAAGCTTTTTCATGCTCCTGAATATACATATTTCCCGCTACAATGGCAATTTTCAACGGAATTGCGTTGGCTCATGCAACTGTGTTATTTTTGTGCGGAAACAGAAATTGAAACTGATGAACCTGGCCGATCTATACCAAAAAGCGCTGAACTTTGAATTTCTTTCCGTGGATGAAGGCGTGTTCCTGTTTGAACAGGCGCCTTTAACCGAACTGATGCTTGTGGCGGATGAATTACGTAAGAAGCAGGTGCCGCATGGGAAGGTGACCTGGATCATTGACAGGAACCTGAATACTACGAATGTATGCGTCGCCAACTGTAAATTCTGCAATTTCTACCGGATACCTGGTCATGCCGAGGCCTACATCACCGATATAGAAACATATAAGACAAAAATTGATGAGACCATCCGCTACGGCGGCGAGCAACTGTTGTTGCAAGGGGGGCATCATCCTGAACTAGGGCTTGCGTTCTACACCGATCTTTTCCGGCAGCTCAAGCAACTTTATCCTAACGTTAAGCTGCATGCGCTGGGGCCGCCCGAAGTGGCCCATATCTGTAAGCTTGAAAAGATGAGCCACCGAGATGTACTGCTTGCCCTGAAGGAGTCCGGGCTGGACAGTCTTCCGGGGCCCGGCGCTGAAATACTTACCGACCGCGTTCGCCGCCTGATCTCCAAAGGAAAATGCGGTTCCCAGGAATGGCTCGATATCATGCACGAAGCCCATAAACTGGACATCACCACTTCGGCTACCATGATGTTCGGTCATGTGGAAACAGTACGCGAAAGGTTCGAGCACCTGGAGAAAATCCGGGAAGTGCAATCGAGGAAGCCGGAACACGCGAAGGGTTTCATCGCTTTCATCCCCTGGACCTTCCAGGATGTGGACACCTTGCTGGCCCGCATCCGTGGCGTACACAACCTTTCCACACCCGAGGAGTACATCCGCATGATCGCTATGAGCCGCATCATGTTGCCCAATGTGAAGAACATCCAGGCTTCCTGGCTCACCGTCGGAAAGCAGACTGCACAAATCTGCCTGCAGGCAGGCGCCAACGATTTCGGCAGCATAATGATCGAAGAAAATGTGGTGTCTGCCGCCGGAGCGCCGCACAGGTTCACCAGCCGCAGTATCCAGGAAGCCATCCGGGAAGCAGGCTTCGAACCCCAGTTGCGGAACCAGCAATATGAGTTCAGGGCCATCCCGGAAACAATGGAAGAACAGGTGATCAATTATTAATAAAGCACCGGAAAGATTAAAGAGAGGATGTATCTTCAGGAAGGTGCATCCTCTTATCGTATAAAACCTTGCCGTTATGTATTTCGATCCACGCGACCTCTCTCCGGAAACGCAACTGCGTTTTTACCGTGCATTGCTGCTGCCACGATTGGTAGAAGAAAAAATGCTGTTGCTCCTACGCCAGGGAAAAGTCTCCAAATGGTTCAGCGGGATCGGGCAGGAAGCGATTGCCGTGGGTTGTACCTTGGCAATGATGGAAGAGGAGTGGATACTGCCCCTGCACCGGAACCTGGGTGTATTCACGACCAGGGCGCTGCCACTCGAAAAACTTTTCCGCCAATGGCAGGGTGATGCTGGCGGTTACAGCAAGGGAAGGGAAAGAAGTTTCCATTTCGGCGTGCAGGAGCACCATATCTGCGGAATGATCTCTCATCTTGGGCCCCAGCTTTCGGTAGCCGACGGCATTGCATTGGCGCATCGGTTGAAAGCGGAAGAAAAAGCCGTGCTGGTATTTACCGGAGAAGGCGGCACCAGTGAAGGTGATTTCCACGAAGCGCTGAACCTGGCCGCGGTGTGGGACCTGCCGGTGATTTTTGTGATCGAAAACAACGGCTACGGCCTGAGCACGCCTGCGCATGAGCAGTTCCGTTGCCGTGAGTTGGTGGAAAAGGCGAGCGGTTATGGTATGGAAGGCGTGCGGATTGATGGCAACAACCTGTTAACGGTTTACGATACCATAAAAGGTGTTCGCGAATATTGTTTGCGGGAAAGAAAGCCTTACCTGGTGGAATGCGTCACCTTCCGGATGCGCGGACACGAAGAAGCCAGCGGCACCAAATATGTTCCGTCGCATTTACTGGAAGAATGGGGGAGAAAAGACCCGTTGGAGCAATACGAAAAACACCTGCTGGAAACAGGGATATTAACGGAAGAGAGCATCCGTGCCGCCCGGGATGAAATGCACGAACACATTGAAGCGGAATGGAAAAAAGCAGAAGCACCCACTCCGTTGAAAGTTGGCACCCAACCTCAACTGGAAGATGTTTACGCCTTACCCATCACACCTTTTGAAGAACCTGCTCTTCCTGATTTTGTTTCCGCGCCATCCAAAAGATTCATGGATGGCATCAAAGATGCGCTGGATATAGCGATGGAAAAGCATCAACAGTTAATACTGATGGGACAGGACATCGCAGAGTACGGTGGGGTGTTTAAAATTACGGAAGGACTGCTGGAAAAATACGGGTCCGAAAGGGTGAAAAACACCCCGCTCTGTGAAAGCGCCGTTCTGGGCGCGGCCTTGGGGTTGAGTCTGGAGGGAAGAAAAACCATGGTGGAAATGCAGTTCGCGGATTTTGTAAGCAGTGGCTTTACACAGATTGTGAACAACCTCGCCAAAATACATTACCGCTGGGGTCAGCCCGCAGATGTTGTGATCCGGATGCCCACAGGTGCCGGCGTAGGGGCGGGGCCTTTCCATTCGCAAAGCACGGAAAGCTGGTTTGCCCATGTTCCCGGCCTGAAAATAGTGTATCCTTCCTGTCCTGCAGATGCTAAAGGTTTGTTGCTGGCGGCGTTTTCCGATCCTAACCCGGTACTTTTCTTTGAGCACAAAGCTTTGTACCGCAGCCTGAATGGTCCTGTACCGGAAGGGTATTATGAAACGAAGATCGGCGAAGCCAGGGTGGTACAAACCGGAGAAGAAGCAACAATCATCACCTATGGTATGGGGGTGGAATGGGCGCGTGCTTACGCCGATGCTCATCCTGAAACAAGTATATATATCCTTGACCTGAGAACACTTCAGCCGTTGGATCATGAAGCCATCACTCGCGCCGTGCGGGCTACCGGAAGGGTATTGGTATTGCACGAGGCTACCCTCACCGGAGGAATAGGGGGAGAAATTGCCTCCTGGATCGGAGAGCACTACTTTCAATGGCTTGACGCACCCGTGATGCGCTGCGCATCGTTGGATACGCCGGTACCTTTTAATAAGGAACTGGAAGAACAGTTTCTGGCAAAAGCCAGACTGGAGGAGATGATGGGGCGGTTATTGGGGTATTAGTGTTATTTTCACCCTACTAAGCCAAACCTTAAACTGTCGAATGAAACCCCTGTTAATCCTGCTTCTGCTTGCGTTTATCTTCCCCGCTCATGCGCAGCACCTCTCTTCCGGAACGAGACACAGTGCAATGAAGTACGTTTACCCGCTCGCTGAAAAGGATGCCCGGGTGCTTTATAAAAAAGGCATACATCATTTGAAAGAATCGATGCTCTCCGAACCTGCAGATTCTTTCCTTTTCGAACAGCAATATGCGTTTCATTTGATGAAACCCGGGGCTTACATTATAGCCTACGCTGAAGGGGAAAACCTTGTGACGGAAATGGTACAGCACAGCTTTCTCCACCCCATGTTTGTTCAGCAGGGTAAAAAGTCAATCCTTTTTCTTTCTGACGCTGAAGGCAATAGCCTGAAAAGCGCAACTGTAAAAAAAGACAACCAGGAAATACGATATGATCCTGAACAAAAGGGCTATACCCTGGGCAGGGTGGGGAAAAAACAGTTTTTGGAACTGAAGCATGAGCAACAGACTTATTTTTATCAAGCGGGTATTTCAAGTAGGACGAAGACCTGGCGCCCTGCCGTGCTGCGTAAGATCAGGGGATTGTTTGAACGGAGGCATTACTACCACAATTACTTTAGTAATCATTCAAAACATGAACGTAAACACAGGGGGTATATGTTGTTCAGCAAGCCTGAATACCGTCCCGGAGATACGCTCAGGTTTAAAGCATTTGTTACTTCCAGAAAAGGAAAACCGATAAATGGTCCGTTGCTGGTAAGAATGACTGACCGTTATTTCGATACGGATTCCATCCTGGGAATGATACAACCCTATCGCAAAGGCGCTTATACTTTTGAGATGGCTATCCCGCCCGCTGACAAGCTTCCTTTCGACCTGGACGAGCAATACCTGATCACCCTGGAACACCCGAAGAGCAGAAAATATGATTTGCAAAACTATGAAGGCAATCTAGATGAAGATGATTACGCACTGAAAAGAAAAATAGTATTCCGGGAAAAATTCCGGCTGGAAGAATACACGTTGAACACGTTTTCGTTTAAAGCCCGCAGTTCGGCACAGTCGCATTATTACAAAGAACCGGTTTCCGTTTTTCTGAAAGCCACTGATGATAATGATCTTCCTGTTCAGGACGGAAAAGTGGAGATAACCGTTGTTCCGGAAGCAGCCTATGCGTGGCGAGCGGAAGGTGTTTTTGTAAAAGATGAATTCTGGAAACACACACTTCCGCTTGAAACCATTGGCGAAACCAAACTAACTTTACCCGACTCCATTTTTCCTGCCGCTTCTTTCCCATACAGGGTGCGGTGCGATTTTACCAGTTCCGATAACGAATTGCACACCCAAACACTTTACCTGGAACACAAATACTTCCGTGACGCTGTGAAATTCAGCATGGAAGCAGACTCCTTATATATAACACCAGATACTTCTTTTAATACTCCTGCGCCTGTAACCCTTTCCAGGTTCAGGCAAAACAAATTACAGTCGGCCATAAACGTGCAACTACCTTACAGGCTAAGACCTGATGATCTTGCCGATGAATATGTGGTGACACATGCCTCAAAAGAATACCGGTTCAAGGTTACCGCTCTTGTGCCGCAAACGGCTTTTTCAAGAACAGCCGACTCCGTTTTTGCACTGGTGTCATTGCCCGGAAAACACCCTTTCTGGTACAGTGTTTTCCGCGGAAAAAAACTGTTGCAGCACGGGTATGGGGATACGCTCTGGCTGGCAAGAAAGGAAAGGACGGACCAGCTTTACAAGATACAGGTACAGTATATTATGCAAGGCAGGGTACAGAGCCGCATATTCAGTATTCCTTTGTACAGGAAGAGCTTAGTTGTGAAAGCAGACCATCCTGCGGTTGCTTCTCCGGGTGAAAAAATAGAGTTTACCATAAGCGTAACCGATGTTTCAGGTGCGCCTGTTCCGGATGCTGATGTAACGGCTTCTTCCGTCACGAGCAAATTTGAGGACCTTCCCGCATTGTCTGTGCCTTATTTCGGCAGGTTATTCCGCCTTCCGAAGCAACCCGTGGCCCCTCATATAATCGAAGCAAAAACTTATGAACGGATCGATACCATCAATTGGGAGCGTTGGAGCCTGGAGATGAAACTCGATACCATCGGCTATTATAACTTCCTGCATTCAAAAAAAATCTGGGAAACTGCAGAACCCTCTCCTGATGCCACCACGCAGATCGCTCCCTTTGTTGTGGAGGATGGAAAATTTGTGCCCATCGAACTGATTTACATCGATGAGGTGCCTGTGTATTTCAGTAAGGCCACCAATTTGAACGGTTATGCTTTCCCGGTAAGCGCCGGGATGCATCACCTCAGGATCCGCACGATGGACAGGCTTATTTCCCTGGAAAAAATTTGGGTAAAGGGAGGGCACAAAACATTTATAGGCATAAACACCGCGCTCCGTGATCCAAGGCTCACTATCACCAGGCAAAAGCCTGTATTGAGCAATATGGAAAAGTATAACCTCACCCGTTACATGATCCTGCTGGACCAGAATGTGAGCGGGACATTGGCTTATGTACGCACACACAATAATATTCACCTGCTGAACATGGGAACCAACTTCCATCAGTATGCGCATTCATTCCTCGTTGGCCCATTGCCGGGAAAATTCGCACACCTTGTGGTGAAAGGGGCTGTAGATCAGCAGTTTGAACCCGAAGGCGGATACCGCTTTCAGATAAGCCAGGGACTGATCAAACAAAAAAGAGATAGCGACCAGCCTTTGTTTTCCACGAAGCTCTATTCTTCCGCACCACGCTCGGCCTTCTCCGACTTTGTGCTGAACGAAGCCATGCTGGATTCTTTATGGAATATCTACCTTGATGCTAAATCTTCCACGACTACTTTTCAAAAACCACAGGATATAGAAAGGAAACACCTGGGTAGGCTTACGGTTCATTTGAACTGCAGGATTCCGGTGCTGGTAAAAAACATTCTCTTATTTAAAGAAGAGGACCCCTCTTTCATCAAGATATTTCCCGCAGCGCAAACCGACTTTGGACTGCAGGATACCGGACGGTATAAAATATACTACCTGTTCATGAATGGCAGCTATGTTTTTAACGGGGGAATTCAGGTAAGAAACGGCGGAAGAAGTTACTATGAGCTTTCGCCCGATCGCATCCTTTCGCCCGACAAAGAAAGTACAGCCATATCGGCCATGCTGAGAGAAAAAATAAGCCATCCCGCCAGGTGGAACAACGAAGCATACTACGACCTTAGTGATGTACGCGATAAAGCAAACCTAACAGTAGTGGATGTTTCTACATTTACCACCACGATTCACGGCCAGGTGCTGGATAGAAAAACGTTACAACCCATTGTGGGAGCGTTGGTATTGGTGAAAGGTACGTCTCATGGTGCTCCCACGTCTACAGACGGTTCCTTTTCGCTGAACGTCCCTGAAAACGGGGTGGTAATCGCTTCTTCCGTTGGGTACGAAGCCGTTGAAAAAAGAGTGGGACAGGGAGAATACATTTTCACTTTACGGCCCGCTTCCTTGGAACTGAGTGAAGTTGTGGTGGTTGGGTATGGTGCCCAACGAAAAGCTGCACTAACCGGCGCCGTTGCTGTGGTAACGAACCAACTCATGGGTAGTTTGCCAGGGGTTGCTGTGGGAGGATCGGAAAGCATAAGAATAAGGGGTCTGAGTACACTCAATGCGAAACCGTTGATCATCGTCGATGGCGTGCCGTACAATGGTGATTTGTCGGGTCTCGACAGTGCTTACCTCAAAAATATGAGGGTATTGAAGGCTGATGTTGCTGTTGGTATATATGGTGCAATGGCAGCCAATGGCGTAATAATTCTGAGCAGGGGCGTAGAAGATAAAGATGCTGGTAGTTATGAAAATGCGCAGGATGTATCGGCCTCGCTCAGAAAAAACTTCCGGGACGATGCCTTCTGGCTGCCAAAATTAAAAACTGATAAAGAAGGGAAAGCCGTTTTTTCAACGGTGCTGCCTGATGATATAACGAGTTGGAAGAACAGATTTATAGTGGCCGGAAGCCTTAAGAGAACGGGTTCTGCCGAAACCACGATTCGTTCTTTTAAGGCATTAAGCGCGCAACTTTCGGTACCGGCATTTCTGGTGGAGGGAGATTCGGTGCAGGTGCTGGGTAAAACGATGAACTATGGCCATGATACGCTTTTAGTGCGGAATACCTTTTTCCGCAATGGCGTCGATGTATGGGCGATGGAACGCACAATATCTTCCAGCAAAATCGACTCCATGCAGTTTCGCGTCAGCGAAAAAGATTCGGTGCGGTTGAAATATCTGCTTCAGCGAAAAGATGGCTATTTTGATGGAGAAGAAAGGAATATTCCCGTCTTCCCGCAAGGTGTTCTCGAAACGAAAGGCATATTTGCCGCACTGAGCAATGATACCAGCCTTACGGTAGACCTGAAAGGGCCATTCCTGCTGCATGCGGAGACATCCGGGCTTCCGGCGATGCTGGAAGAGATTAATCATCTGAAAGCATACAAATACCTCTGCAACGAGCAGTTGGCATCCAAACTGAAAGCGCTGCTGCTGGAAAAAGAAGTGAGGACATTGCTGAAACAGGATTTTAAGGAAAATAACCTGGTAAAGAATTACATCGAAAAATTGAATCGGTCGAAAGGAAAGAGCGGGCTTTGGGGATGGTGGTCCGGAAACGATGATGAACTTTGGATCTCTCTGCATGTAAGCGAGGCCCTGTTGATGGCGGAAAAGCATGGCTTCAGAACCGATCTGAACAAAGAGCAGCTCAAAAACTACCTGATCGCCAAACTTGAAAAGCAGGAGACGGGAGAGTTAACCCGTGCTTTGCGTATGTTGCGTAAGCTGGAAGCCAAAGTGGATTTTGAAAGATATATTGAAGGCGACTCATCGTATGTTCGCCGCAACCGTGCAGATGGGGTCTGGAAGCTCAGGCGGATGGAGGCCTGGCAGGAGGCAGGAAAAAGTATCAATGCCGATTCTCTGCTCGCAACACGTTCAGAGACGGTTTTCGGGAACTATTACTGGGGAAAGGATTCCGTAAGTTTATGGTGGAACAGCGTTCAGGCAACACTTTCAGCATACAGGCTGTTAAGGGGGGCAGGGCAGCCCGATGCGGTACTTGAAAAAATCAGGTATTTCTTCCTTGAAAAGCGCCGCTCCGGGAACTGGGAAAATACGTACGAGTCCATTGAAATACTTTCCACCATACTTCCTGATATGTTGAAGGCTAAAGATCAGTATGAAAAGACTTCCATTCAACTTGCCGGAGGGATTCAGCAAGAAATCTCTGCATTTCCTTTTACAGATACCATTAGCGCAAATGGTGTGGTAACCGTCACAAAAAAGGGGCCAGCTCCGGTATATTTCACCGCCTACAACAAAACCTGGAACCCTGCACCCGAAAAAGTTTCAGGATTGTTTACCGTGAATACTTCATTTTCAGGTATGGGGGAAGGCGCTGTGCTTTCCGCCGGAAAAAAAGTACAACTAAATGTTTCCGTTACAGCAAAGAAGGATGCGGAATATGTGCTGTTGGAAGTTCCGGTGCCTGCTGGTTGCTCATTCGGTTACAAGGCACAGGCCTATGGACGCAACTGGGAGGTTCACAGAGAATATTTCAAGGAGAAAGTAAGCATCTTTTGCCGCCAGTTGCCAAAAGGGGTACATAGTTTCAGTATCGAACTTGTGCCCCGGTTTAATGGGCGCTACAAACTGAATCCTGCAAAAGCGGAAATGATGTATTTCCCGGTATTCTATGGAAGAGAAGGGATGAAAGAGGTAGGTATCCGATAGTGTTACTCCAGCCAATATGCCGTATCCCGCTTAATTTCTTCCATTACAAACGAACTCTGCACATTGGCAATATTCTCGATCGTAGATAACTTCTCGATCACGAAATCGTGGTAACTCCTCATATCCGTGGTCACCACCTTCAGCAGGTAATCGTAATTACCCGAAAGGCAGGTCACTTCCATTATCTCTTTGAGGGAGGAAGCCGCTTTTTCGAAATTTCGGAGCGTGGCTTTTGATTGTTCTTTCAGGGTTATATTACAATAAACCACCAGTCCTTTACCGATCTTTTCCCTGTCGAGGAGGGCTACATACCTTAGAATGAATCCTTCCCGCTGAAGGCGGTTGATCCTTTCATAAGTAGGAGAGGTACTGAGTCCCACTTTGGTGGCGATCTCTTTTACACTAAGGGAAGAGTCTTCCTGGAGCAGGGCCAGTATGCGTACATCAACTGCATCAAGGTTCTCCAAAGCCATAATTTGCTGTTTTGGATGTTTTATTTCCTGTTATCAGGACGAAATTATGGTATTATTGTCAAAAGCAGGAATTATTTCTTTAACGTTTTGATAATATGGGATAATCAACTGTTTGAGCGTATCTTTGCAGCGCAAACGGGTTAAAATCCGCACAAATAACAGATACAAGTTTAAGTTTTCTCATAACAGTTGGTTTTGGTTGACAGGGACCTTTTCTAGGGTCCTTTTTTTATTTTTGCCCTATGCGAATCATCCGCCAGGTTAAAGAAGAGAGCCCTGAACTGACCTCTGTAAGAATGTTGTTCCGTGAATATGAGCAGGAACTCGGAGAGAACCTCTGTTTTCAAAGTTTTGAAGAAGAACTGAAAGATCCCCTTAGAAAATACGGTCCGCCGAAAGGCATATTGTTGCTCGCGTTGTGGAACTTCGAACCCGCGGGTTGTATTGCCGTATATCCTATGGAGGAAAATGGGGTTTGCGAGATGAAGCGGTTGTATGTACGGCCAAAGCACCGATCCACCGGCACAGGTCGTACCCTTGTGGCGATGCTACTGGAGATGGCGAAGGAGCTCGGGTACCACACTATGAGATTGGATACACTCGAAAAACTTCAACCTGCTATAAAGATGTACAGGCAGTTTGGGTTCAGCGAAACCGGCGCTTATTATGACAATCCACTTCCGGGCGTTATTTATATGGAAGCCGCGCTCCGGTAATATTCATTTTTCCAATCATTCATTTTTCAAGAACATGGCAAGCGTGTTTTAACCGATGCCATTCACGGTTAATAACGGAGTGCTTCCGCGGAAAACAACGTCGGTGGCACCGCTTTAGCGGGTGCCGGAACGCCGCAACCCGCCCGAAACCCTTAAGCCTCCTGCATTTCAGACATTTTCTATCATCAAAATCAGTCGGGAAAGATTAACACCTAATCTGCGCGCGGGAAACCACGGTACCCGGTGCCACCGCT
>CAMLRX010000011.1 GCA_946482545.1 uncultured Flavihumibacter sp. | reverse complement strand
AACTGGAACATGGGAGTATAAAATCGGAGGTATCGCATGAATCTGTGTTTGCTGCCACGGGGATGCCGTATCTTTGCACGCAGTTCCCGGGGCGGTACCGGTGCAATATACGCTAACCCGGTTATTTGTACCCGCTTTAAGCTGTGTAATGAGTTGTTATGGTGAATATTGGACCACTTTCCCTGCCTGATTTTCCTTTGCTGCTGGCGCCCATGGAAGATGTGAGCGATCCGCCTTTCCGTGCGGTATGTAAAGACAATGGCGCCGACCTGATGTATTCCGAGTTCATTTCCTCCGAAGGACTAATTCGCGACGCCATCAAAAGCCGTAAAAAACTGGATATTTTCGACTACGAACGCCCCGTGGGCATCCAGATATTCGGAGGCGACGAAGAAGCGATGGCCCTGAGCGCCAAAATCGTAGAAACCGTGCAGCCCGATCTGCTGGACATCAACTTCGGCTGCCCCGTGAAAAAAGTGGTGACCAAAGGCGCCGGTGCCGGCGTACTGAAAGATATCGACCTGATGGTAAGACTCACCACCGCCGTCATCAAATCCACCTCCCTGCCCGTTACGGTGAAAACACGACTGGGTTGGGACCATGATTCCATTAATATTCTCGAAGTAGCCGAAAGACTCCAGGACATTGGTGTACAGGCGCTTACCGTACATGGCCGCACCCGCTGCCAGTTGTACAAAGGACATTCCGACTGGAGCTGGATCGCCAAAATAAAGGAGAATCCACGCATCACGATGCCCATATTCGGCAACGGCGACATCGACAGTCCTGAAAAAGCCCTTCATTATAAAAATACTTACGGCCTCGACGGTATGATGATCGGCAGGGCCGCCATCGGTTACCCCTGGATATTCCGGGAGATCAAACATTATTTCGCCACGGGAGAATTGCTGCCCTCACCCACTTTACAGGAAAGGGTGGAACTCTGCCGCAAGCACCTGCACAAATCGGTGGAATGGAAGGGCCCCCACACCGGGATCTTCGAAATGCGCCGCCACTACGCCAACTACCTGAAAGGACTTCCGAATATCAAGGAGTTCAGGGCCAGGTTGGTAGTGCTGAATACAGCGGAAGAGATAGATGCCGTGCTGGACGAGATCATCGTAGCCTACGATGGATTCGTTTTTGAACGCACGCCCATCGAAATCATCAACTACCACGAGAAATGTCCGGTTTAGTTCATTATCTATCAATCGTATAACCTTCAGCAAATGGAATTTGGCATCAGTACCTTCGGTGAAACACCAGGAGATCAGGGAACAGGTTCGGCCCGCAATGCTCATCTCCGGATGCAGGAACTCCTGGCCGAAGCCAGACTGGCCGATGAACTGGGGCTGGATGTATTCGCCCTCGGCGAGCACCACCGCCCGGATTATATGATCTCCGCACCTGAAGTGGCGCTGGCGGGCGTGGCCACCGTTACGAAAAATATACGGTTGTCCAGCGCCGTTACTGTATTGAGTTCCGCCGATCCCGTGCGTACTTATCAGAACTTCGCTACCCTCGATCTGTTGTCGGGCGGAAGGGCCGAGATTATGGCCGGAAGAGGTTCTTTCATCGAATCGTTTCCATTGTTCGGGTATTCGCTGGAAGATTATGATGAACTTTTTACGGAGAAACTGGAACTGCTGCTGGCCATCAACAACAACGAAACCGTGAATTGGAGCGGGAAGCATAGGAGCGGCCTGCGTCAGCAGGGCATATACCCGAGGCCGCTGCAAGCCAAACTCCCGGTATGGATCGCCGTGGGCGGAACACCTGCTTCCGTAGTAAGGGCGGGTACCCTTAATATTCCCATTACCATTGCGATGCTGGGTGGTATGCCGCAACAATTCCTGCCACTGGTAAACCTGTACCGTAAATCGGCGGAGAAAGCCGGTCACGATGTGGCGGCGCTTCCGCTTTGCCTGAACGCGCACATGCACCTGGCCGATTCTTCCGAACAGGCGGCCAACGAATTCTGGCCTACTTACCAGCAACTGATGAACAGGATCGGAAGGGAAAGAGGCTGGCAGCCCATGAGCCGCCAGCAATTCGAATACCTGCGGTCTCCGGATGGCCCGTTACTGGTGGGCAGCCCGGAAGAGATCGCTTCCAAACTGATTGTGCAGTATAAAATGTTCAACAACACGCGTTTCCTCGCGCAAACCATATCCGGCGCGGTACCGCACGAAAAACAACTCCGTTCCATTGAATTGTTCGCGAAAGAAGTGGCGCCTGCGGTGAAAGCGGCTGCGCTATAGCGGCGGCTCCGACGCACTTGAGCGGCGTACCACCAACCTGGAAGGCAATACACCAGAACTTGCGGGGAGCTCTTTGTTTCGGATACCACGGAACAATAAAGAAGCCGCTTCCATCCCTATTTCGAAGGCGGGTTGTGTAATAGTGGTGAGCGAAGGCTGCAGGTAAGGGGCTGTTTCAAGGTTGGAAAAACTGATCAGCCTGAGTTGTTCGGGGATAGAAATATGAAATTCAGCAGCGGCACGGTAACAAAGGAGCGCAAGCTTTTCCACCGAGGCAAAAATGCCGTCGGGCGGTGTTGCCGAGGTCAGCAGTGTTTTAAGCTGGCGGTAGTTTTCTTCCTGGTCTTCACCGCAAAGCAGTATTTGTTCCGCGTCAGGGGAAAGGCCACCTTCCAAAAGCGCTTTCCGGTATCCTTCCATCCTTTTGGCTCCAATAGAAGTGTGCTTCGCGATCATGAGATGGGCCACACGCTTACAGCCCTGTTCCAGGAGGTGTTTGGTGGCAGTGTATCCACTTTCGAAGTCGTCGGTGGTAACCTTGGGAGTATCGAGGTCTTCGAATACCCTATCGAACAGCACTAGTGGAATCATTTTCTGTTTTAATTCATGCAAATGGTCGTAACCCGCGGTATTGGCGGAGAGGGAAAGCAATACGCCATCTGCCCGTCCATTCAGTAATAATTGTGTGAAAGCCACTTCACGGTGGTAATCTTCATGGGTAAGGTAAATCAGCACATGGTAACCGTTCTCCCTGGCCACCGTTTCGATGCCGTTAATGGCGAGTGTAAAAAAATTATTCGCGATCTCGGGTATGATCACGGCGATGGTCTTGCTTTTTTGTCCGCGTAAACTACTGGCGTAAGGATTGGGTTGGTAGTGGAGGGCCTGGGCCAGGTCCAGCACGCGCTTTTTGGTTTCCTGCGTAATCTCGTAGCTGTCGTTCAGGGCTTTTGATACCGTTGAAACGGAAAGGTTCAATTGCACCGCAAGTTCTTTCAGGTTCACAGATTTCATTGTTTCCGTCCGGCTTTTCCGTAAGTTAATTTTTTTTCAAACGTTTTCGAAAACGTTTTCGCAAATAAATCGCCTTCAATAGTTTTTCAGGTCGCAAAAATTAAACAATTTGATGGCTGAACGCAAACGTTTCCGCAACATTCCGGAGTTCCCTTCTCTGCCATTGAAGCTCCGCCAGATACAATTCTGCTGCCTTGGAATTGATGTTCGGATCATGCACCGTTCGTGTTCATTCTGAAAACGTTTCCCGATTACCGGTTCCGTTAAAGGGCCCATGCTGTTGTTGCGTACAGGCAGCAACCTAACGCCATGCCGTAACCGGAATTGTGGAAGCATCGGAATTGTACCAACCTTCTAATTGCTTAAAACGATTGCTGTATGAACGTACAAGCTATGGGCATTGCCCGGAATTCCCTTCTTCCGAAATGGCTTCTTTCCTTCTGTATCCTGCTGCTCCTCCAGTTTTCGGTCCAATGCGCATGGGCGCAAACCCGTAAAGTGGAAGGTACCGTAATGGACACCAAAGGCGCGCCCATGTCTGGTGTAAGTGTAACCGTAAAAGGCGGCACTGGTGGGGTGGCCACGAATGAGCAGGGCTATTACTCCATCAATGCAGGTAATGGCGCCATATTGGTTTTCTCTTATGCCGGTTTTACTTCCAAAGAAGAACCTACGGATGGAAGAACCACCATTAACGTGGCACTCACGGAAAGTTCCGCAGTACTGGATGATGTGGTGGTGATTGGCTATGGCACACAGAAAAAAGTGAACCTCAGCGGCGCCGTGGCCCAGGTAGAGGGGAAGGACCTTATTAACAGACCTGTACCCAACCTTACCGGGGCCCTGCAGGGCGTACTTCCGGGTGTGACTGTTACCCGCGGAAGCGGAAAGCCGGGAGAAGAGGGTTTCGGTATACGCATACGTGGTTTTTCTTCCGCCAACCAGGCCAGTGCCCTGGTTTTGGTGGATGGTATTGAACAGGACCTGAACCTGCTTGATCCCAACGATATTGAATCCATCTCCGTATTAAAAGATGCTTCGGCTTCCGCTATTTACGGGGCCCGCGCGGCTTCCGGCGTTATTCTCGTTACCACGAAACAGGGTTCCGGTGGAAAAACAAGGATCAGCCTGAACAGTTATTATGGCCTGAACATCACCGCCAGGCAACCACAGCGCCTCAACTCCTGGGATGAACAGGTGCTGATAGATGAGGCCCGGTTCAATGCTACGGGAAACAAAGAGTTCAACGACGAACAACTTGAATGGCTCAAAAACCCCAACTTCATCACCAGGCCCAACCCAACGCAGGACCGTTGGGAGTATTATGGCAACAACAACTGGTTGAAAGAGGGAATGGATAAGATCAACCACATGCAGAACCATTCGCTTTCCATCAGCGGTGGACAGCAAAAACTCAACTACCTGCTCTCCGGCAGTTATTATAAAAGGGATGGCGTGATGCGCTATGGTCCCGACGATAACGCGCGTTACAACCTCAAATTGAACGTGAATGCCGACCTTAATAAGTACATCTCCCTCAAGGTGGTGACAGGTTACATCGGATCCGTGACCCGGGAGAATGCCTTCGGAACCGAACAGATCATCAACAGGCTGTACAGGAGCCGTGCCCGACAGTCGTTGTACACGCCTGCCGAAGATGTTACCGGTCAGCCCTACAATGGCGACCTGCAAATCAATGCAGTAGACATCCAAAAGAACGGAGGGCTGGAAACCAGGCGGTACGAAACCTTTACCGGTAAAGTAAATCTCCAGGTGAAGAATGTGGTGAAAGGTCTTACACTGGACGTGATTGGCTGGCGCAACCAGAATTTCTATGAAATGGAGAACAACAGGCGCAGCATTTACTGGTATGGCCGTTCCGTAAATACGGTTCGCTTCAGCGTAAACGTGCCCAACTCCATCTCACTCACTAAAAACAGGGCCTATCAGCAGAACCTGCAAAGTTACCTTACCTACAAACTGAAACTGGGAGACGACCACGATTTCACCATCATGGCCGGTGGCGCTATGGAAGAATACCGGAAAGATGAATTCCGGGCCTCAGCACAGAGCATGATCACCAACGATTTCTTCAGCCTGAATTTCGGGGACCCGCTTACCAAAACCAATAGCGATCTCGTACAAACATGGGCGTTACATTCTTCCTTCGGAAGGTTCAACTACAGTTTCCGCGATAAATATCTTTTTGAAGCCTCTTACCGCTACGATGGCAGCTCCAGGTTGGCACCTGAAGTACGTTGGGACCTGTTCCCTTCTTTCTCGGCCGCATGGCGCATCAGTGAAGAAGGGTTTATCCGCGATAAATTCAGTTTCATCAATAACCTGAAGTTGCGCGCCTCCTGGGGACAACTGGGCAATGGATCGGTACTGGGATTGTACGATTACATCCCCCTGCTGACCAGTGGACTCACCACTACGAATAACCTGGTGTTCAACGACCAGCGCACACAGTATTTCTACCAGAGTGAACTCGCTTCTCCCAACAAAACCTGGGAAACCGTTCAGCAAACCAACATCGGAATAGATATTGGCTTGTTTCAGAACCGGCTTTCCATTACAGCCGATTATTACGATAAGCGCAACAAAGATATGCTCGCTTTCATCGGCCTCCCCAACATCATCGGCATCAATGTTCCGCCCGTGAACATCGGGGAACTGAAAAGCTGGGGAACAGAACTGGACATCAAATGGAGGGACCAGATCGGTAAACTCGATTACCGCATCGGCTTCAACATCGCCGACAACCAGAACAAACTGCTCCGCTATGAAGGAAGGAATTCCATTGGTGCGGGCGGCGTGGTTGACCTGCTGGAAGGCTTTCCCATGTACAGCGTTTGGGGCTACAGAACAGCCGGATATTTTCAATCGGCACAGGAAGCGGCAGATTACAAAGCGAAAGTTTCTTATCCCTTCTTCGCGAACCCTTCCGCGGGAGACATGAAATACCTCGACCTCAACAACGATGGTGTGATCTCCGCAGGCGATGGTACACCTGAAAGTCCTGGCGATCTCGTATACCTCGGCACTACGAATGCCCGGTACACCTATGGCTTCGACCTCGGCCTGAGCTGGAAGGGGTTTGATTTCTCCGTTTTCCTGCAAGGCATCATGACCCGCAAATTCCTCATCAACGAAGGAACACTTTCTCCCATACTTGGTACCGCAGATATGCCCTGGACCATTCACATGGACCGCTGGACACCTGAAAATCCTAATGCTATGTTCCCCCGCATGTACCAGACCAGCGCACACAATTACCGCCCTTCCGATAAATGGGCGCAGAACGGGAATTACCTCCGGCTCAAGAATATTCAACTCGGCTACAGCATTCCCGTCAACAAAAAATATGTGAACGGATTTAAAGTATATGTTTCAGGACAAGACCTCTGGGAAAGCACAAAAGTGCTGAGCGTGTTCGACCCTGAAGTGGGCAACAACGTGAGCGCTACCGCATATCCTTTCTTCCGCACCATTTCCTTTGGCATTAATGTTACGCTCTAAAAATTTTGTACAATGAAAAGATTTCCTTCTTTCTGCATATACCTGCTGGCGGGCTGTTTCCTGCTAACGTCCTGTGAACTGGACCGTTTCCCGGAAACAGAATTCACGGATGCCGATTTCTGGAATACCGAAGCCGATCTCATGAACGCCGCCAACCGGCTTTACCAGCAACTGGACGCACCCTGGATCGACAACCGTGCCGATGATGCCGTGAACCAGGGCGGCCCCAATCTCATCAGCAACGGCAACAGAACCATCCCGAATACCAGTGGCGACTGGAACGACCGCTACGATGAAATTTTCACCGCCAACAATATCCTGGAAAAAGCGCCCCGCGCCAACATCCCTGAACAGATCAAGAACCGTTTCCTCGCGGAGGCGCGATTTTTCCGGGCCTACGCGTATTTCAGTCTGGCACAGAAATATGGTGATGTGCCCCTGATCCTCAAAACGTTGGACATCAATTCGCCAGAACTGCTGATGGGCCGTACGCCCCGCGCCGAAGTGATGAGCGCCATTTACGAGGACCTCGACTACGCCGCGCAGTGGCTGCCCACCAGAGCCGCTCTGCCGGCCGCCCAATTTGGAAGGGTTACGAAAAGCACCGCCTGGGCGCTGAAAGCAAGGGCCGCTTTGTATGAGGGCACCCGCGCCAAATTCAGGGGGGAAAACAACTGGCAGCAACACCTGCAACTGGCCGTTAGCGCGGCACAAAGTGTAATGGGACAGGGGCATGTACTTTATCCCAGTTATACCAACCTGTTCCTTCATGCCGGAGAAGGTCCCGCCAATACCGAAAACATCTTCGTAAAAATATTTGGCGTGAGCAACAGCAACCTGCTGCTGGGACACAACAACTCCCGCGACCTGGAAAACGGAAGAATGGCACCCACCCGCAACCTGATCCGCCAGTACCTTTACACTGATGGGTTACCTGCTTTCAATACCGACAACACACCTTCCGCCACCCGCTCTACGCACTTTGTAGCGGAAGCCAGTGAACAATCATATAATACCATCCTGCAAAACCGCGATCCGCGCTTAGGCTTCACCGTTTACCTTTCAGGCGAAGAGGCGTATAAAGGTCCATGGATACCCACCACCTCCCTTGGTGCCCGCTCCGGCTTCGCCGCCAAAAAAGGATTCAGCATCGTGGACCAGACCATCAACGGCGCCGCCACCACCGATAAGATACTGATCCGTTACGGGGAAGTATTGCTTATTTACGCCGAAGCAAAATATGAACTGGATGAAGCCATCAGCGACGCAGACCTCAACCTGACCGTGAACGCGTTGAGAACCCGCGCCGGCTTCACACAAAAACTCACCAACGCGTTTGTTACCGCCAATAACCTGAATATGCGCGATGAAATAAGAAGAGAAAGAACGGTTGAACTGGCGCTGGAAGGATTCCGTTACGACGACCTCATCCGTTGGAAAACCGCTGAAATCATGATGCCCAAAGACCTGCTGGGCGCGAAGTATGTGGAAGCCGACTGGCCCAATACCAATGCAAACAACCTGAACCTCAACGCCGATAATGTATTGATTGTTGAACCCGCTTCCACACGGAGGTTCCAGGCCAATCGTGATTACCTGTACCCGGTTCCTTTCAACGAAATCACCCTCAGCGATGGTAATGTGGTTCAAAATCCCAACTGGCAGTAAGCGCTTTCAAAAAACTATCCTCTTAAAAAGAAGCATTATGAACAACTTAAAATATTATCTCCTGCTGGTATGCGCGGGGTTCTTTTTCACCTCCTGCGAAGACAAAGATTATCCTCTTGGCCTGCCGGAGTACGAGCACCATTATTATGCGGCCTACCTGCCCAACAACAATTCGCAGGTGAACGTACAACGCACGCAGGCAGCACCTGTAAAACTCGCCGTACAATTTTATTCCTCCTTCACCAGGGAATACGATGCGGTGGCCCATTATGCCATCGTAACAACGGGTATCGCCAACCCCGCCGTTGCAGGCGTTGATTTCAATATTGTGGATAAGAACGGCGCCGTGCTGCAACCCATAGACGGGAAATACACGATTAGCTTTCTGAAAGCGGAGAAAAAAGTGGATACCATTTACGTGAAAATGTTGAACAATACCGCGCCCGGTACACGCAAAATGGAAATACAGTTGCAAGAGCACAAAACCGATGCTTATTACGTGGATATTTTCTCAACGGCCTTCAGACGGCCTGTTGAAATAAGGTAATCACCACCCGGTGGCACCGCTATAGCGGCGCCACCGGGTGCTAAAACGCTTCGCCGGTGTACAAATAAAATCCGGGGCCTTCTTTCGTAAACCCCACATCAAGCCGCAGGAAGATGTCTTTCTTCGGGAAAAGCAGGTAGCGGATGCCGGCGCCACCGGCAGGCCTTATCTGACTGAAACGGAACTGATCAATGTATGGCGCCACGGATGCCAGTCCGCCAAATACAACGCCGCCAAATTTTTTACTGAAAGGAAATGGCAGCCAGCGGTATTCCGCCTGTGCGGCCAGCAGGTTCTTATCCCTGTAACGGCCCTGGTAGTAGCCGCGCATCATCATGTCTCCTCCTAAGAGTGCGAGTTGATTGAAGGGCGCATTGCCCGTAATAAAATTACCATTCACCTGCCAGGCCAGCACCTGTTGGTTGCCCATGGGGTGAAAAGAGCGCAGGTCGAGGTTCACACTTCTGAAATCAAAATCGCTTAAAAAACCGGAATTGTATTCGAGGAACGAAAGTTCTGTAAAAAGTCCTTTGCGCACGTTCAGCACATTGTGCCTGTTGTCGTACACCAGTGCGAGCCCAACCCCGAGGTTGGCGCTTCCGGCTGCACCTTCTGGCAAAAGATACGGCGTTCCGTCTTCTGGTTGGCGGAACCGGGACCGGCTCAGGCGCTGAAAGTCCACTTCAGGCCCCAGGAATAAATTCCTGCGCAACTTGCGCAATACCCGCTGCCGCAGTAAAATATAATTTCCATCTACAATGGCCGGATGCTCACCTGCCGTTTCCGGGCCCGTGCCGTAATACAAAAGCGGGAACTGCTGCAAACGTGTTCTGCCCAAAAAGAACCAGTTGTCTTTATCGCCGTACAACGCGTTGTCTATCCAAAGGCCATATTGATTTTCCAATGTAAAAAACGCGAATGCATTCACTTCACTCAAACGGTTCAGGGTATCGTTTTTAGCCTGATACAGCAACAGGGAGGAAATGCCGAATTCAAAACTCGTTTCAGGCGCATAAGCCAGCGTGGGGTAAAACCTGATACTGGCTTTTCCTGGTGGCGTAGTATCTGCAATAGATCGTTGGATCAGCCGGTTTAACCACGTGCCGGATTTGGCAGTATCCTGCGCAAATGCTTCGGAACAAATACATAGGATCACGATAATTGCCGGGAAGTGGCGGATGTTTAAACTTCTTTTCATTGGTGTCAGAAGACAAATGTAATTAAATAGGGGGTACTGATTTTCTTCCCGCTAACAGAAAATACTTTGTGAAAGCTTACCATGATCCGCATCAATAGTTCAAACCTACTCCTGTATCAGCTTTAACTTTAAAGGTGTTTCCCTTTAAATAGAACCGTTATGAACTATAGATTTTTCCCGTCGCTGGTGCTCCGGACGCCGCTGTATGGTTTCAGGCAATTCGCGGAAACGGATTACCCGGCATTGCTGAAATCAGGCGTTTTCAAAAAATCACTTTTCCTTTCCAGTGAAGCATTTTTTGAAGAACTGAGTAAAAAAGATTTTGATTACCTGTTGCTGAATGAAAAACAGCGCCACACGGTAAGGAAGTATGTGAACCGTGCGGCTTTCCGCGCTACGCCATTTGGTATGTTCGCCGCAGTTTCTCTTACGTCGTGGAGTCCGTCGTCAGATGCGCGTATTGTGCTGGAACCACAGCCGTTGCTGTACCTGAAGCCCGATTTCTCTATACTTTCGGGCATCAGCAATACTGTTTTAACGCGTGATCAGGATGTAAAACTGTTCCCTAACCAGAGTATATTTTTCGCTAAAAACGATATACGTTACATCCGGCGTGATTTCTCCCTTCAGGAAACCCGGTTTTCCATGGTGGCGGCTCCGCGGAACAGCTTGCTCCATACCGTGCTGCGTTTGGCAAGAAATGGCATTTCGAAAAATGAATTGTTCGGGGCCATCGCCCGGAAGATTGAGGCAACGGAAGAAGAGATTAGAGGCTACATCATGGAACTGGAGGCGGAACAATTACTGGTGCATTCAGGTGCGCCGTCAATTACCGGGAATGATTATGCGCAGGAACTACTGCCCTACGTTGAAAAAATAACGCCTCTATTGCAGAAAAGGCTAAACAAACTCATGGATTCCCGTAAGCCAGCACTTTCTTTTTTACGCGCAACAGCCAGGCGGTTAAGTGCGTATACGTCCGAAGCGCAGCGGCCAAAGTCTTGTTTTTATTGTGTGGCGGAAAGGCCGGTAAAGGAAGGCGGATTGCCCATGAAATTCCAGCAGCAGGTGAAAGAAGGACTGCGTTGCCTGCAACAGCTTTCCACTTACACACCTTCGGCGGATCTGGAGCATTTCCGTAAGGCTTTTCTGGCGCAGTATGAAAGGGAGGAAGTGCCGCTGCTGGAAGCGCTGGACCCACAACTGGGCATTGGTTACGGTAGTTTCGGGGAGATGGGCAACCAGGTACTGATCTCTTCGCTCGGACTGAACCCGGTTAAGTCTTCGGCTCCTGCTTCAACGTCCACTTCTTCACCGAACCTGGCGGCCCTGTTGGTAAATGAATGGATGCAACAAAGGAAACTCACGGGTATTGGTGAAGTCGAGATTACACCGGAACACCTTCGTGCCACCAGTCGACCGCAGTCCGCCGTTGCTTTACCGCCAACCATTTACGTGATGTTCCGTGTGGTGAATGGGCAGGTGATTATTGAAAGCGCCGGTGGCGCGTCCGCATTGCAAATGACCGGCCGGTTTTCAGTAGTGCCGGCCATTGAAAAATTTACGGCGGAACTGGCGAAGCATGAACAGAAAACGAACCCTGACGTGGCATTTGCCGAGATCGCTCATTTCTGCAATATTCACGCAGCCAACATCAACAGAAGGGCGCATCTGCGGCAATATGAAATCCCGGTACTCACCCGTTCCACGCTGCCGCAATCAAGGCAGATTGCGCTTTCAGACCTGATGGTGTCCGTGGTGAACGATAGGGTGGTGCTGCGTTCCGTATCCCTGCGTAAACCGGTTGTTCCGCGGTTGGGATCGGCTTACAATTACACCAGGAACTCACTCCCTGTATTTCGCTTCCTTTGTGATATACAGTCGCAACAACTACACACACACTTATCCCTTTCGCTCTCGGCGGCGGTTCCCGGGTTAAAATTCTACCCCCGGGTGCGTTATCGTTCCTGCATTGTGCACGAGGCGGAATGGCATCTTTACGAGGAAGACCTGGCACCACTCTCCAGCGCCGTTCCTACCCATGCCGCAGCGGTTTTCAGGGAACTTGCAGCAGAAATCCACCTTCCTCGTTATGTGGCCCTGACCATCCACGACAATTTTATTGTGTACGACCTCCATACTGATGCTGATATAATAGCACTGCTCCGCGAAATCAGACTGATGCCGAAGGTGGTGCTGAAGGAATTCACCATGCCACACGAAACGCTTATCCGTACCCGTGAGGGTGTTGAGCTGATGGGACAATACATAGCAGCGCTTTACCTGGATGAGCCGGCTTACGGAAAACTTACACTTCCCGAAAGTAAGAAGACCGCTACCACGCCCAGAGATACGGCCAACTGGCTCTATTTTAAAATATACTGCCATCCGCTTTCCGCTGAAAACATCCTGCTTCAACACCTGCTTCCCATCGTGGAAAAGGGGTTGAACAAAGGAACCATTCAGCAATGGTTCTGGCTGCGCTACAACGATCCCGATCACCACCTGCGCATACGGGTGAAAGCTGAAAGGCACCACCACGGAAAACTATTCGAGGCTTTAAACCAATGCCTGAACAAACTCTTTCAGGCCAAAACGGTCCATCGTTTTCAAACCGATGTGTACAAACGCGAACTGGAAAGGTATTCGGCCCCGCTGATTGGCTATGTGGAAGCGCTTTTTCACTGCAGCAGCAATATCGTGGTGCAATACCTGCAAACCGCAGCGGTGGAAAGTTACGGGGAAGAGGATACCGTGGTGGAAGGCGTCGCGTTTATGAACAGGTTGCTGGAGTATTTTGGGGTTTCAGGAGAAAGTGAAGCCGCTTTCTGTAAAAACAGCTTTGAGCAATTTTACCAGGAACATGGCAGCGTTAAAGGATTTAAAACCGAAGCGGAAAAATTATACAAAACACTTGAGCCGGGGCTGGAAGAAGCGTTGCTGCGCAACAAAACCGCACTCGACTATACACGTGTGCGGGATAATGTACGTTTCCTGCTCGTAAAACTTGCCGGTACACCAAAGGATGGACCTACGCTGGAAAGCCTAGCCGCGGACATCATACACATGCACATGAACAGGTTGTTCAGCAACAACCAGCGTTACTATGAAATGCTGGTCTATTTTATGTTGTACCGGCACCTCACTGTTAGGTCGTTCAGGCAGCGGCCATCATGAATTGCGTTTCGTTTTTACAAGGCGCTCTTTCACGAAGTTGAAAAAGGTATCCCTGTAACTGGCGCCTATAGGAAGCGGTTCGGGGATACCTTCGAGGAAAACATCTGTACCTTCAATATGACTTATAAACGCCGTATTGAGGATAAATGATTTATGGATGCGGAAGAATTGTGCGGGAAGTTCGGTTTCCATTTCTGAAAGACTCAGGTAAGTGAGGTAGGCTTTTTCCGCGGTAACAATGGAGAGGTAATTCTTCTTGCTTTCCATGTAGCGGATATCATGGTGGAAGAGTTTCACGATCTTTCCTTTTCCTTCGGTTTGAATGAAAAGCGCGCTGTTGCGCGATGGCTCCTGCAACTGTTTCGATTTCAGCAATCCCTGCACTTTGTACAAACTTTTCAGGAATCGCTCGTAGGGAAAAGGCTTCAGCAGAAAATCGCTCACGCCGAGTTCGAAACCATTCAGGGCGTAATCCTGGTAGGCTGTGGTAAAAATGACATGGGTATTGTTCCCCAGTAATACGGCAACCTCCGTTCCCCGCAGTTCGGGCATATCCACATCCAGGAAAGTGATATCAGCGTATTTTCCGGAGTCGCTGAAAAGGGCCAGCGCTTCCAGGGGATTGGTGCTGGCCCCCATGAGTTCGAAGCCAGTTGTTTTTTCTATATAAGCTTTTAAAGTTTCAATGGCGTGCATTTCATCGTCGATAATATAGCAGGTGGTGGCCATTTAGTTCATTTAAATTGTGAGTTCCAGCTTTACCTGGAATTGATCGTCCTTATCCATGCTTTCGAGCGTAAACCTTCCGGGGTAGCGGGCTTCCAGTCGTTCACGGAGATTGGTGATGCCTATCCCGGGTGTTTTGTATTGAATCGTGGTTTTCTTCCGGTTGCTGGTTTCAAAAATAACTTTTCCGTTCTCTACTTTTATCAGGATTCGTGCCGGGTTTTCCGCGTCCATCAATTCGGCGTATTTGAACATATTTTCCACCAGCGGAATAAGCGTGAGCGGCATAATATGTACAGTGCTGATGTCCCCGGATATTTTCAGGTGCAGGTGCAGCCTGTTGCTGAACCGCGCCTGGTTGATGCGGATCAGGTTCCCGATCTGTTCCACTTCTTCTTCCAGTAACACATTGCCGTCCTCTTTTGTTCCGTTCAGCGAATAGCGCATGATATCGGCCAGGGTGATCACCGATTCAGCCGCTTCAGGAGAAGCTTCTCTTACTTCGTTCTGAATAAAATTGAGCGCGTTGAAAATCAGGTGCGGATTCACCTGAGATTGAAGGAAAGCATTCCTTGTTTTCATCAGTTGTACTTCCATTTCGGCCTTAGCCTGTTCCTGCCGGAATACCCTGGCCTCTGCGGCCCTGAGTTTCTGGAGATTCTGGAAAAAACGTCTGGTGTACCAGTAGGCACTGCTGAAAAGAGAAAAATATACGAACCGCCATGAATGCCGCACGATCACTGCAAACTCGGAGTTCGACTGATAGGTGAAATAACTTTCCCCTGGCTTTGAAAGAAAGAACCAGTTATTACCGGTCATTAGCAAAATGTAAGCAGCCCATTCCAGCAAGAATGCAGGAATATAAATTAGTGGCCACCATTTGCCTGCTTTAACAACCCTGCTAATTGTCCAGGCATTGGTGTAGAAATAAGAAATGTTTATAATGTATGGAATGATAAATCCCCATAAGATATTATAATTTAAGTTATACCCGCTTTGTACGTATATCATGCACATCTCGTAAAAGATGAACACAGACCATGCAAGAATATGGTATAAAATAAACCTTCCCCTGAATTGCTTTTGAATTACTCCGTCTGAAAATTGAATTGCCATTTACGTAAAAATAGGTGTAACGAAGACTTATCATGACAATAAGATTCTGTTTCACACCTATTTAAGTTAAGGAGAATGTGGCAAATTTTCAAAAACGTACCATCTGAAAATGTGTAGTAGATTTTAAAAATGGCATATACAACTTACAAGTTGTCAATAGTACAACAAGCCGGCAACTCGTTGTATATGCCTTGTGCCAGTGGGTGCTTCGTGCTGTTGAGGCCTCATTTTCTGCCGCCGGTTGAGAACAATGAAACCACAGAAGCCACAGTCAATGGCGCGGTAAGGTTAGAAAAAAGCGGATAAGATCTAACGGATAAGTATTTTAAAATATTCCCGTAGTTGTTTTCGAGGTTGTAGGAACACTGGTAGAAGTGAGTGTCGTGCCTGTTGTTGTGTCAAAGGTGTCTGTAAAGTGATTTTTATCCTTCTGTTTATTTTCCCTAAAAACAAACAACACTTTATGCTCTAATTTCAGCAGGTTTTTGGTTTGCTTTTTCATACTTCGCTGCTTTAGGATTCTAAAGTAGGATGATCTGAAAAGCAGGTCCGGCCTTTTACACCTATGCATTTATTCTGCATTCAAACAATGATATTCCGGATATTTTAAGTTTTTTTCTGATGGCGGAGTACGCATCAAAAAAAGCCATGATCTGTAAGAAGCGCATGTTTTTTCTATATAATTCAGCTACTCCCGTCTGGAAAACTTAATTTGGGAACTTGTTTTGATGATTTCTCTTTAACCTTTTCGAAAAACACCAATTAAAATGGAGCAGATTTTAGAAAAAGTCAATGGTATTGTTTGGAGCAACGCCCTCATCCTGCTCTGCCTGGGTGCTGGTATTTATTTCTCTATTGTAACGCGTTTTTTGCAGGTGCGTTACCTGAAAAGTATGGTAAGGCTTCTTTTTGGCGGTGCGTCTTCTGAAAAAGGCGTTTCTTCATTTCAGGCTTTCGCTATTGCTATTGCCGGAAGGGTGGGAACCGGGAACATTTCCGGTGTAGCTACTGCCATTGCTATGGGAGGTCCGGGAGCCGTCTTCTGGATGTGGGCCATCGCGTTTCTGGGGGCTGCTTCCGCGTTTATTGAAGCCACACTCGGACAAATTTATAAGGAAGTAAAAGATGGTCAGTACCGAGGTGGTCCTGCTTTTTACATTGAGAAAGGCCTGGGCGTAAAATGGTATGCGTTGGTGTTTGCGGTGGCAACGGTGCTCAGTTGTGCCCTTTTCCTGCCTGGTGTTCAGAGCAACAGCATTGCGCAGAGTATGAACAATGCTTACGGCACACCGGTGGCCGCAACAGGTGCCGTGGTTACCTTGTTGCTGGCGCTCATCATTTTCGGCGGGGTAAAGCGCATCGGCAAAGTGGCGGAATTCGTGGTGCCGTTTATGGCGGGCGCGTATATACTGATGGCGCTTGTTGTTATCGGTATTAATATCCGTGAGGTGCCTGACGTATTCGCGCTGATCTTTAAATCGGCCTTTAACCTTGAAGCGGCTTTTTCTGGTGTATTTGGTTCTGCCATTGCCTGGGGCATCAAAAGGGGTATTTACTCCAACGAGGCGGGGCAGGGTACCGCACCCCACGCTGCAGCCGCGGCTGAGGTAAAGCACCCGGTTGAACAGGGACTGGTACAAGGTTTTTCCGTTTATGTGGATACACTTTTTGTATGCACCGCAACAGCTTTGATGATCCTGTTCACGGGACAGTACAATGTAGTGAACCCGGAAGGTGGCTTCCTCGTGGAAAACCTGCCCGGGGTGGAAACAGGTCCCGCGTTCACCCAATACGCCATCGCCAAACATTTCCCTGCCATCGGAAGTGGATTCGTTGCTTTCGCGCTGCTTTTCTTCGCTTTTACTACCATTATGGCATACTATTATATTGCCGAAACCAACCTCAGCTACCTCAATAAAAAGGGGTCGGCCGCATGGAAAACAAATCTGCTGCGCATACTTATACTTGCTGCTACTTTCTACGGCTCGATAAAAACAGCCGCCACCGCATGGACCCTGGGTGATATCGGCGTGGGCATCATGGCCTGGCTCAACATCATCGCCATACTCCTTTTGCAGCGGCCTGCACTGAAAGCTTTGAAGGACTACGCGCTTCAAAGGAAAGCCGGAAAGGCGCCTGTTTTTAAACCAGGCGAACTGGGTATCCGAAACGCTACTGAATGGGAAGGCTGATCCAGCTAAAAAATACACCATGCGATCTTTTTTGCGCTGGTGTTGTTATAACCGGTCATCTGTAAAAAAATAAAAGTATTATGAAACATTACCTTACAGGCATCATTGCACTCTCCATTGTTTCGCTCGCCGCCTGCAACAACCAGGAAGCGGCGAAAAGCGACGACGCCAAACCCGAAGCGATTGTGGAAACAGCGGTAACCATCCAGGCCGATTCGGTTACCCTGAACAGTATTGTCGCTTATGGCGATGATTCCTCCGTAAAAAAGCCCATCGTTCTTATTGTGCCAGAGTGGTGGGGACTGGACGATTACGTGAAAGGGCGAGCCAAACAACTCGCAGAACTGGGTTACTTCGCAGTAGGGGTTGATATGTATGGAAACGGCAAAACTGCCGCTGACCCCACCGCTGCAGGCGCACTGGCGGGACCTTTTTACGCGAACCCGCAAATGGCAAAAGCCAGGCTGGAAGCGGCACTCGCCAAGGCCAAAACTTATGCTCAGGCGGACACTACCCGCGCTGCAGCCATCGGTTACTGCTTCGGCGGCGCCATGGTGCTGAACAGCGCAAAACTGGGATTGCCCGTGAATGGTGTGGTGAGTTTCCATGGCGGTCTGGCAGGACCAGTACCTTCAAAGGAACTTACGAAAGCCGCTATCCTCGTGTGTCACGGAGGAGCCGACCCGTTCGTGCCGGAGACAGAAGTGGTTACGTTCAAAAAACAACTCGATTCCCTCAGTATTCCTTACACATTTAAGGTGTATGATAGCGCAACTCATGCTTTTACCAATCCTGCTGCTACAGCAAAAGGAAAACAGTTTAATTTGCCGATCGAATACAACGCAAAGGCGGATAGCGCTTCCTGGCAGGATATGAAGACTTTCTTCCAGGCTGTACTGAAATAGCTTAAAGGGGATTATATAAATCTGGATGTAATATTGGAAAAGAATAATTTAGGCTTAAGCACAATGACGGCTTAAATAAAACAACATATCGGGTTACAAAAAAGAGGGGGTGAACAATCAAATAATTGTTCACCCCCTCTTTTTTGGCAGAAAATTTACCTTCTCAGCGAGCCGCACCTCAACCACCCCTTGCGTCCTTGCGTCTTCGCGAGAAAAACTTATTACCTTCTCAACTCCGCTGGCATCTCTTTCTGCAACAGATTCTTATACACAAACTCCGTTTTCAGATTCTGGAAATGCAGGCCTTTGTTCCCGCCCCATCCATGCCTTCCGCCGGAATAGATCATCATTTCGAAATCCTTCTTCAGGTCCTGAAGTTTTGAAATAAGTTGAATAGAATTCTGCATGTGCACATTCTCATCAATAATGCCATGCACGATCTGCAATTTACCTTTATACTTTTCAGCGTGGGTAAGTACAGAACTGGATTTATATCCTTCCGGATTCTCTTCAGGCGTATCCATAAAGCGTTCTGTATAATGCGTATCGTACAGGCGCCAGTCGGTTACGCTGCCACCGGCCATGCCATGGGTGAACACGTCGGCGCCATAGGTGAGCGCGTAGCAACTCATGTAACCACCATAACTGAAGCCGGTGATACAGATGCGGGCGGGATCAGCGCCTTTGGAGATCAGGTGTTTTACGATGGTGCTGTAATCCTTTGTTTCCCAGTAACCGAGGTTGCGGTGGATGAAGTTCTGGCCTTTCTTTCCAAAATGACCGGAGGCACGGTGGTCCATCGCTACCTGGATCATCCCTTCTTTCGCATACCATTGTTGTTGTGCACCCAGCGAGAACCTGTCCATTACGGTACCTGCGTTGGGGCCGCCGTAAATGGAGATGAGTACAGGATATTTTCTGGCCGGATCATAATCCAGGGGCCAGGTTACGAGGGCCGGAAGTTCGTACAGGCCATCGTCACTTTTCACGCGGATGAGCTCGGTTTTGGCCAAACGGTATTGATCGGCTTCCGCGCCTTTGCTGTCGGCAAGTTCACGAACGAGCTTTCCTTTGCCATCCACGAGCGCTATTTTGGGTGTGGTAGCGGCGTTCTGATAGGTGGTCACAAAATAGGAGCCGTTGGGAGAAAGCGATACCTGGTGGTTGTACTCGCCGAAAGTCAGTCTTTTCAGGTCCTTTCCATTGAGTTTAACACTGTACAGGTCTACCCGTGCGGTGTTCTCTTTCCGGGCGGTGAAAAAAACGGTGCTTTTCTTTTCGTCCACGAGAAGGATATCGGTTACCGTGAATTCCCCGTTGGTGATGGGGTTCAGTTGTTTACCGGTCATATCGTGAAGGTACATCATGTTCCAGCCCGACTTATCGCTCTGGAGGATAAAGCCTTTTCCACTTTCCAGGAAAGTGAAGCGGTTGGCATTATCCAGGTCGATCCATGTTTTCTGTGTTTCTTCATAGATCAGCTTTTTAGCACCGTTCACTGTTGAAACCGCGTAAATTTTTAATTGATCCTGTCCACGGTTCATCCACGACTGCCAAAGGGTTTTGGAATCGTTCATCCAGATCGGCATACCGAAATACTGGTCCTCAGCGGCGTTGAAGTCGGCCCAGGTAACAGCGCCGCCGGTAGCGTCCACAATACCCACTTTTACTTCGGGGTTGGCGTCTCCGGGTTTGGGATAACGCAGCGTTTCCACGTAGCCGCGGGTGCCATTGCCATCCGTCATAGTGAATACAGGGACTTTGGTATCATCGGAACGGAAAAAAGCGAGGGACTTGCTATCAGGGCTCCACCAGAAGGCGCGGTGCCGGGTAGGGCGACCGAGAATCTCTTCCATATATACCCAGCTGGAATAACCGTTCAGGATCACATCACTTCCATCAGAAGTAAGTTTTGTTTCTTTTCCGGATTGAAGGTCTATCGTGTAAAGATTATTTTCTTTGGTAAAAGCCACGAACCTGTTGTCCGGAGACATTTCAGGGTTCACTTCCAGCGCAGGGTCGTTGGTAAGTCTTTTTTCAACATTGTCCGGACCTGTGTAATAGAGGTCATTGTCTTTCACCCGAACCGTGCCGTCTGAAGCGGGGCGTTGGAATGTGTACGGTGTTTCTTTGCCTGTTTTGGCATCCACTTCATAAAGGTCGGGGCGTTGCGGGTTTCCTTTGTTCACCACATAATGTGTGTCATCGGTCCATTGGCTGATCCTTGGCAAGGGTTTGGAAATGGTTTCCGGCAATCCGTACTGCAGCATCTGCTGGCGTGTGAGTTCTTTCTGCTGTGCCGAAGCGGAAAAAGCGATGTTCATTCCTGCCAGGGCCATTCCCATCCACAGGGTGTTTCTCCTGTTCAATTGTTGCATGGTTGAATACATATAGGTTATGAAGAATAGAACCTGAAAAATAGTATTTTCTACCCTTCCGCCCCGTATTTTTTGATAGATGGCATCAGTGAAAAAACGGTACAGGCGTTGGAAATGATTCCTTTACAATGTGTTGGGAAATAAGTAAATTGTACAGACACACGATAAATTCTACCATTATGAACTTCGCCAACAAAACTGTATTGATCACCGGAGGCAGCAGAGGTATAGGGAAAGCCATTGCTTTGCGGCTGGCAAAAGAGCACGCGAATATTGTGATTGCAGCCAAAACCATTGAGCCGCACCCAAAACTGGAAGGCACCATCTTTACCGCTGCGGAAGAAGTGAAGGCACAGGGAGCAGGCAAGGTACTGCCCGTTCAACTCGATATCCGCGATGAAAAAAACATCGCTGAAGTAGTGGAGAAAATCGCTTCAGAACTGGGTGGGATCGATATCCTGGTGAACAACGCGAGCGCCATTAACCTGAGTTCCACACTGGAAACCGAGCCGAAACGCTACGACCTGATGCATGATATTAATGTACGCGGCACCTTTCTCATGAGCCGGGCCTGCATTCCTTACCTGAAAAAAGCGGACAATCCGCATATCCTGAACCTTTCTCCCCCGCTCAATCTGGATCCCAAATGGTTCGGCAAGCACCTGGCCTACACGATGAGCAAATACGGAATGAGTATGGTAGCATTGGGTTTGGCGGAAGAACTCCGTTCCGACAAGATCGCGGCGAATGCCTTATGGCCGAAAACAACCATTGCCACGGCGGCCGTACAAAACCTGCTGGGCGGCGATTTCCTGGTACAGCGCAGCCGCACCGCGGAAATCGTGGCCGATGCGGCTTATTATATACTGAAACGCCCTTCAACTGAATGTACCGGCAACTTTTTTATTGATGAACAGGTACTTTCAGAAGAGGGCATCACAGATTTCGAAAAATATGCGGTGAACCGGGACCAGCAACTGATGCCCGATTTATTCCTATAATTTTTCCGGGCGCATCATGGGGAACAGCAGCACATCCTGGATGCTGTGCTGGTTCATCATGAACATACAGAGCCGGTCGATGCCGATGCCGATGCCGGAAGTGGGGGGCATCCCGTATTCCAGGGCACGGAGAAAATCGTGGTCGATGAACATGGCTTCGTCGTCGCCGCGTTCCATGAGTTTGATCTGGTCCTCGAAACGTTCGCGCTGGTCGATGGGGTCGTTCAGTTCACTGTAGGCGTTGGCCAGTTCCTTTCCATTCACCATCAGCTCGAAACGCTCTACCAGTCCGGGTTTGCTGCGGTGCTTTTTGGTGAGCGGACTCATTTCCACCGGATAATCGATGATGAATGTGGGCTGGATGTAAGTATGTTCGCTGGTGGCCCCGAAGATTTCGTCGATCAGTTTTCCTTTGCCGATACTTGGGGCAACGGAGATATTCAGTTGTTTGCAAACATCGCGCAGACCAGCTTCATCCATCTCACTGATATCAATACCCGTATTTTCTTTGATCGCGTCGAAAATGCTGATGCGTTTGAAGGGCGCTTTATAGTTGATGATTTTGTCGCCGAGTTTCACTTCGGTGGTACCATGCAGGGCGATGGCTATTTTTTCGAAGAGTTGTTCGGTAATGTCCATCATCCAGAAATAGTCTTTGTAAGCGGTGTACCATTCGAGTACGGTGAATTCGGGGTTATGGGTCCTGTCCATGCCTTCGTTCCGGAAGTTCCGGCTGAATTCATATACCCAGTCGAACCCGCCAACAATCAGTCGTTTCAGGTACAATTCGTTGGCGATCCGCATGTACATGGGCACGTCCAATGCATTGTGGTGCGTTTCAAAAGGGCGTGCGGCCGCGCCTCCGGGAATCACCTGGAGTACGGGTGTATCCACTTCCAACGCGCCTTTTTCATTCAGAAATTCGCGGATGGTGTTTACGAGTTTGGTCCGTTTTACAAAAACATCTTTCACATCCGGGTTCACCACCAGGTCGGCATAACGCTGGCGGTATTTGAATTCGGGATCTGTTACTTCGTCAAAAACATTGCCTTCTTCATCGCGTTTAACCACCGGCAGGGGTTTCAGCGATTTGGCCAGCAGTGTGAGGTTTTGCGCATGCACGGTTACTTCGCCTGTCCTGGTGAGGAAAACAAACCCTTGCACACCGATAAAATCGCCGAGGTCGATCAGCCTTTTCACCAACTGGTCGAACAGTGTTTTGTCTTCTCCGGGGCAGATGTCATCCTTCCTAACATACACCTGGATGATGCCCTGCATATCCTGGATTTTGAGGAAGAACACCTTTCCCTTGTCGTTGATGGTCATGATTCTGCCGGCCACGGTAATATTTGCAAACTCCTCCTTCTTTTCCTCGGAGAAGCCGGTTTTAATGGCTTCGGAGTAATGACTAACTGGGTATAATGCTGCGGGATAGGGGTCGATGCCCAGTTGCTGTAATTCGGTCAGCTTCTCCCTTCTGATGATTTCCTGTTCTGATAATTGCATAAAACGCCTTTAAACGGGCAGCAAAGTTACGGTTTTGGCATTGAAGTGATGGTATTTCCATTGTTAGCCTGGGATAGGTTAATACAGGAGGTTAGCTGGTGTTTTGAACACCGGGGGTACCGTTAAAATCTTTTACAGCGGCTTTTTGTAGGGAAAACTAGCTGTGATCTACGGCTGGGAAGGGTTTGGGGGAGAAGGTGAAGCGTGGGGGGAAGGAAGAACCGGTGCCACCGACGTTGTTTTCCGGGGGTAGTTACGGGGTTCCATCCGCAGATTTTTAGGTGTTTTTCTCGGCCGAATTCGAAGCTAAATGGAGGACATGTAGATCGCATAACCTTAATCTTTCAACACGGTTTTCGTATAACTCAAGAATGAGCGATGTTAAAAGGCATTGTCACCATAATAGCTTGTCAGGGGTAGTACTCGGTGGCGCCGCCATAGCGGTGCCACCGGGTACCGTGTTTTCACGGTAACTGCTCCGGGATACGGCTTCTGTTGCTGAGACGCTTCGCTATCTTCTGATGCGCCGCCAATAGCTTCATATTAAGTTAACCGTTCATTCATATCCCGGTAATAAAGAATGTTGAATTTTAAAAAACGCCAGATATGGAAAAACGTCTCATGGATGTAGCTGTCATTTCGGATGTACACCTGGGAACCTATGGTTCTAGGGCAAAAGAAGTGGTACAATACCTCCGCAGCATTTCTCCCCAGATTCTCATCCTGAACGGAGACATCATCGACGGCTGGCAATTCAGTAAAAGATATTTCCCCCAGGCGCATTTACAGGTACTGAAAGAAGTGGTGAGCATGATGTCGAACGGGACGAGGGTAATTTACATTACCGGGAACCACGATGAGATGTTGCGCAAATATTCCGACATAGAACTGGGCAACTTCCAACTTACCGATAAACTGGTGATAGAAATTAACGGTAAGATGACCTGGGTTTTTCACGGAGATGTGTTCGATAATACCACCCAGGGGGCGGCACGCTTCTGGGCCAAGCTGGGCAGCAGCGGGTATGGATTCCTGATTTTGCTGAACCGGTTCATCAATGGTTTCATGAAGCTGATCGGGAAGGAACGGATTTCTCTTTCCAAAGCGGTGATGGACGGTGTGAACAAAGCCGTTGTGAAGATCAACAAATTCGAGATGACAGCCGCCGAACTGGCGATTGAAAAGAAATACGACTATGTGATCTGCGGGCATATTCACCAACCTGAAAAAAGAGTAATCTCCAATAAGAATGGCTCCGTAATGTATCTCAACTCCGGAGATTGGGTGGAAAACCTCACTTCCCTGGAATACTACAAGAACGACTGGCACGTTTATCACTACGATGCCACACAGTTCGCCCATAAGCCCGAAGAAAAACCCCAGCAAACGCTTACGGTCGTAACGGATGAGATCAATCTTTTCATTAAATCCCTCGCCATCTGATCATGAAAATATTATATGCGGTGCAGGCTACCGGGAACGGACACATCAGCAGGGCCATGGAACTGCTGCCTTACCTGGAAAATTACGGGAAAGTGGACCTTTTCCTGAGCGGTGACAACTGCTCCCTGGAACTGAATGCGCCCATCGCTTACCGCAGCAAGGGACTGAGCCTGTATTACAACAACGGCGGCGGACTCGATTACCTCAGAATGCTCCGCCAAACCAGTTTTACCCGCTGCTTCAGGGAAGCCCGCGACCTGCCCGTGGAAAAATATGATATGGTGATCAACGATTTCGAAGCCATCACCGCCCTGGCCTGTGCCCTCAAAAAAATACCTTCCGTTCAATTCGGCCACCAGGCCAGTTTTCAGTCGGTTAATACTCCCCGGCCACAAAAGAAAGATGTTTTCGGAGAATGGATTCTTAAAAACTACGCCCGTGCAAGTCATTACATCGGGCTGCATTTTGACCGTTACGATGAACAGATTTTCACCCCCGTGATCAAAAAAGAAATACGGGATACCACACCGGAAAATCACGGACACATCACGGTTTACCTTTCCGCATTTCCTTCCACAGCATTGGTTCCGCTCCTCAACCTGGTACCTGAAGTGCATTTTCATCTCTTCTCCAAAGATGTAAAGCAAACCATCCGTAAACAGAATGTGACCCTGTTCCCCGTTCAGAAGGAGGGTTTCGATAAAAGTCTGGCCACCTGCAACGGTGTAGTTACAGGAGCCGGTTTTGAAACGCCGGCGGAAGCCCTGTTCCTCGGAAAGAAATTGCTTACCGTTCCCATCCGCGGGCAGTATGAACAATACTGTAATGGTGCGGCGCTCGAAAAAATGGGTATTCCCGTTGTTATGAAAGTGGACCAACAGTTCCCGGGCATCATTCAACAATGGCTTCAATCCAAACAAACGGCTAACGTGGACTACTCGATGCGCACGGCTTCCGTGGTGGAACAGGTGTTTCATACCTATCCTTCTGGAGCCGTTCCCCTGGCAGACTGGGCGCCGGAATTGAATTTCAATTAGGATCACTATATTAGTACCATGGAATTCAGTAATGCTTCCGTGGACCCGTCGCAGTTGCCCGATGCTTCAGGCGTACCGTTCACTCCTCTTGAAAAACCTTACGCCCGCTCCCTTTCATGGCAGTGGCTGCTTTCGGCTTTGTTGTTTATCGCCGTGGCCGCAGGCTTATACATCGGGGTCAAAAAAATCCGTTCCGATCTTTACCTGATCATTTCCTTTTCAGTTATATCACTAACGCATTTTATCGGCTGGTACCTCGCAATGCTTTCATTCCGGAGAAAAGCTTACGCCTTACGCGAAAGAGATATTCTTTACCGTTCGGGTTGGCTGGTGCAAAGCGTTTCCGTTTGCCCTTTCAGCCGCGTGCAGCACTGCTCGGTATCTTCCGGCCTCATAGACCGGAAATTCGGGCTGGCTACTTTGCGTGTGTACACAGCCGGTAGTGATGGCGACATCGCGATACCAGGCTTAAAAGAAGCCGATGCCTTTTCGATGAAAGCGTATATCACCGGAAAAATCAATACCGATGAGCCCGCAAATGTATGACTGGTCGAAGCCCCAGAGACAATCGCCCGCAGGGCTCGGGTTGATGTTCTTCAAGGTATTGAAGGGCTTCTTCAATGTTTTCCTCCCACTTATCGTGGTATATTTCTTTAAAAAAGGAAGGGCCTCCGATGCTTATGAATGGATTTTCGCAGGACTGGGTGTTTTCGTATTGATAAGGGCCATTCTGGAATTCGTTTTCTACCGGTTTCATATTGCAGATGGAGAACTGGTGATCAGGAGCGGGATACTCCGGAAGCAAACCATCTCCCTTCCGCTGGAAAAAATCCAGGGAGTGCAGTTGGAACAGAATATCTACCACAAAGTGCTGGGCATTACCCGAATGGGTTTTGACAGCGCAGGTACCGAAAAAACAGAGGTGAAAATTGATGCGATCGGACTGGAAAAAGCAGCCGCCTTAAAGGCGTTTGTGCTGGAACGGACGGCCGCCGAAAAAGAAGATGATGATGAAGAATCAACCTCTGGAAACGTGGTCGCCCCTTATGAATATGACGAGAAAAAGATTATTCAACTCGGGTTCGCCGATCTCCTGAAACTCAGTTTTTCAGCCAATCATATAGAGGCATTCTTTATCCTCCTGGGTTTTCTTTTTTCGCTATTACAGCAGGCACGTGATGTGGTGGAGGACCAGATCGAGGCGCTGGCAACAGAGGCTTCGGGTTATCTGGTGGCAGGATCTGTTTCCCTGTTTGTGTTCCTTTTTCTGCTCACGCTTATTGTATCCATCGTTTTTTCGGTGCTGCGCACCTTTTTCACGTACTTCAATTTTTTCATCAGTTCACGCGAAAAAGGATTCCGGATTTATGGCGGACTGCTGCAGGTGAGGGAAAAGCTGGTGCCTTACCGTAAAATCCAGTACATCTCCTGGAAAGCGAACTTCGTACGCCGGAAGATAGGGCTCTGGATGCTCCAGTTCCATTCCGTTGGCAGCGATGCTGTGAAGGAAAATCAGCAGGTGAAAACACCTGTAACCCAACGTTCTTTTCTTCCTGCGCTCCTGGAAAAATACCATCCTGAACTGGATCAGAACACGGTGCCGGGAAATGGGATATCCCGGTTGTACGCCGGCAGAAGAACCGTTTTTGCCGGACTGCTTCCCGCCATCACATTGTGCGGCGCATCCGTTTACTGGTGGGGCTTACATGCGTTCTGGTGGTGGTTACTGGTTCCGGTGGTTTATGCGCATACCCGTGTTTTCACCAGCAGATTCCGTTTTTTCCTGGGGGAAGAGGCCCTTCAACTCCACAAAGGGGTATGGGGTACACACAATGCCCTGTTGCGCTGGGATAAAATACAGAAGGTATCGCTCCGCGAAAGTATGTATCAACGGAAAAAATACCTTGCCACCCTGGTACTGCATACCGCGGGAGGCGTGGTAACCCTGCCTTATATTAAAAGGCAGGAAGCGGTTCAACTCATGAACTACGCATTGTTTAAAGCTGAAATTTCCGGGAGCGACTGGATGTAGTTAGAAAATATAATCCTTCACTTCTTTCACAAAATTCTGTTCATCGGTATAAACGATGCGCGGCACGTGGGCATCGGCTTCTTTCCTTTTCACATAAGCGAAGGAAAGTACATGGATGTGATCGCCGGCATTGAAGTGTTTGGAAGCGGCGCCGTTCACGGTTACCAGTCCTCTTTCTTTGGAAGGCACCACATAAGTGAGTATGCGGCTTCCATTTGTTTTATTGTTCACATGCACCAGTTCAAACTTTTTCAAGCCTGCCGCATCAATAATTTCCTGGGGTAACCCAATGCTGCCGGGGTAGCTTTCCACGCTTTCGGTAACAATCAGTTCCTGTACTTTTACCCTGAGTAATTCTAATAACATCGAAGGATCATTTTATTTTAGCAATACAGGTGAACAGTGCAATGATTGTACCCAAGATACACAATTTACACTTCAACAAACGTGAATATCAGGTATTTAATGAGAGCAGCACCTGCCAGGCTGAAGCTTCGTTGCGTTGCTCCAGCAGTTCATGTGCATAACGGTGCAGTTCTCTTTCCATTTCATCAGGACTTACACTATAGTATTGAAAAATCTGTTTCAGCCGGTCGTCGGTGTAAGCAGGATCCACGTTGGGAATCATGCTTACGTTGGCCAGCATGCCAAGGTCGTTGCCCGTCAGTATTTTGCTGTTCCTGATGGCATCTGGCAGGGCATCGATCCCAATGCCTAATTGTGTGTTGGGCTTAGGTACTTTAAAAAGGTTTTCCGGTGTAATACGGCAATACCAGTCTCCGCCGAGTCTTGCGACCAGGTCCAGTTTCCGCTGATCGATCTTTCCTTCTGCATCAAGAATAGCATCGCTGATGTGCAGGCGCAATATTTCCGCGAACACGAGGTTGCCCGCGCCGCCTTCAGTTCCCAATGCCTTTATTTCAGTGACCCTGCATTCCAGTTTCACCTTACTTTCCTTCACCATCGGGGGGGCGATCAACGTGGCGGGCTCCATGGTGAAGCCAGCCTTGGTGAATTCGTTCACGTCCTTCGGGAACTCACAACTGGCGAGGCTTGTTTGCTGTACCATGTCGTAAGTAACAATATTGATCACCACTTCAGGCACTTCTTCCACATTCTGTAAAGTATGCTTGGTGGTATTATCGCGTACCCTCCGGGCGGGACTGAATACCACCACCGGGGGATTGCTGGAGAAAAGATTGAAAAAGCTGAACGGGCTCAGGTTCACCTGTCCGCTTTTGCTGATGGTACTGGCAAAGCAGATGGGGCGGGGCGCAATGCAGTGTTGCAGGTAATTCTGGAGTTCCGCGGGCTTAAGTTGTTGACTGTCCAGGATAGGCATGAGCAGTTTTTGAAATGATCAATTGTACAAGCCTGATGCACTGCATCAGGAAAAAAAGAACGATGGGCACTGCGATGGGAACGAAGGCCTGCTTCAGCACTTCCTGTTGTTTCAACAGAATTTTCCGGGCTTCTTCATCGTTCAGCGGCCATTCAAATGCGCCGGAAATCATATAAGTATTGTAGAAATATTTATATACGAGTATGTTCATCAGGATGGACAGTACCAACATCGCGATCACGGCTTTTTTCCATCCACTGCCCCATCCGGCCATAGTTTGGAGGCCGAGGTGGAAAAAATACAACCCCCATAACAACAATAAAAAGACCCATTTTCCCCCTTCCATCACAAAATAGGTATCCATCATCTGGATATCAAGAGTACCATCACCGGAGAGGAAAAGCCTTCCCAGGATGAACAGGATGGAAATGCCGCCCAATGCGGTGATCCAGGTTTTTTCCATTTTTGGTATGGATGGAGCGGCCAATGGTTACAGATTTTTTTTCAGGGCCAGTATGGAAAAGTCTGTTTCTTCTTTTACGATGGTATTGGTAAGCATGCCTAGTCCGTCGATTTCCATTTCCACCACATCGCCGGGTTGCAGCCATTGTTCCTTGTAATTCGGGTCGTTCAGTTTTCCGGTGCCGTTCAGTTCCAGGAAACAGCCGGTTCCAACGGTTCCGCTTCCGATCACATCACCGGGATAGATGTTTACGCCGTAGGCACAGCGTTCTATGATTTCGGCGAAGGTCCAGTCCATATCGGCCATATTTCCTTCGCTTACCTGGATGCCGTTCACCCTGCATTTCATAGCCAGGTTATAATTGTTTCCCGTGTGTCCTTCTTTGGCAGGCACTTTCAGGTGTTCCAGTTCATCGGGGGTAACCAGCATTGGCCCGATCACCGTGGTGAAATCCTTTCCTTTGGCGGGGCCGAGGTTCAGGAGCATTTCTTCCATTTGCAGGCGGCGTGCACTCATATCGTTCATAATCATATAACCGCCAATGTAATCATCTGCTTCTTCCGCCCTGATGTTCTTTCCTTGTTTGCAGATGACGATGGCCACTTCCAGTTCGAAATCCAGTTTTTCGAAATGGTCGGGCATACACTGAATGGGACCAGGCCCCTGAATTGCATTGTGGTTGGTGAAATAAAAAATGGGGTATTGATCGAATTCGGGGATCATTTCCACTTTGCGGTTGCGCCTTGCTGCGGCCACGTGTTGCCGGAAAGCATAGCCATCGCGGCAGGATGTGGGATGCGGCACGGGGGCCAGCAATTTTTCTTCGGAATAAGGAAACCCCTTTTCGGGTGCTATCTTTCCTTCTTTCAGCATTTTATCGAATGTGAGGACCATTGGGAAATAAGAATCCCAGAAACCAAGGAGCATGCTCATGGAATTGGGCAGATCGGAATGGAGGGCCTCCAGGTCGAAAATAAGGTTGTTGTGTACGATGCCCAGTTGCTCGTGGCCGTCTTTCAGGAAAGTGACAAGTTTCATCAGTTCTTTGTTTTACCGGGAGCCTGCTTCCGGAACGAAGCACATTGTATAAACCCGGTTTTTTATTGAGTAAAATTTCCGTTTGTAACTAATTACTATTCAAACAATCATTAAAACTATAAATTTGCAGCAGAATATTCAGCACGAATATACCAACCCCCCTTATAACCGCATCATTTGAGGAACTTTTTCCTGCGCGGAGGTTTCCGGCAGCGGGCCAAAGTTGTTAGACGAACCTGTAAATTTGTAAAAAACCTGTTCGATGAAGTTTGATAAGATTCATAATAAAGGTCAGGCAAGATTGTTTGAGAGCGAGTACCTGGAAATGCTTACCAAAACGCACCCACTGGTGATCTGGGGCATGTACATTCCTATTATAGGATATATGTTGTACCATGCCGGTGCGCACCTGGGCTTCAGCGTACTTTTTATTGCAGGCATTTTTTTGACGGGGGGATTCTCCTGGACACTTTTCGAATACGTGGCGCATCGTTTTGTTTTCCACCTTGTAAGTGAGAACCCGAGAATGCAAAAGTTTGCCTACATTTTGCACGGCAACCACCACCATTTCCCCCGCGACCGCCAGCGCCTGTTTATGCCACCGATTCCCAGTCTGATCCTGGCATCAGCGATTTTCGGTATGCAGTACCTGATGCTCCGCGAATACACTTATATCTTTTTCCCTGGCTTTATGCTGGGCTACCTGATGTATGGCACCATGCACTATGCCATTCACGCGTGGAACCCGCCTTTCAAATGGATGAAGCCCCTTTGGAGGAACCACCACCTGCACCATTACAAGAACGAACACAATGGATTCGGGGTAAGCACCACGATCTGGGACCATGTTTTCGGGACCATGTTCGATCTGAAGAAGGAGAAGGAAGACAAAGAGAAGGTAAAAGAGCTCATGTTCTGAGCCTTACCATTTTTCTTCGGCACTGTCTCCTGAAGTCTTGTACTGCTGGCGCGTTTCCACTTTTTTAATTTCTCTTTCCATCATCATTTCAGAAATGATTACGGAGGCATCTGCGTCGGGATGGTCGGCGAGCAGATTCCGGAGTTTGTTTTCGCTGATGTCCATCCGGTAGAGGATGCGTACCAGTTTCGTAAAATCTTCGTTTACAAGTTTGTTCACGTAATGCCGGAGTGCTTCCATGAACTGATCGTAATGCCGGTAGCTGGCGATCTCCAATTCAAGGTGCAGCCTTACGCCGTTGGCGGCTTCCTGCCAGATGGTGGTTGTGATCATTGCTTCCATAACCGCGGTTTTTATGGTGAGGAATCAGAATTTCTCCAATACGCCAAGTCCGAAAAGTGCAAAATCGAACCGCACCGGATCTTCCGGATCAATGGTGCGGAAATAGGCGGTCAGTTCTTCGGCGGCCTGCCAGTCGGGTAGCTTTCTTTCCATTAGTCCGAATCTTTTTGCAACCCTTGCAACATGAAGGTCGATGGGCATAATCAGGTCTGCTGGTGCGATGTTCTTCCAGAGTCCGAAATCAACCCCGCTATTATCGTGCCTTACCATCCACCTGAGGAACATATTTAATCTTTTGCAGCCGGAATTTCTTTCCGGGCTCGAAAGATGCTTCCGCGTACGCATGGGCGCTCCCGGCGTGCCGAAAAATGTTTGCTGCAACCGGATCAGACCGTTCTTTACCACGTCTTCCTGTGTTTTCACCGGGCTGGGGAAAAAGGCTGTTTCCAGTGATTCGTATTGCCTGTAATGCTGCTGTAAAACCTGCACGAACCACAGCAAATCCGTGGCTGTAAAGGTACGGTGTTTAAACCCAAGGAGCTTTTCTCTTTCCTTTTCTTTGTGGTGGAGGATGAAGTTGTGCGGACTGTTCCCCATCAACGCCATCAGTTCTCTTGTTTTCCCAATGATCGTGGTCCGGTTTCCCCAGGCGAAGATGGCGGCGAAGAAGCCCGCAATCTCGATGTCCTGCTTTTTCGAAAAGCTGTGCGGCACACATATCGGGTCTGCCGGCACAAACGAGGGTGCGTTGTATTCGGCTGCTTTCCGGAGAAAGAACGCAGGAAGATCATTCATGCGGCAAAGGTAGCTTGTTTGCTTTTTTTTCTTTGCTCAAAACGACAACTTCAACTGTCCGTTGCCGGTTATGGGCCGTAGGGCATCCTGTTCATTCCGTCCTTCAAAGTTGGATACGGAAATGCCGAGCAGGCGAATGCCTTTTTCTCCCGGCGTGATCGCCTGCAACAATCGGATCGCGGTTTCCCGGATGGCTTCCAACTCCGTTAATGCAAAGGGCATAGAACGGCTTCTTGTGATCTGCGTAAAATCACCATATTTAATCTTCAGCGTAAGCGTTCTTCCTTTTAATCCATGTTTCAGCAACCGGTCTTTTACGATCCGCGCGATCCTTCCCAGTTCATCGTACATTTCTTCTGGCAAAGTAAGGTCATACGGAAAAGTATCTTCCGCTCCCACCGATTTGGTTTCGCGGTGTGGCTGAACTGGTCGGTCATCGATCCCTCTTACAATACGGTAGTAGAAAGCGCCCGCTTTACCGAAGTTTTTCAATAGGAACGCTTCCTCCATTTTCTTCAGGTCGACCCCGGTGAAAATCCCCATCTTGTTCATCCGGGTGGCGGTCACTTTTCCCACGCCGAAGAACTTCTCCACTTTCAGTCCCTCCATAAACGCTTCTATCTTCGAGGGGCCAATAAAGGACATACCATTGGGCTTGTTCAGGTCCGAAGCAACCTTCGCCACGAATTTGTTCACGGAAACCCCTGCCGAAGCCGTGAGCCCCAGTTCTTCCCAGATTGCCTTCCTGATTTCTTCCGCGATCGTAATGGCGGAGCCTACGCCTAATTTATCTTCCGTTACATCAAGGTAGGCCTCATCCAACGACAGGGGTTCCACCAGATCGGTGTAGCGGTGAAATATACTTCTGATGAGCTGCGATACTGATTTGTACACCTCAAACCGCGGCTTCACAAAAACCAGTTGCGGACACAACTGAAGCGCCATCTTCGAGGGCATCGCCGATTTCACGCCGAATTTCCGCGCTTCATAACTCGCTGTGGCCACCACTCCGCCCCTACCATCAGGAGATCCACCAACGGCTATAGGCTTTCCACGGTACTCAGGAAAGTCGCGTTGTTCAATGGACGCGTAATAGGCATCCATATCAATATGAATGATTTTCCTGATTGTTGTATCGTGCCTGTTTTCCATGGTGGGGAATGGAACTCCTGTAAAATTACTAATTTTTTTAGCATAGAAAAATTTCTTTGACCCGTTTTTTCACGGATAGAAAAACGGGTATAAAATGTGCGTTTCATTCTAACAGGATTCCTTACTTTAGCCGCCGTAAAACAACACTTCTATGAACAAAGCAGAATTAATCGAAAAGCTTGCTGCCGACGCAGACCTTTCTAAAAAAGAAGCCGCTGCCGTACTGGATTCTTTTACCGATACAGTAACTAAAGCGCTGAAAAAAGGAGATAAAGTAACCCTGGTTGGCTTCGGTACTTTCTCTGTTTCCAAAAGAGCAGCCCGTACAGGCCGCAACCCACAAACAGGTGAAACCCTGAAGATCAAAGCGAAAAAAGTTGCCCGCTTTAAACCCGGTAAAGAGCTTTCCGAAAAGATCTAACCGATTGACCATTGCCGGTTAACCGAATGATAAAAGCAGGGCCGAGGTCCTGCTTTTTAATTTTCTTCCCTTTACTTTGCCAGGTGCCACTTTGTTTTGTTATAACTGATATTATTCCTGAAACGCCGGACGCGGCCAGCTTCCTGCTTTCGCCCGTAAATGGCGAACCCGTTCCTTACAAAGCGGGCCAGTTCCTCACGCTGTTGCTCACACTGCATGGCAGACCCATACGGCGCTCGTATTCTCTCGCCTCTGCTCCCGGTACTGATCACACGCTGCGCATCACCGTGAAACGTGTTGAGAATGGAGAAGTTTCCCGGTACCTGCTCGGTCACCTGAAGAAAGGGGATGTTCTGGAAACTTTGCCCCCAGCAGGGATGTTTGTTTACGATGATGAAAACACGGTGGAGCGCACTGTTTTTTTACTGGCGGCCGGAAGCGGAATAGTACCTGTTTTCTCTTTGCTGAAACACCTGCTGTATTCAGCGCCCAATATTCATATTGCATTGGTGTATCAGAACCACTCCATAAAAACCACCATCTTCCGCGGTGAATTGGAAGACCTGCAACGTTTACACCATGACCATTTCAGATGGATCGATTTTGTCCGGCCCGAACACGTGAACAATACGTTACTGGAGGAAATCATCCAACGGGAATTGCGCTACAAAAGAGAAGATGCCCGCTTCTACACCTGCGGGCCTCCGCTGTTCATGAACATGTGCCGCTTCAGTGTCCTTACCATGGGCTTCAGTCCCGATCAGGTGAGGCGTGAATTTTTTACCACAGAAGCATTACCACCACCGCCTTTGGTAAAAGATACCACGCCTAAAAATGTGACCATTCTTGCCAATGGGAACCGGCGCTCTTTTCAAACGCGATATCCGTCTACAATACTTGAGTCCGCGCTTCAACAAGGCATTGCTCTACCTTACAGTTGCAGGAACGGAAGGTGCTCCTCCTGCGTGGCGAAGTGTGTTGAAGGAGCGCTGATCATGAACAACAATGAGGTACTAACGGATAAAGACATACGAAACGGATTACGGCTTACCTGCACAGGGTATGCTCTTACCGATATTACCCTGCAATACGAACACTGATTTATGGAAACATCTCCTCACAGGTATTTTGTGCTGAACAAGCCCTTTAATATGGTTTCGCAGTTTATAAGTCCGGACAATGTACACCTGCTCGGAGAAATTGATTTTCCCTTTCCGGAAGGAACGCATGCCATTGGAAGATTAGATAACCACTCGGAAGGCTTGTTGCTTCTTACAACGAACAAAAGGGTAACACGGTTATTGTTCCAGGGTGAAAAACCGCATGAACGCACTTACCTGGTTAAGGTAAAGAATGTTGTTACGGAGGAAGCGCTGGAACAACTCCGGAATGGCGTGCTCATTTCAGCAAGCCACGGAAGCTGGTACAAAACACTGCCCTGTAAGGTTATTTTAACGGATAAACCCGCGCATATTGCACCGAGACCACGTTACAATGAATGGGAAGCGATGCCGCATTCCTGGATCGAAATGACGCTTACCGAAGGGAAGTTTCACCAGGTCAGAAAGATGGTGGACAGTTTGCGGCACAGGTGTCTGCGGTTGATTCGTACTTCAATAGAAGCTATTGAATTGGGGAGCCTTCCTCCGGGCGGCGTTAAGGAATACGAAGAGGAGGAGTTTTTCAGGTTGCTGAAAATTGACAACTGGCGGGAATAAAAAAAGGCCGCCCCTGAAGAGGCTGGCCGTTTTACCCTTAAACCCGTCCTTTTAATATGTTTAGTCTGTGTGTGCTTTTTTCTTGATGTCTTCCACCTGTTTGATGATCTTGCTGATGTTTTCATCCGCGTAAGCGCCATAAGCGTCTACGATTGTTCCTTTCGCACCGTCATCGGTTTCAATCACATACATGATGGCGTTGTCTTCCGGATCTGAGTTTCCTTCAAACCTGAAGAAGTTCACCACATGAATTTCTTCGGGAAAGTAATGTTTTGACGTATGAACGGAAGTTAAACCGCGATCTGTTGCTTTGAAATCTTCCACGTATCCATCCTGTACCATTTTATTAAGGCATGCTGCCAGACTTTTCATATATGGTGCTTCGTAAGCGGTGTTAATATTGCTTTCCATGACTGCTGATTTTACTTGATAAGGAGCGTTTTATACTTAATGTAGCGTAAATTTCATGCCGGAATCTTTTAAGGCGGAACCGGATTTTTGTGTGGAAAGTTTTCCGCAACTTCCTGAAAAATGGGGCCGGGGTACGTTATATACCCCGGAACACCCTTTATTTCAGCTTATCATGCAAGGCTTTAGCCTTTTCATGGTGCGCTTTTATTTTAGGCAGAGTGGTTTCCAGCCATTGCTTCAATTCAGGATCGGTTGTTTGCTTCCATTCTTTTTCATACTTATCAATGGTGTTTTCATGCTTGTCCACCATTTCTTTGGCCCATTGCTTATCGAAGTTCTCCGGCTTTGTTTCGGAGAGTTCCTTATAATCTTCTTTTGCGTCTTCAGATAACTCAGTGGGAACTGTGATCGCCTTCGATTCTGCCAGTGTTTTCAACTCGTTGGTGAGCGTGGTGTGCTCCTTTTCCAACATGGCTGCGAACTCCTTCACTTCCGCATTGCCGCTGCGTTGTATGGCCAGTTGGGCGAGGTTGACCTCAGCGCTGTTGGAGGCCACGGCATCCACTACGAATTCAGCCTGGTTTTCTCCTGCCTTTGTATCAAATTTGGCTTCGTTGCTGTCTTCCGCCAGTTCCTTACTATCTGTTTCTGTATTGTTGCAGGCTGCGAGCGAAAATACAATCGCCATTAAGAGTCCTGCTTTTATGAATATCTTTTTCATCTGGGAATCGTTTTAAAAATTAAGAACAGTTATGATTTCACCGCTTTGTGCATGTCACGATATTTCTTGATCATGTCGTGCGAAGTGCGGAGGCTGCTTTTCTGATCCGTGATCAGTTGCCTTACTTCAGCGGTCATTTCGGCATCAGATGCCAATGCTGATTCATAAGCTTTCTGAGCGGCATCTTCTCCGAATTCACAGGATTCCAGCAATGAAGTGCGGTCTTTTCCTGTAAATACATTTTTCACATCCATCCAGGTGCGGTAGATGGCGCCTGAAGCGGTGGTGCCTGTTGCAGGTTCGCCGCCCTGGCGCATTACTTCCTGCGTCAGTTCATTTACGTTATTCCGGCTTTGGTCGGCCATGCGGGAGAAGATTGCTTTCAGGTCCACATCAATGTTTTCAGCGTTGCTCATTGCTTTGTCGTAACCTTCAATCCGGTCGTTGTTGATGCGGATAAGGTCGTTCAGTACTTCGATCAGGTTATCGTTTTTCATTGTAACAAGTTTTTGTGGTTTTAAAATCTGTTTCCATCATTCCTGAAAAATCCGTTCCGCTGAAATCTGCGCTGTATGGGCAATAGGCTGTGTAGCATCATGGATATGGTGGGGAGTAATCTGCGCATTTCCCCATTGGCTGGCATCATTTTTTGAAAGCGTACCATGAACCAAAAAAGAAACAACATGAAAAAGATGATGATGATGGCAGGGTTGCTGATTGCGCTCGCCACAACAGAAAAAGTAAGTGCACAAGCGATGGGTACAGATTACAAGACCGCACTGGGTGTTAAGGTGTGGGACGGCGGTGGTATTTCCCTCAAACATTTTGTGAGTGAGAACGCGGTGGAGTTCATCGGTTATTTCTGGAACCGTGGTGCGAGGATCACCGGTTTGTATGAAATACACGGTGATATTTCCGGAGCGCCCGGATTGAAATGGTATATCGGACCTGGTGCGCACATCGGTTTTTACAACAATAAGTATGGCGGCGGTTCTTATGCAGGACTTGACGGCGTACTGGGTTTGGATTTCAAATTCAACAGAGCGCCCATCAACATGTCTATCGACTGGCAACCATCTTTTGAGTTCGGCGACGGACGTGGCTTTGTGGGAAGCTGGGGTGGTCTTGGTGTACGTTATACTTTCTAAAGTATAACCTGTATCTTACCCTTATAATCTTAACCGATGAGTTACTTCGATACCGATAAGGTACGTCAATCAGCATTCATAGGTATTATCCTCGCATTGGGATACATTCTTTTCCGGGAACTGCAGGTTTTTATCCCTGCATTCCTGGGTGCTTTTACACTGTATGTACTGATGCAAAAGTACCAGGTAAGACTGGTACAAAAACGAAAATGGAAGCCCGCGGCCGCCGCGGGCATTCTTATGTTGCTTTCCTTTCTGATCATTCTTATCCCGATTATGCTGGTGATTAACCTGCTTTCTTCGAAAGTTGGCTTCGCGGTAGAACATTCTGGAGAAGTAATGGAAGCCGTGAAAGTGTTCCTGAAGAAAATCGAACAACAGGTGGGTATGGACCTGGTGAGCGGGGATAATATCCAGAAAGTGGGCGGACAGATAGCCGGTATGCTGCCTTCTGTGGTAGGCGCCACCTTTAATACCCTCACTACGCTCGTCATGATGTATTTCATGCTTTTTTTCATGCTTACAGGCGGTAAAAAGATGCAGGCTATTGTTTACCAGCTCACGCCCATAGAAGACGATGATATGGACCGGGTAAACAAGGAAGTGAATAACATCGTGGTTTCCAATGCAGTAGGCATTCCGCTTATTGCTATTTTGCAAGGTGTTGTGGGGCTGATAGGATACCTGATCATAGGCGTAAAGGAACCGATGCTCTGGTTCACTATTACCTGTATTACGGCCATGCTTCCGGTGGTGGGGGCCGCAATTGCCTATGTGCCACTGGCCATTATTTTCTTTGCACAGGGGGATACCTGGAAGGGGATATTTATGCTGGTGTATGGATTTGGCGTAATAGGAACCGTGGACAACGTATTCAGGTTTACCCTCGCCAGGAAGATAGGAGATATCCATCCACTCATCACCATCTTTGGTGTAATTATAGGGATTGACCTGTTCGGTTTTATAGGGCTTATTTTCGGGCCGTTGCTCATATCACTCTTTATCTTACTGGTAAGAATATATTTAAAAGAATTTCATGTGAAATGGAAATCAGGCGCGCAGAAAAACATCAGTGAAAACACTTAGTGTTGTTGAAAAGTCGTTAAAAAAGGATCGGAATCTGATTTCGGCATACTATTTTCATTCAAGTTGCCGTTTAGGAAATGTGATGAAAATGAAAAACCGAAATTTGATGATCCGATCCTTTTTAAATCCAGCCCTTCTTACCGGAACCATTATGGTGGCAGGTATCTTCGGGCCTGTATTTTCCTCGGTTCACCGGTCTTTCTCTTCTGATAAAACTTCTTACACCGACAGTATCCGTCGGAATCCCGCTGAATTGATGATGCCCGCTGATGCCAATGTTTCAGCAGCGGCAGTACTTTTTGACAGCCTTAAGCTGGAAGAAAAGGGGATGAATGAAGAAGTTTTTGAATATGCCTTTAACGGGCACAGGAAGTTAGTGGAGAAAGGGGTGGTGCGCAACGATGAAATACTTTCTATTTGTGATTTCAGCCAGTCTTCCAGGAAAAAGCGTCTTTATGTGATCAACCTCGAAACGAAAGAGGTGCTGATCAATACCTATGTGGCGCACGGCAGGAATTCCGGCAGTGAGTTTGCGAATTCCTTCTCCAATAAACCCGAGTCCCACAAAAGCAGTCTGGGTTTTTATGTTACCGACAAAACCTATAGCGGGGAACATGGCCTTGCGCTTAAGATCCGCGGTTTGGAAAAAGGGTTCAACGACAATGCCTGGAACAGGGCCATTGTGATCCACGGTTCTGATTATGTGAACGAACAATTCATCAGAACCAACAAATTCATGGGGAGAAGTTTTGGGTGCCCCGCTGTCTCTTTTAAAGACCACAAAAATGTGATCAATACCATAAAGGGGGGCAGTTGTCTTTTTATCTACCACCCCAACAAAAACTATTTGCAGCAATCGAAGATTATCAATACCTGACTTGGACGTAGATCGATGGTTTGGACAAAAAGAAGCTCAATCGTACCCTATGATTGGGCTTTCTTCTTTTTATGCGGTACTGTTTGCCTGGTTGGTTTATCTGCAAATCTCAATTATACCCTCCTATAAAAAAATAGAGCCAGCGATTGAAATCGCCGGCCTGTGCTTACCTCTGAAACCACAAAAAGAAAGCAGTATGCTGTTCAACAGCAGATCATTAAAAATTCGGTTCTTTTGTGGTCATACTTTCATACCGGATGTGGCCTGCCAATAGGTAAGCTTTGAGAACCCCGGTTGGTTCTATATATGTTCACAGCAATGCTGTAGCAATAAAAATTCTAAAAAAATAGTAGGATGGAATTGGAAATACGGGCGGAAATTGGATGGTTCGGTAAGCTGGAAATTGGATGGTTCTTAGGGATGATGGTTTCGGGCTTACCTTTATGGGATGAATTGGTAAGCGGGTTTAAAGGTAGTAAGTGTTTCTGTGATCTGCAATAGGCGACCGCTATTTTTTTTGATTTTTTTTAACGGCTCAGCCCATTACCCGTGCGGCATTGTCCAGCAGGCGCCTTTCTTTTTGTTTGTACCACCAAACCGGGGCGGTCTTTTTCATAACGGTATCGATTGTACGCATTCCAAACAGGTTCCAGATGCCTTTCAGCTTTCCGGAGAGGGATGGTTGCAGGGCGCGCAGGCTCATCGCGAAGCCACTCTCCAGGTATTCCATGTGGTGCCAGTAGCCCGCCGGCATGAACAGGGTATCGCCATGGTCTAGTATAACCTCATACCCTTTCGCAAGTTTAAGGGCCGGGAATTTTTCATAATCCGGTGTGCCGTTTCCTTTGTAATAGTTAGAGAAATCAGCCAGACTAAGCACTTCGAAAGGCTTTCTGTATAACTTATGTTGCTCTTCGAACGGAAAAAGTAAAACACGTTTTTTGCCTGCGAACTGTGTATGGAGGATATGGGAAAGGTCAATATCGAAGTGCATGTGGGTAATAGAGGATGCGCCACCCGTAAAAAGCATGGGGTATTTTTTCACGAAACCCTTCATGTATTCCTCCGGCCAGGCGAAATCTTTTACCAGTTCCGGTGCGTGGTCGAATATGTTGAAAAGGAAGATGCGCCAGCCCGCCGGACCTTTCCGGATCATATCAATGTATTCTCCGAATGTTTTATAATCGTCCGCCGTATTAATCGGGGTGTAGGCATCACTTTTGACGTTGTTGTAAAGACCGACACGTTTGTCGCCCACCATTTTCTTAAAATAGTCCCAGTTCCACTTATGGTAGGCCGGCCATTGGTGGGCAAACTGCTTTATTACGACAGGTTTTCCTGGCAGGTAGTAATTGTTCCGGAAGTCGGATGGGCTGATCTGATCAAACGTATCTACAGGCTTCAAATCCATGCAATGCAGTTTACACAAACTTAAAATTAGTACTTAAATGATTAACTTACATCAATATGTTGTTACACATCCATCCCGATAATCCCCCTGCCCGCCAGATAAAAACTGTGGTGGAATGTTTGCTGGACGGGGGCGTGATCGTTTACCCAACAGATACGATATACGGTTTGGGTTGTGATATCTTTCAACATAAAGCCATCGAAAAAGTGGCGCGGCTGAAACAGGTGGATCCCGCGAAAGCGCAACTTTCCTTTGTATGCTCCGACCTCAGTGATCTCAGTAAATACACAAAAAGTATTTCAACCCCACTGTACCGGATGTTGAAGCATTACCTTCCGGGTCCTTATACTTTTATCCTTCCTGCCAGCAAAGAGGTACCGCGTATCCTGAAGAGCCGGAAGGATACCATTGGGTTACGGGTACCCGACCATGAGATCGTCCGCACATTGCTGCGCGAATTACAGCATCCTATACTCAGTGCCTCACTTCCCGGAGAGATGGTGGAAGATTATTGTGATCCGGAACTTATTTACCGAAACTTCAAGGACAGGGTAGACATTGTAATTGACGCGGGTCCCGGGGGAATGACACCTTCCACTATTGTGGATTGTACGGGTGCAGAACCGGTTGTGACCCGGCAGGGCCTTGGTCCGTGGGAAGAGGAGTAGGTTATTCTGTTTCTTCCGCAAAAAGCTCGGGTGTTTCCTGCAGCAGACGGAAACTGAGCCGGTGATAGGGGCTCAAACCCACGTCGGCAATGGCTTTTCTATGAACTACCGTTCCATAGCCTTTGTTCTGGTTCCAGCCGTAGGATGGGTATTCGAAGTGGGCTTTTTCCATCCATTCGTCACGATAAGTTTTTGCTAATATACTTGCCGCTGCGATGGAAGAGAATTTACCATCACCTTTTATATGGCATACGTGGGGAATACCGGTATATGGGGTGAACCTGTTCCCATCTATCAATAACAACTCCGGGATAACGGCCAGTTTTGCGATGGCGTTGTGCATGGCCAGGAAAGATGCTTTCAGAATATTGATTCTGTCGATCTCTTCGTTGCTGACCATGGCCACGCCATAGGAGATGGCCTCTTTTTCGATCACGGTCCGCAGGAGGTCCCGCTGGGCGGCCTTCAGTTGTTTGGAGTCGTTCAGCAGCGGGTGGTGGAAGTCGCGTGGGAGCACCACTGCCGCGGCGCAAACCGGCCCGGCAAAGCAGCCTCTTCCAGCTTCGTCGCAACCGGCTTCCAGCAGCCTGTCCTGGTAATATGGGAGCAGTGAAGGCATGGGGCAAACCTACATTAAAAAGAGTAATTGCCTATATTTACGGCGCGTTTAATATTCACACTTTTACCTCATGAACAGTACCAGGAACGAAGCCTTGTTACAGGCACTTGGCAGCCATCTCAAAAAAATCAGGGAAAGCCGGGAGATGAGTCTTCGGAAACTGGCCGATAAAGCCGATGTTGATTTCAGCCAGATTCACCGTATTGAGAAGGGGGAAAGTAATCCCAGCTTCACGATGTTGCTGGCCCTGGCGGGAGCATTGGAGGTAGAGCCCGCATTCCTGTTCACCTTTGACCGCCCGGACCCAGCTTAGCAGAAATTTACACCAGTTCTGTTACCCAATCGTATTGTTTCAACAGCTTAAAATTCCTGTCGATGATGGCTTTCAATACCGCTTTGTTAATGTCTCCCAGCCGCTTTATATAAATACAGGCCTTACCGGTTTTAACTTTCCCAAGTTGTGCCAGTAAGTCCTGGATATGCTCAAAGCCCATCGTTACATACAACGAGATGTTTTGTTTCCGGGGTGAAAAGCCACACCTGAAACAATCACCTTCATGACCGCTGGCATATTTGTAATGGTATTTTCCAAAACCCACCATAGCATCGCCCCACATTACAGGGGGCAAGCCAGTCCATTCTTCCATCCATGCACAAATCTCAATACAGTCTTTTCTCTTGTCCTCCTCCTGGACCTGCAACAGGAAATCTTTTACGGAAGCCTGTGTCGGTTTAGTTTTCGCTTCACTCATTTTTTCTTTTGAAGTTACAGAAAACCTACACCATAACCGGAAGCAAGGGCATCGATCGCCTGCCCCTTTTCCGGCGTTGTTCAGGGATCATCCATTCATGAAAAATTTTCATTTTCCCTGATCTTCACATCTATACGGACACATGAGAGTTGACCTGAAAAAGGTCAATCCGCACTGGCGAGACACCAGCCACCACACATGCTGTCCACCGGCGGATTGACACGATAAAGATAGGAAGATTTTCAGATTGTATGCAATCAATCCTACAAATATTTTTTAACTACCGTTCACGGTTCCACGAAAACCTGGATCAGTAAACGATCAGCTTTCCATCCTGGTAAAGCGGCAGCACATTGGCGCCATCCGGTTCCAGGCAATACCTGATATCTTTTTCCAGTCCGAAGCCCATCAGGCGATGGTAGTGCGAGGCGCCCTTTTCCTGCATGAAGCCGAAGATATCTTCTTTGGCAGTCTGGTACATGGTCTCCGCAACCTGAGATGAATCGCAGTTAATGGAGAAATTTTCTTTGATCCTGTTGATTACAGCGCCTGCGAACAGCATATCCTCCATGTTCACGCGGTCTTTCCAGGCGGCGCAACCCAATATCACCGGCAACTTTTTTTCTACCAGGTAATCGCAAACAGCGGACAGGTTAGGAAAGGATCCTGTGATGATCTCCTTCGCCCCCCTTTCGAGTGCCATGTGCAGGAGTTTTGTGCCGTTGGTGGTGGTAAGCACCAGTGTTTTTCCCTGCACGAATTCCCGTGGATATTCAAAAGGAGAATTCCCGTAAGATAACCCTTCGGCGATCTTCCCATCCCGCTCTCCTGCTGTAATACCATCAATCTGTTTACCCAGTTCTATACAACGGGCCACACTGTCCACAGGAATGACGCATTTCGCGCCATTGTAAAGTGCTGTGGTAATCGTGGATGTTGCCCGCAGCACATCAATGATCACGACCACCGCATCGTTTACGGTGTACAGGTCCAGCAATGCGGGAGAGAAGCAGGTATATAAAGTCGGTTTATTCAATTCCATCTTTTTCAAATCAGTTAGGCGAAAGGCATCTTGGTCACCTTCGCGGCCAGTTGTTTATCACGTACTTTAATAAAAACGGGGTTTTCTCCGGAAGCATGGGAGAGTGCTATATATCCTATACCAATGGCTTTGCCCAGGCTCGGCGATTGGGTTCCGGAAGTAACCACGCCGATATTATTGCCGGCTTCGTCCACAATCTCATAACCATGGCGCGGAATACCTTTGTCCACCATTTCGAAGCCTACCAGTTTCCGGGTAATCCCTTCCGCTTTTTGTTTTTCCAATATTGGTCGGGCGGTGAAATCTTTGGTGAACTTGGTGATCCATCCCAGGCCGGCTTCCAGCGGCGAAGTAGTATCATCTATATCGTTGCCATAAAGGCAATACCCCATTTCGAGTCGGAGTGTATCACGGGCACCCAGCCCGATTGGCTTCAGGCCTTGTGGTGTCCCGGCTGCGAATATCGCGTCCCAGATGATGGAAGCATTGTCGCCTTCGTCTTCAAAATAAATCTCCACTCCTCCTGCTCCGGTATACCCTGTAGCGCTGACCAGGACATTTTTAACCCCGGCGAAGGTGCCCTTTACAAACGTGTAATACTTCAGGTTGAGAATATCCATTTCGGTAAGGGGCTGCAATATCTTGGTGGCGTTGGGGCCCTGAATGGCCAGGAGGCAGGTTTTTTCTGAAACATTGTGCATCTCCACATTTTTAGTGTTGTGTTGCACGAACCAGTTCCAGTCTTTTTCAATGTTAGAGGCATTCACCACGATCATATAAACCTTGTTCTCTTCAATACAATAAATGATCAGGTCGTCGATGATGCCGCCGTTTTCGTTCGGAAGGCAGGAGTACTGTGCTTTTCCGGCAGTAAGTTTGGAGGCATCATTTGTTGTGATGCGCTGGATAAGGTCGAGTGCATCAGGTCCTTTCAGGATGAACTCTCCCATGTGGCTCACATCGAAGACACCGGCGTTGGTCCGTACCGTATGGTGCTCGTCGTTGATCCCTGTGTAGGAAATTGGCATATTATAACCTGCGAAAGGGGCCATTTTCGCACCCAGCGCGATGTGTTTTTCTGTGAACGGTGTTGATTTCATGGTGAGTTCTTAAAGATTAGGGGGCAAATTTAGGGGGAATTCTTTCAAAAATCCGACAACTACGGAATAACACGGATCAATCGATTGTAAAAACACCGTATGCCCGGAGATTTTGTAATTTCCCTTTTCAACGAATCAATCAGTTAAAATGCCACGAATCCGGTTTGTCCGCGTTTATAAGTACGATATTCCCATGGAGCCATTCACCATTTCTCTGGGTACCATCCATGCCGCACATAATATATTAATAGAGGTTGGTCTTGATAACAGACTTTCCGGCTGGGGCGAAGGTTCTCCGTTCCCGATGCTGGTGGGAGAAACACAAAATACGGGGTATACGCTGGCCCGGGACTTCGCGGCACTCTGGCTGGGTAAAAATCCGCTGGAACACGAACGCAGGATGCAGGAACTGAACAGGTATATGGCCTTTCATCCTACCCTGAAAAGCGCTTTCGACATGGCTTTGTATGACCTGCGGGCCCAGATGGCCGGACTTCCGCTTTACCAGTACCTGGGCGGAACTGCAAGGGTGATGCTCACCGATGAAACGATCGGTCTTTCCACCCCAGAGAATATGGTGAAAAAAGCGTTGCAACTTCAGGAAAAAAACGCGCCTGCCATCAAGGTTAAACTGGGAACAAATGTAGCGGACGATACGAAACGCATCCGTATGATCCGGGAAGCCATCGGACCGGAAACACCGCTTCGGGTAGATGCGAACCAGGGTTGGGATGTGATTTCGGCAATAGGGGTCCTGCAAAACATAGCGCCTTATTACGTGGAATACTGCGAGGAACCCGTTCCCCGTTGGAACAACGCCGGCTTAAAAGCCGTTCGTGACGCTTCCCCGATCCCGATCATGGCCGATGAATCCGTTTTCGACCACCACGATGCGCAGCGGATCACCGCAATGGGCGCCTGCGACTATATCAATATCAAACTGGCCAAAAGCGGCGGGCTATGGGTGGCCGATAAAATCAACGGAATCGCGGAAGCCGCCGGTATCCGCTGTATGATGGGCAGTATGTGCGAGTCAAGGCTCGGCCTTACGGCCAGCGCCCATTTCGCAGCGGCCCGGACCAATATCTTCTATTGTGATCTCGACATGGTGTTTACCATGAAAGCGGACCCCGTTGAAGGAGGAATGGTATACAAAGGGCATGAAATTCACCTCCCTGAAACCCCGGGGCTCGGGGCAACCGTTGATCCACGTTTTCTGAAAGACCTTGAGTTTTACGAAGTAGCCTGAGTTTCCAACTCTTTCAGCACGGCTTCCACCCTGGCGCTTATGGTTTCATAATCCGTGAAACCGCGGCTCACAAGGTAAAACTTTGACGGTGCAGTTTGAATAAGCACCGTTGGGTACCCTGTTACCTGTAGTTGTTTCACCAGCGCGAATTCATAACGTGCTTTTTCTTCATATATAGGATCGTGCAGTTTTTTGTAAAAATCTTCCGTGTTGATCGAATATTTTTCTAATAAATGCCGGTAAGCCTCATCATCACAAAGGTCTCTTCCTTCAAAATGTAGTGCATATTGAAGATCGGAGGCAAACACTATTTGCATGGAAGGAAAGTATTCCTTGAAAATACAAAGTGCGATGGCCGGTTTGAGTGAATTCGGGAACCAGTCGCTCTGGTCCGGATTGAGGATATGCCACAGGTAATCGTCTCCGAAACGGATACCACTGTATTCTTCCACTGTTTTGTAAGCGCCTTTGATGTATTCAGCCATTCCACCGATATGTGCAGGTTTATCGGAAAGAATCATTCCCCCCGAAAGCACCTCGAAATCCAGTTGTGCGGCATGTTCTGCCGCGAGCTTTCTGATCACCGGACTGAATCCGTAACACCAGCCGCAATAGGCATCGTAACAATAATATAACCTCGGTTTCATGCGGCAAAGTTAGGACTCCGCACATGAAACAACCGTTAAAATTATTCCGCCCTGTTCCTTGAAAAAAAGCCCGGATTGTGATAACTTTAGTTTGATTGCAAACGCTTCTACGCCGTCTTTTCATTCCTTCATTTTCTAAACTGAATACACATGAAACGAATGTTATTGCCATTATTCGTATGTACGCTTTGCTGTACATCCGCCTTTTCACAGCAACAACCACGGGAACGCATCACCGAAGAATTTTTTTATCTCTATGAGCAATACCCTACAAAAGCTTATACGCAACTTTTCCAGCACAACCGCTGGATGAAGGGTCACCAGGAAGTAATGAACCAGAATAAGATTCACCTGCGGGAACTAACGCAGGGCCTGGGGAAATACATGGGATATGAATTGCTTTCTGAAAAAAGTATCGGAACCAGTTACGTGATGAAAAGTTTTCTGGTGAAGTATGAGCGCCAGCCGGTGCGCTTCAACTTTGTTCTGTACAATCCCGGAACAAGGTGGCAGATCCAAAGCCTGAGTTGGGACAAGAACCTCAAGCAGGAGCTGAAACTGGCCATGAATGAAGAGGAAGCGAAGAAAAAAGAACCATCTATGTAAACAATGCTACTACACCAATCCCGCTCCGGCGGGATTTTTTATTTACTGGTTTTCAGACTGCCATAGGGTTGACACTGCTGTGCTTTTATTTTGTTTTTACAACACCTTAAAAGCTATGACAACATTATCATCCCGCAGCCAGCAACTGCTATCCTATTATAAGGCATCACGCCATCCAGAAATCGTTTTCCAGGACGATGCCCAATACATTTCACTTCCCGGGGCAGGCGATCCCTCCGAGAATACCTTTGCTGAAAAGATACAAGCCCTTTACAGCACCGCTTATGCCATCAAATATATTTTCAGGTCGAGGGGCCGCGATTTTAAGGTCCCCAAACTGGAATGTCTTTGGTGGTTCGACAAACAAAAGTTCAGGATCACTTCAATGGCTGAAGCGCCGTTACTCATTCCACGCAGTGAATGGGCATACCGGCTGCTGCTCCGGATGCCTCCGTTTGTTACCGAAGACGAAATGATGACCGCCATTGAAATCGTTCATTTCCGGAAGCGGCTTTCCGAAGCGCGCAACATCCGTTTCTTCGAGCAGGAGGGTGGCAGCTTTGTCCAGGTGCTGCATACGGGCCCATTCGAACAGGAGCATGAAACGCTCCGTACGCTTGAAACCTTCATACAGCGGAAACAACTTCAGTTAATCGGTACCCATCATGAAATTTACCTTTCCGATTTCCGGAGGACCGCCACGGAGAAACTGCGCACCATCCTGCGGGAGCGTATCGCCTGAAATTTACCGTCATGGAAAACACTATCTTTGACAGACCACATCTTAACATGAACCGCATAGACAGACTTTTCGGGATACTCACTTTCCTGCAGTCCAAAAAATTTGTGCCCGCGGAAAAGATCGCCGAAAAATTCAACATCAGTATCCGTACGGTGTACCGCGATATAAAGGCCCTTTGCGAACAAGGCATTCCCGTCAGCTTTGAACAGCACCGCGGCTACTTCGTGGTACAGGGTTATTTTCTGCCGCCCATATCTTTCAGCAATGAGGAAGCGAATGCACTCCTGCTGATGGAAGGACTTGTAAACGGCGTTGCCGACCGTTCCATTCAAAGGAATTATTCCAGCGCCCTCAGCAAAGTAAAGAACGTGCTAAGGGGGAGCCAAAAGGAAAAACTCGAACTCCTTACCAACAATATCCGCCACCAGTTCCCGGACTCGGTCAGCAACAACTACGAGCACCTGTCAGTAATACAGAATGCTATTTCCAATTCCCATATCATAGAGATCGGGTACAGGAACAACAACCAGGAGACGAGTCTCCGCGAGGTAGAACCTATTGGTCTCATTTTCTACGCCTTCAGTTGGCACCTTATCGGCTGGTGCCATAAACGCGTTGAATACCGTGACTTCCGAGTTTCCAGAATACAGCACATCAGGTATACGGAGCTTCCGTTCCGTAAAAAAGACCATATAGAAGTAGGCGAATACATGAAGCAATTGCCCGTAAAGTATTAGTTATACTAACACAATATTTCCACCATTCGCTTTCTGCATACGTCTTCGAAATCCGGCTGATTGAATGTTGCCAGAAAATTGATCCGGAGCGAATCATCTTCCATCATTTTCCGGATAACTATATCGGCAAGACTCAGAGATTTTGTTTTGCTGAACTGATCAGAAAAGACCTCTTTCAATGCCCCTTCACGATAACCTGAATCATCAACCACCAAAACCCCGTTGATTCTCATCAGCTCTTTTAATAAGATCAACTGTCTTTTACGCCGCACTAATCTTGTCGATATGGTTTCATATACGCAAGGCCAGGGCATCATTATTTTTCCGGCGGAGATTAGTTCCATAATGGCAAGACTATGCTCATGGAACTGATCTCGCGGGTCCAATAATCCCAACCAAAATCCTGTATCAGTCAGTATTACATTTCTCATGCTAAAAATCTTCTTCGTTCAATCCTTCTTTCAGCGCATATCCTTCCCACAATGCACGCTTTCTTTTTCCAAAAAGAAATTTCCCTTTCAGCTTCCCGTTTTTCTCATCAAGAAAAACGATATACACCCTGTCAGTGGCTGCGGCTTTCATATATTTATTCAATTCCTGTCGGATGGATTCTGCCATATCCTCCTCAGTTTTCCTTTTGAAGAAAGCCAGCCCTTCTCCACATTCACGGGCCTCCTGCGCATCAAGAAAGGCATACAGGCCAGGATAATCACCTTTCAATCCAAGGTCATAGGATAACCAGATGGTTTGATCTTTTTTCATTCTTTTGTTTTTGAAATAAGAACGCCAGGTGGTGGAGGTGGGGCGTTCCTGAATAATGCAACACAAATTTATACTGATTTTCCGGCTATAAAAACCAATTGGTGTTTTTCTACCCCCATTCTCCGTTTTTTCACCGATCAAATCTTTTTTCATTTTCAAAAACACCACTGCCATAGGGCTGTCAGTAGGTGTAACTTTCTTTGTGTTATCAAACAACAAAAACCTACAACAATGTCAAAGACCATCAACACACTATTGAAAGAAATGCAGGATGAAGCCGTTACCACCAGGAAAATGCTGTCAATTGTTCCCGAAGATAAATACGATTGGAAGCCGCATCCCAAAAGCATGAGTATGCGACAGCTTGCCACGCATATCGCAGAACTTCCTTCCTGGGTATCCATGGCCGTTACTACGGACGAGTTGGATTTCGCCACATCGCCTTACAACCCCGTGCAGATTCATAACAACGAGGAGTTGCTGGACTATTTTGAGAAAAACCTGGAAAGCGGACTGGAACTTCTTTCCAAATCTAATGAAGAGAAACTGGACGAAAAGTGGGTACTGCGCAGCGGTAATGATATTTACGTGAACACAACGAAGGCAGGCATGATGAGGGTCAGCCTGAGCCAGACCATACACCACCGTGCACAACTGGGCGTATTCCTCCGTTTGCTGGACATTCCCATCCCCGGCAGTTACGGTCCCAGCGCAGATGATATGTCTTTCTAAGAAGTTGAAAACACCTTACCTGTCCAATCCACAATCATGCAACTTTCCTGGGAATTATTTTTACGGGCCATTGCCGGCAAAACCTCTGCCTGGGTGAACGAGCAGCATGCATTTGTTTCCTATCTTTCCGATATGATATCGTACAACGGAAAGAAATTCAGGCCCATGTCCAATACGGAGAATGGAGAAACCTCGGCGGAAACGATCTTTCACTACCAACAGGAAGGAGAAATACTCAGCGCGGCATACGCCGGTGGAAAAATCCGCAAAGGGCATCTGCTTGGCATTGTTGATGAAGAAGGCCGTATCGAAATGTGTTACCACCAGGTAAACGACGAAGGCAAACTGATGACAGGCAGGTGCAGTTCAACACCGGAAATCCTGCCCAATGGAAAGGTACGCCTTCATGAAGTTTGGGAATGGACCAGTGGTGATAAAACAAGGGGCGTATCCGTGATTGAGGAACTCTGATCCCGGTGAAAAAACGGGGTTGGCATAACAAAAACATGTTGTAAAGTCCGGACTTTGGTCCGGATTTTTTCTTACCTTCCATTGCTCTCCATAAACCTTCATGGAACAGTAATTGTACCCTTGATCAATCACCTTTATTTATCACCTAAAAAGCATAAAAATGATGAAAAGAAGAGCAACCGCGGTATGGAAAGGGAACGGTCCAGATGGTTCCGGTAGCCTGAATGCGCCAAGCGGTTTTTTCAATGACACACCTTATTCAGCGAAAACCCGTTTCCAGAATGAAGACGGCAAAGCAGGTACCAACCCGGAAGAGCTGATTGCCGCAGCACATTCAGGTTGTTTTAACATGGCTCTCAGTTTTGCGCTTACGCAAGCTGGTTTTGTAGCCGAAGAACTTACTACAGAAGCAACCGTCACACTTGACCAGGTTGATGGCGGATTCGCGATCACGGCAATTGCATTGAAACTGACAGGTAAGGTTCCGGGCATAGACGCGGAGAAATTCACTGAGTTTGCCAATGGTGCAAAAGCGGGTTGCCCTGTGTCTAAAGCACTGTCGGCTGTGCCTATTTCGCTGGATGTGAGTTTTATTGGATAGGCGAGATGTGAGGAGTATTTCACGCAAGGACGCGAAGAAGCAAGGACGCAAGGCGTTGTTTCTTCGCGTTTTGTTTTAAGTATTAGCGGGTATATTTTTCGTATTGGCGTACCGCTTTTAAGGAGGTTTTATGGTTAGTTCCAATCATGATAGCGCAAGAGGTGTTTCCGGCGACGCATTAAGGGAGGTGTTCAGGAATTTCTGTCCTGTGCAGCCAACTGTTTCGGGGATGGAGGAATATGTATCTTATACGGAGCTGCACCCCCATCCTGCTTTATCGGGATTTATTCATTGTTATTGGGAGTTGAAAACAAAAACGTCCTTACAAACACCTTTCAGCTACAGGGTGGTGGCAGACGGTTGTATGGATGTATTCACGGATATCTTACAACCACAGGAAAATTTTGTGATGGGGTTCTGCTCCAGTTATACAGCGTTTCTATTGCCACAGTTTTTTCACTATGCGGGCATCCGTTTTTTACCGGGTGCGTTTCCGCTTTTTTTCCCGGTGGATGCAGCAGACCTTGCCAACCAATCTTTTCATCTCAACATGGTCAATAAAACATGTTATGCTTTTATGGAGATGATGGCCGCCACGTTTCAGGATGCTGAAGTATTCAAACAGAAAGCCGACGCGTTCTTCCTGCCAAAGGTGCACCACGCCTTACTTTCCGTTGATCCAAGAGTTTTAAATGCATTGGAATTATTGATAAAAACAGGGGGAAACGTTCAGTTGGAAAGCAACAAGGAAATAGGCATCAGTTCCAGGCAACTGCGTCGGTTGTTCGGGCAGTATATTGGCGAATCGCCCAAAACTTTCGGGAGAGTGGTCAGGTTTCAGCAGGTGCTTGCAGCGAAGCCTTCTGTAGTAAGTCTTAAAAAGGAAAAACTCTTTTTCGATATGGGTTATTACGACCAGGCGCATTTCATCAAAGAGTTCAAAACCATGTTCGGGACCACTCCTTCCCAGGCATTCTGATTATGTCCGTTTTTTACTATGTTCCAGGTATTTTGATGTGCAACTTTGTGTGATCAATTCAACGCAATGCGCACCAATTTTATCACCGCAATGCTTGCCCTGGTTTGTTGGTGCATACCGGAGCGGCATTCCAACATTAAAACAACAAGTATGAAAATGAACGCCGGGATTGTTACCAGTAAACTGGAAGCAACCAAAGCATTTTACCAGGAAGTATTGCATTTCGGGATCACCTTTGAAAATGATTTTTACCTGTTGATGCACACGCCTGGAAAGCAGGCTGAACTGGCCTTTCTGTTACCGGATCACCCCAGTCAGCAACCACTTTTTCAACCGGCATTTCCAGGAAAAGGAATGTTCCTGACGATAGAGGTGGATAATGTGGATGAGGTGTACAAAGAGATTACCGCAAAGCATATTCCCATAGCGATTTCCTTACGCGACGAACCTTGGGGCGACCGGCATTTTGCCATCATAGACCCGAACGGGATTGGTATTGATATCGTGACTTACAAGCCGCAATAAGTTTATTCTTTCACGGCCACCACGCGCAACCGTTTATAGTCTGCCGTCCATACGCCGTTGATGAGGTTGGTCGGACGGAGTTTTTCCTGGACCTGTTGCAGCACTTCAGTCACCTCATTTTCCGACATTCCATGGAAGAATGCGGATCCGAACATGCGCAACCAGTTCACAATACCTTCTTCTTTTAATGGGGT